>CAYPYF010000113.1:0-7485 GCA_964414675.1 uncultured Dehalococcoidaceae bacterium
GGAAGTCGTCGCGGCCGAAGGGGCGGCGGTCGGGGGCCGCGAGGTAGTCGAGGACCTCGGACGGGGCGGCCTCGATGTGCTCGTCGACTTCGATGCGGTCGGCGTCGCTTCGGTCGGGGGCGGGCTGGTCGGTGGTGTGTTCGGTCATCGTCGCGTTCCCTTCGGGCTGGTCTTCTTGCGTGCCGTAGTGCTGGCGGGTTGTTCGAGGTCGTCCTTCATCTGGGCGACGGCGGCCTGCCAGTAGCGCTCGACTTCCGCGCGGACGTGGGCGAGGCCCTCGGGGGAGGCGCGGTAGATCCGGCGGCGGCCGTCGCGGCGGACGGTGACGAGGCCGGCGTCGAGGAGGACGCGGAGGTGCTGGGAGATCGAGGGCTGGGAGGCGTCCAGCGCGGCGACGAGCTCCGAGACGGCGCGTTCGCCCTCGACGAGGCGGTCGAGGATCGCGCGGCGTGTGGGCTCGGCGAAGGCGGACATCGCGAGGGCGGCGTCGGCGTGGGTGGGGCTCATGGGGTCAGTGTAGCGGAATGCATGCGGGTGTGTTTATATAAACATAAACGCATGTGTAAAGACCCTCACCCCAGCCCTCTCCCAAAACGGGAGAGGAGGCCGGATCGGAGGGAGAGGAGGGAGTCCAAATGGACCAGCACCTGGAAGCGATGCCCGGCATGCCTCGGGCGGTGGTGCCGATGGTGGTGGAAGCGGGGCCGCGCGGGGAGCGGGCGTACGACATCTATTCGCTGCTGCTGAAGGAGCGCGTGGTGTACCTCGGGACGCAGGTGGAGTCGCAGATGGCGAACTCGATCGTGGCGCAGCTGCTGTGGCTGGACCGCGAGGATTCCGAGCGCGACATCTCGATGTACGTGAACTCGCCCGGGGGTGAGGTGTACGCGGGGATGGCGATCATCGACACGATGAACCTGATCCGCGCGGACGTCTCGACGATCGCCGTGGGGTTCAGCGCGAGCATGGGCACTGCGATCCTCGCGGCGGGCGCGAAGGGGAAGCGGTACGCGCTGCCAAGCGCAACGATCCACCAGCACCAGGCGCTGGGGGGAGCCTCGGGCCAGACGCGGGACGTGGAGATCGCGGCGGCGGAGCTGGTGCGGATGAACCAGCGGCTGCGGGAACTCCTCGCGGAGCGCACGGGCCGGACCGTGGAGGAGATCACGCGTGACTTCGACCGCGACCGGTACATGACGGCGCAGGAGGCGAAGGAGTACGGGCTGGTGGACGAGGTGCTGGCGGGCGCCTCGGCGGTGGAGCCGAGGCGGAAGGCGGGGTTCGAGGTAGGGTGAGAGCAGTGCGATTTGAGGCGGGTGCCGTCATCCCCTTAGTCTCCGCCGCGGATGAACCTCCTGCTGCTCACCCTGCTCTGGGCCTGTTGGGCGAAGTTGCTCGCGGACGGACTGCGTCATCGCGCGCTTCGTTCGCCGTCCGGAGCGGTGCGGTCAACCCGCGGGGTACCGGTCTGGGCGAAGTGGGCGTTTGTCGGCGTGACCGGGCTCGTCCTGGTCGTCGCGACGATCGGCGTGCTGCGCTAGGGGCAGGACGCCCTCCCGCCTACGCCTGACTCTCGTACACTGGAGGTGCCGCCCGCTGAGGCGGCATCGCCATCTCGGGGTGCCCGTTTCCTCTATCCATCGAGGGCGCGCCGAGTCATCGAGGAGTTCTGATCGTGGAGCCGACCGTAGCTGTCATTGGGGCCACCGGCGCTGTTGGGGATGTGTTCCTCAAGATTGCGGCCGAGCGGAAGCTCCCGATGAAGCAGTTGAAGCTCCTCGCGTCGGCGCGGTCGAAGGGGAAGGTGCTCCGCTACGAGGGGCCGACGACGGTGGCGCCGAATGGCGGCGACATCGTGGTGGAGGAGACGACGGCGGAGGCGCTGGCCGACGCGGACATCATCTTCTGCTCGGCGTCCTCGGAGGTGTCGAAGCAGTGGGGGCCGTGGCTCAAGGAGCGCGGCAAGGTGATGATCGACGACGGGTCGGCGTTCCGCATGGACCCGACGGTTCCCCTCGTGATCCCGGAGATCAACGGGGATGACCTGGAGTGGCACGAGGGGATCGTGTCGATCCCGAACTGCACGACGACGCCCCTCGTGATGGCGTTGCACGCGATGCGTTCCGTTGCGCCGCTGACCCGGGTGATCGCGTCGACGTACCAGGCGGTGTCCGGGACGGGCGCGGCGGCGGTGCGTGAGCTGGACGCGCAGGTGGCGGCGATCGGCCGGGGTGAGCCGGTGCCGCCGCCGGAGCAGTACCCGGTGCAGATCGCGGGGAACGTGCTGCCGCACGTGGACTCGTTCGACGCGGATGAGGACTTCTACACGAAGGAAGAACTCAAGATGCGGAACGAGACGCGCAAGATCCTCCACCTGGACGGGCTGCCGTTCGCGGCGACGTGTGTACGTGTGCCGGTGGCGGTGGGCCACGCGGAGGTGGTGCACGCGGAGTTCGAGCGGGACGTGACGATCGCGGAGCTGGTGGCGGCGCTGCAGGCGCAGGCGGGTGTCGAGGTGATCACGGACCCGACGAAGTACGTGACGCCGCTGGAGATCGCGGGGGACGACCGTGCGTTTGTGGCCCGGCTGCGGCCGGACCGGACGGTGGCGCACGGTGTGACCTTCTGGTGCCTGACGGACAACCTGCGGAAGGGCGCGGCGTTGAACGCGATCCAGATCGCGGAGGAGATGTTGAAGCGCGACCTGGTGTTTGGGCGCGTGAAGGCGTAGCGGGTCGCGGGCCTCGGAGGGTTGCTTCCGAGGGGCGCGTCTATGACCTCGGTCGGTTGAGCCCACCCCCCGGCCCTCCCCAGGAGGGAGGGGGAGTCAAGAACAGAGTGAAACCCCTCCCCCAACCCCTCCCCTTTCCGGGGGAGGGGCTTCTGATCTGGCCCTCGGGGTGCCTCGGTGAGTGGGTGTGCGCTCGGGCGTCTCGGGGGCTCGCCCTTCGACGGGCTCAGGGTGAGCGGGTGTTTGCGGGCGGTTTGAGGCTGGACTCGGGTGGGTGGGCTCGGAGGGAGGGAGTCGGTGGGGGTGTGCGCCTCGGATGGTGGGTTCGCCTCGGCGGTTTGGGGATGGAGCGGGACGGGGGGCGGGTGCGAGATCCCTGGGGGCTGTCCGCCGCTCGCGGTTGGGGTGAGGCTCGCTACACTGCACATTCACACTTGCCGCGCGCCTCGGATGCTGCCGGCTCCCTCGGAGGATCGCCATGACTGCTCCATTCGGCCGTCTGCTGACGGCGATGGTCACTCCCTTCACGTCGGATGGCGAGGTCGATCTGAAGCAGACGAAGGTGCTGGCGCGCGCCCTCGTGGCTTCGGGGACCGAAGGGATCGTGGCGACGGGGTCGACGGGCGAGGCGGCTGCGCTGAGCGATGACGAGACGGTGGCGGTGTGGCGCGCGACGAAGGAAGCGGTGGGGCCGGACGTGGCGGTCATCGCGGGCGCGACGAACAACGACACGCGTCGCTCGATCCGGCTGACCGAGGCGGCGGAGCGCGAAGGCCTCGACGGGGTGTTGCTGACGGTGCCGGCTTATAGCCGGCCGACGCAAGAGGGGCTGGTGGCGCACTTCCGCGCGATCGCGCGGAGCACGGCGCTGCCGGGGCTGCTCTACAACGTGCCGGGCCGCACCGCGCTGAACATGGACGTGGGGACGGTCCTCCGCCTGGCGGAAGAGCCGAACATCGTGGGTATCAAGGAAGCCAGCGGGGAGCTGAACCAGATCGGCGCGATCATCGACGTGGCGCCGGAGGGGTTCCGCGTGTGGTCCGGGAACGACTCCGACACGCTGGTGGTGATGGCCCTCGGTGGGTGCGGGGTGGTGTCGGTGGCGTCACACCTGATCGGGTTCCAGATCCGCGCGATGATCGACGCGGTCCTCGGCGGGCGGATGCCAGAGGCGGCGCGGATGCACCACCGGATGCAGACGCTGGTGGACGTGCTGTTCGTGGAGAGCAACCCGATCCCGGTGAAGCACGCGCTGAACCAGGTGGGCCTGTCCGTCGGCCCGCCGCGGCTGCCGCTGCTGCCGGCATCCTCGGGCGCGGCGGCGATCATCGAGGCGGAACTACAACGTCACTCGATCGATGTCCGGGGCGCGCTGACCGAGGCCGCGACGGCGTAGGGCGCGGGCTCGTCGAGCCTAGGACGGGCCGCTTCCGTAGTAGATCTCCTCGATGAGATCCGTGGCAGCCCAGGTCGCCGGGAACTTGCCTGGTACCGGGATCAGGATCCCCAGTTCCTCCAGTGAGCGGACTGCGGCCTTCGCCGTGTTGTACTGGCATCTCGCGAACCGTTGCAGGTCCGGGATGGTCACGAAGATCTGAGACACGATCAGGTCCACCGCTGCGAGGGCGGCCTGCGAGCGGGTCTGCTCGCGGACGCGAGCCTGGAAGGCCTCCCGGAGGCTGAGGATCCTGACGACGCGCTCCCGGGAGTCGCGAGCCTGAAACTCGACGGCGTCGAGGAACAGGGCGAACCAGCCGTCCCAGTCTCCGTGCGTGCTCACGGCCTTCAGGCGGTCGTAGTACGTGTCGGCGTGCGCTTCGAAGTAGGCGCTGAGGTAGAGGATCGGGGCGGGGATGACGCCGGTGGCCTGCAGGTAGAGCGGGATGAGGAGCCGTCCGATGCGGCCGTTGTCGTCCTCGAACGGGTGGACGGCTTCGAGCTGGTAGTGGGCGACGGCGCAGCTGAGGAGCGCCGGGAGCGTGGGGGGCTCGGTGAGGAACGCCTCGAGGTCCGTCATCAGCGCGGGGACCTCGTTCGGGGGCGGGGGCACATACCGCGCGGCGGCGGGGGTGCGCGCTCCGATGGCGACCTGGCGGTCGCGGTACGCGCCGGGCCGGGCGGCGGCGCCGCGGCCTTCGCGGAGGAGCTCTGCATGGAGGGCGCGGATGAACGCCTGGTTGAGGGGCAGACCGTCCGTCACCCAGCGCTCGCCGAGCCGGAGCGCGGCGCGGTAGAGGAGCACCTCGAGGTTGCGGTCCGCCTGCTCGCGGTCGGTCTCCCGTCCGGTGACGTGCTGTCGAAGGACATCGGTGATGAGGGTGTGAGTGCCCTCGATGCGGTTGCTCTGGATGGCCTCGATCGTGAGGAGCGGATCGGTGATGAGGTACTCATCCGGGACGAGGCGGGCGAGGCCGACGAACTCGCCGAGTGCGCCGCGTGCCGTGTCGAAGCGGACGAGGGTCGCGGGCGAGATGTTGACCCACCTCGGCGGCGGCGCAGGGATGAACGACCACCCGCCCGTGATTGCGACGAGTGCTCCGGGCGCCTCGGGACTGAAGTCCGCCTGATCCATGAGTGCCGTGTAGGGGGAGTTACTGCAATTTGAGGTGAGGGGATTGCAGTGGAGAGGCATCTACTGAATTAGATGATGCGCTCAGACAGATAAGTGGTTAAGACTGCTGAAAATGGCGATTGACTGCACTCTGGGCCCAGGAGATTGCAGTGGGGCGGCCGGGGCTGCAACGCGCACTGGCGGCTGGCTACTCGATAGTGAGGGTGCGGACGAGGCCGGTCTGAAAGCCGGGAGTGATGCCGTCTGGCTCCGGGAAGAGCGAGATGAGGGCGTACTTGCCGGGGGTGAGGAAGAGGACGGCGAGGCCGCTTTCCCCGGGTTCGACGGCCTGGATGCCGCCGGTGAAGATGCCGGGCGCTTCGCGCGTGCGGCCATCGAGGTAGGCGACGAGGTCCTCCTGGGTGGCGCCTTCGTCGAGGGCGAAGACGGAGACGTCGTGGGGGGTGTCGTCCTCGTTGACGAGGCGGAGGCGGACCTCACCTTCGGCGTGTTTGCCCGGAGCGTCCAGGCGTCCTCGATCGGCGGTGATGGTGAGGGTCGGCCGGGTGGGTGTTGCCTCGGTCGGCTCGCCGGAGACGCGGAAGGCCTGGACGACCCCGGGCTGGACGCGGAGCGCGCCGCCGCTGTCGGGGAGCAGCGAGAGCACGACGTACTGTGCGGGCTCGAGGACGACTTCGTACGACATCGAGCGGCCGGGCTGGGTGAGGCCGGGGCCGCCGACGTAGGTGGCCCATTCGGGCCAGCGCGCGTTGGCGCTGATGGCGTCGAACAGCTGTTTGGGTGCGTAGCCCTCGTCGAGGCGGACGAGCTGGGCGTTGCGTGGGCGCTCGCCGGCGTTGTTGAAGGTGATGCGGTTCACGCCGGGCCGGAACGCCCCGCCGACGGTGAAGGAGCCCGGCCCTGCGGCGATCTGCACGGCGGGTGGGGGCGGGCCGGACGGCGTGTCTTCCTCCCCGCACGCTGCGGCGACGGGCGCGAGGATGCCGAGCGAGAGCGCGAGGACGACTGCATGCGCGGTGGTGCGCACCCCGGTGAGGCGGGCACCGTTTCGGGTGATCGACTGAAGTGTCATGCGAACCACTACTACTCCAGTGCCTGGTGTCCGTCCTGGGCGCATTATGCGTCGGGACGCTGTTACAGAACTGACGGGAGCCTGAGATGCCTCATAGTGCGCATGGCGTGGGTGACGCGGAGACGGTGAAGGTTGGACCGAACGAGGTGCTGCGGTTCGCGCTGGAGATCGCGGCGTTGTTCGCCCTCGGCTATGCGGGGTGGAACCTCGTGGCGGATGCCCTCGTGGGCGTAGTGCTGGCGACGGCGCTGCCGCTGGTGGGGGCGACGGTGTGGGGTGTGTTCCGGGTGGACGGGGATCCGAAGGTGGCGCCGGTCCCGGTGCCGGGTGTGATCCGGTTGTGCATCGAGGTGGACTTCTTCACGGCAGCGGTGGTGCTGCTTGCGGTGGTGGGGCAGGCGGTGGCGGCGGGGATCCTCGCGACGCTGGTGGTTGGGCACTACGTGTGGGGGCGCGATCGTGTGCGGTGGCTGTTGCGGCATCCGGGGCGGGTGGTGGAGATGCACGAGGGGTAGGGGGCCGGAGGGGGAGTGGCGTGGTTGTGCGCGCGGGCGTCGTGTGGGGCGCGCCCTTCGACAGGCTCAGGGTGAGCGGGTGGGTGCGGTGGGTCGTGGCCGGGCTGAGGTGGCCTCGGCTTCGGGAGAGGGTGGTAGTGCCGGTCGCTGCGCGGGAGGCCCTCACCCCATCCCTCTCCCCGTGTGGGGAGAGGGGGTCAGAGACGGTGGTTGGGCGCTCGGGCGTCCTGTGGGCTCGCCCTTCGACAGGCTCAGGGTGAGCGGGTGGATGTGTGGGGTGGTCGGGCTGAGGTGGCCTCGGTTCGGGAGAGGGTGGTGGTGGTGTGCGGGGCGGGTCCGTGGAGTGTTGGCGACCGCGTCACCCCCACCCCCACCCTCCCCCCTCAAGGGGGAGGGGGTTCGGATCTGAGGCTCGGGTGGGGTCAGTGATCGGGACGTGTTGAGTTTGAGCGACGGGGTGTCGACCCTCTCCCCCCTCCCCTAGAGGGGGAGGGGGCCGGAATCCGGAGTGGGAGCGGTTGGGAGGCGTGGACGACGAGCGAGAGATGGGGGCGGCGCCCTCACCCCAGCCCTCTCCCCGTGTGGGGAGAGGGGG
>CAYPYF010000114.1:0-7466 GCA_964414675.1 uncultured Dehalococcoidaceae bacterium
CCACCCCCCTCGCCGGCGTCGTCGTCGACGTCAAGGTCGCCGTCGGTGACACCCTCGAGCCCCGCCAGGTCGTCGCCGTCGTCGAAGCCATGAAGATGCAGAACGAGATCCAGGCCCCCATGGCCGGCACCGTCAAACGCGTCGCCGCCGTCGCCGGCTCCCGCATCGAAAAAGGCGACCTCGTCGTCGAGTACACCCCCACCGAGGAATAGCCCACCGCGCCCCCTCCTCCAACCTCCAACCTCCAACCTCCAACCTCCGACCTCCGACCCCCTCTCCCCACACGGGGAGAGGGCTGGGGTGAGGGTTCCCCTCTCCTCCATCTCCCCGACAACCCACCCCACCCCAGACGTCCGCAGGACGCACGCGCCCACCCGGCCCCGCCTCCGACCTCCGGCCCCCTCTCCCCACACGGGGAGAGGGATGGGGTGAGGGCCCTCCCCCTCTCCCCAGGCCGCCCCACACCCCAACAACCAAATCCCACTAATCGCGCCGCCACACCCTCGGACGCCGGTCGCTCCGTTTGGTACGATTACGCCTGTATCGCCAGTGCGGTCGCCCCTGATGAGGGAGCGGCCGGCTATTGGAGGAAGCCCGATCGCTAAAGACCTTCGCATTAACGAACAGATCCGCGTGCCTCAGGTCCGCGTGATCCGCGACGACGACCAGCTCGGTGTCATGGACACCCGTGAAGCCCAGGGTCTGGCCGACAGCGCCAGTCTGGACCTCGTCGAGATCGCTCCCACGGCGCACCCGCCCGTGGTGAAGATCATGGACTACGGCAAGTTCAAATACGAACAGGCCAAGAAAGAGCGCGAGTCACGCCGCGGCTCCAAGCAGGTCGAGTTGCGCGAAGTCCGGATGAAGGTCAAGATCGACACTCACGACCGTGACTTCAAGATCCGCACCGCCCGAAAGCTCCTGCTCGAAGGCGACAAGGTCAAAGTCTCCGTCATGCTCCGGGCCCGCGAGAACTCGCACCCCGAAGTGGCGGAGGAACTCCTCAAGAAGGTCTACGTCCAGCTTGAGGACCTCGCGGACCTGGAACGCTCGCCCCGACTCGAGGGTCGCTTCTTCAGCATGACGCTGGACCCCGCGAAGAAGGCAGCCGCCCGCAAGGTCGCGGAAGAGAAGGAACAGCGACAGGCCGCCAAGGCTGCGAAGGCTGCTCCCGCGCAGGACACCCCTGCAGAGGAGCCCACCGAAGCGACCGCGGCGACCGAGGCAATTGAGGCCACCGCCGAGGCGCCTGCGACCGCAGACGTGACAGAGACACCGGTCGCGGCCGAATAAGCCGCCACCACCGCAACCATCCCCGCAAGGGGACCGAGGGGACCGCACCCGTGCCGAAGATGAAGACCCACAAGGGCACCGCGAAGCGCGTGCGCGTCACCGCCACCGGCAAGCTGATGACCCGCACCTTCAACCCGAAGCGCGCCAAGCGTGCCCGCACCACCATGTACGGCAACCGCGAGGACCGCGCGATGCACCCCACCCTCGTGGACGCCATCCGCAAGAACCTCCCCTACGCCCGCGCCGTCCCGGCCCGCCACAAGCAGACCGCCACCGACGTCACCCACGAGAACAACAACGAGAACAACGAGGCGTAACGCAGGCGCACTCCGCCCGCTCGCAAGCAACCTGAGGAACTGACATGGCCCGCGTACGCTCCCGAGTCCAGACCCGTAACCGCCACCGCAAGGTGCTCAACCTCACCGAGGGGCATCGCGGCAAGCGCCGGACGAACTACAAGGTCGCGCATCAGTCCATGATGCACGCCCTGCGGTACTCCACCATCGGCCGCCGCGACCGCAAAGGTCAGTTCCGCCGCCTCTGGATCATCCGCATCAACGCCGCCGCCCGCGAGCACGGCCTCACCTACGGCCGCCTCATCGACGGCCTCAACAAGGCCGGCATCGAGCTCGACCGCAAGGTCCTCGCCGACCTCGCCGTCCGCGAACCCGAGTCCTTCGCCAGAGTCGCCGAGCAGGCCAGGGCCGCCCTCGGCATCGCCGCCTAGCTCGGCCCCGCCGTCCGAGGCATCACGACACGAAGAGGCCGCCCATCGGGCGGCCTCCTCCGATCCGCCCCTTCCGGCCCCCTCTCCCCACACGGGGAGAGGGATGGGGTGAGGGCTCCCCAACCCGCCAGCTAACCAACAGCCACGCCGCAACCACCCGCTCACCCTGGCCCGTCGAAGGGCGAGCCCCACAGGACGCACGCCCGCCCAACCACCCCGGAGCCCGCCTCCGGCCTCCGGCCTCCGGCCCCCTCTCCCCACACGGGGAGAGGGATGGGGTGAGGGCCCCCCTCCGCCCCGGCACCCACCCCCGAGGGCTACCAGCCCACCGAGCCCCCCTTCCCCGCCATCCCACGCCCAAACCCTTCGTGCCCCCCAGCACACAACGACATCTGAACCTCAGCAATTCGCCGCCACCCCATCACGCTTGTAACGCCCACGAAACGCGCCCTCCCCACCCTTCGAGGTAGAACAGCCGCATCAGATCAGAGGCGGCGGAAGGAGGACCACATGCCGCAGGACGGTGGATGGATCCAGCTCATCGAGGTCGCCACGCGCCGCGTCGCCGGACGCGCCCACCTCATGGTCAACGAAGTCACCTCAGCCGGAGCCTGGCGTGGACGCCTCGAGTCCGTCCGCCCCAAGGGATCGCCCCTCGCCGCCGGCAACTACATCGCCCTCTTCGGCCCCTGGACCGAGCCCCACCTCGTCCAGCTCGCCGCCGGCCCCCGAGGCACCACCCGCGTCACCTCCGACGCCCAGCCCTCCGTCCTCAGCGAACGCTCGGAAGGCGAATAGCCCCCGACGACCGTCCGAGGGCGATACACCCCCGCCGAACCGACCCCGAATCCGGAGCCCCCTCCCCCTTCATGGGGGAGGACTTGGGTGGGGGACTGCCTCCCAACCCACCAAAACACCAGAGGCCGCCCACCGGGCGGCCTCGGTTATGTCACCCACTTACCAAGCCCCAATTTCTGTCCCCCCTCTCCCGCTACGGGAGAGGGGCCGGGGGTGAGGGTCGTCACACACCCACCGAGGCACAACGAACCGACCGAGGCCCCACGCCATCCCGTGAGCTCCCTTCCCCGCCAGTCCGAAAGCCCCCTCCCCCGGAAAGGGGAGGGGGTTGGGGGAGGGGTTTCACACAATAATTTTCTGACTCCCCCTTCCCGCGCAGGGAAGGGGGCCGGGGGGATGGCCGCCCCACGCACTCACCGAGGCGTCATGCACCGATCGAGACCAGCCGCACCCAACCGCAGAACTACCCCCGCAGCTCCGCCCCAAACTCACGCTCAAGCCGCTTCACCAGCTTCGCCTGCTCCCGGTTCGCGTCCTCCGAGGTCAGCGTCCGGCTCGGCACCTGGTACCGGATCGAGAACGCCACGCTCTTCTTCCCCGCCCCCAGCCGCGGGTCGCGGAACACGTCGAACACGCGAGCCGAGGTCACCAGCGGCGACCCTTCGAGGACCGCCTGGATCGCAGCCGCCGACACCGCGTTGTCCACCACGATCGCCAGGTCCTGCTCCACCGCCGGGAACCGCGGCGGCGACGTCGCGTCGATCCGATCGTGCAGGTGCGGCAGCACCGACGCGAGGTCGATCTCGAACACCGTCACCGCCTGGTCGATCTCGAACTGGTCGAGGACGTCCGGGTGCACCTCGCCGACCATCCCGATCGACTCGTCGCCCACCCTCAGGCGCGCCACGCGCCCCTTCAGGAATCCGAACTCCTCGTCCGCCTCGTACGACACCGGCACGTGCAGCGCGCCGAACAGCGCTTCAAGGGCGCCCTTCGCGTCGAAGAAGTCCAGCGCCCGGTCGGTCGCCCGCCCCCAGCGGTCCACCTCGGCGCCTGAGACCGCTCCGATCACCACCTCGCGCTCGTCCGGCAGCACGTAGTCGCCGGCGCCCCCTTCCGGGATCCCTGAGAGAGTGTTCGCACCCCGCCGAGGCAGGTACACCCGGCCCGCCTCGAACACCGCGACCTGCGGCGCACCCGCGCGGATGCTCCGCTCGACGGTCTCGAGGATGGCGTGGCGCAGCGTCGGCCGCATCACTTCGCGGTCGGACGACAGCGTGTTCCGCAGCCGCAGCGGCCGGATCACCTCCAGGTCCTCGCGCGGCATCACCCGCAGCAGCACCTCGTCCGTCGTCAGCGAGTACGTGATCGTCTCCTGCAGCCCCGCGTCGACGAGCCCGTCCACCACGCGGTCGCGCAGCGCCCGCAGCGGCGAGGGCTCCCAGTCCGGGATCGCCCCCACGATCCCCGCCGCCGGCAGCCGGTCGTACCCCGCGAGGCGCACCACCTCCTCGGCGAGGTCGTCCGCAATCCCGATGTCGGTCCGCCACCACGGGGCGCGTACCCGGAACGATCCGCCCGCGTCACCCTGGTCGGTCTCCAGCACCTCGAACCCCAGCGTCTCGAGGATCCCGACGACCTCGGTCGTCGGCACCGACACGCCGATCAGCGTGTCCAGACGCGCCCGCGTGATCGCGACCTCGGGCCGCTCCTCGGGCGACGGGTACGCGTCGACGGCCCCCGCGCGTGCGGTGCCGCCCGCGACCTCCACGAACAGCCGCGTCGCCCGTCGCGAGGCCTCCATCGCCAGTTCCGGCGACAGCCCGCGCTCGAACCGCGACGAGGCCTCCGAGCGCAATGCCAGCCGCGACGAGGTGCGCCGCACGCTCACCGGGTCGAACCGCGCCGCCTCCAGCAGGATGCGCGTCGTGCCGCTCGTCACCTCGGTGCGCTCGCCGCCCATCACCCCCGCGAGGGCGATCGGTCCCTCCTCGTCCGTGATCAGCAGCGTGTCCGCCGAGAGCGTCCGGTCGACGCCGTCCAGCGTCCGCAGCGTCTCGCCCGCGCGCGCCAGCCGCACGCCCACCTCGCCCCGCACCGTGTCGAGGTCGAACGCATGCAGCGGCTGCCCGAGTTCGAGCATGACGTAGTTCGTGATGTCCACGACGTTGGAGATCGGTCGCTGCCCGGCGGCCCGGAGGCGCTCCTGCAGCCAGTCCGGCGACGGCCCGATCGTGACGCCCTCGATCACCGTCGCCACGTACCGCGCGCACAGCGAGGCATCGTCGATCCGCACCGCGACGGCGTCCGAGGCAGCCGCGTCGCCCGTCGGGTAGTCCGTCGCAGGCATCCGCACCTGCGCGCCGATCAGCGCCGCCACCTCGCGCGCGATCCCGGTCATGCTCATCATGTCGGCCCGGTTCGGCCACACGTGCACGTCCACGATCACGTCGCCAAGGTAGTCCACCAGCGGCGTCCCCACCGGCGCGTCCGCGGGCAGCTCGATGATCCCCTCGTGGTCCTCGGACAGCCCGAGCTCGCGCTCGGACAGCACCATCCCGGCGCTCTCGACCCCACGGATCTTGGAGGCCTTCAGTACGCTCTGCTTTCCGGTGTGCCCGTCGAACACCGTCGCGCCCTCGCGCGCGAACGCGATCCGCTGGCCCGTCGCGAGGTTCGGCGCGCCGCACACCACCGTCTGAGGCGCGTCGCCCCCGAAGTCGACCGTCGCGAGGCGCAGGCGGTCCGCGTCCGGGTGCGGGTTCACCTCCAGCACAGCGCCCACGCGGATCAGGTCGCGGTCCCACTGCGCACCACGGCGGTGGATGCCCTCCACCTCCGCGCTCGCCATCGTCAGCCGGTGCGCAAGGTCCTCCACGTCGACGTCCGCGGGGATGTCGACGTACTCACGTAGCCACTTCAACGAGACCAGCATGCGAGGCTCCCGGACCTACGACTCGGCGAGCGCGAGCGAACCCCAGTCTCGAACACCGGGCGCTTGCCTGCCACCCTCGACGCCCCCGAAGGGAGGCACCACCGCGCCCACGCACGGCCCCGTTGTGGATCGAGGATCCCCGCTAGCCAGCGCGAACTAGGCGCAGTGTGGCCTACGGCCAGAACTGGATCGTGAACGACCCATTGTTCACCGGCGGCGCATCAGGCCCGGCCGGCATCATCGGATTGTCGATGTAGTTCGTGTACAGGTAGTCCGCCAGGATCTCCGCGATCTGCTCCTGCTCCTGGATGCCCTGCCGCACCAGCCCGCCGGTCTGGTCGTAGATCGAGAACCGGTGCCCGTTCGGGTCGTAGCGGATCGCGAACTCATGCCCAGCGATCCCGTCGTCGGCGGCGGCGGCGTCGGTGTCCTCCTCCAGCGTGTCCGCCTTGATCACCACGATCCCCTGGAACGCCGTGTTCATGTCGAAGAACGGCTCCAGGAGGTCGTCGATCGTGCTGTAGAGGTACTCCGCGGTCAGGTCCTCGTACCGCCCTTCCGCCGTCGCGGACACTCGTCCCCGCGCCGGGTCCGCCCGCTGCGCGAAGCCCAGGAAGTCCCGGTACGCCGCCTCGGCCATCCCGGCGGTCAGCCCCGCGAGCCATGCCGCCCCCAGCCCGCGTGCGCTGGCCCACTGCAGGAACTCCGCCGTCACGTCGCCAGAGTCCTCGCGCGTGCGCATCGCCACCTGGTCCAGCAGCCCCTTCAGCGCCACGACCTGCAGATAGTTCTGCTCGCTAATGCCGTGGGCTCCCTCCTGGGGCGCGACCATATCCGCGAGGTACGCGGCGGTCAGCGCATTGCAGACCCCGGCCAGGCCGTCCTTCTGGATCTGGCCGAACAGCGTCCGCAGGTCCCACCCGGCCGCGCTCGCCGCCACCGGCAGGACCGGCGCCGCCCGCTCCGCCGGGATCGCGATGCTGACCGCGTCCCAGCCTTCCTTCGTCTTCCAGTCGCCCTCGTACTCGTAGTCCATCGTGCTGGCGCCCTGGATCTCGTACCGGTACTCGTACGTCACGGTCGCCGCCGCCGCCGATCCCGCCACGCGCCGCGTCCACTTCTTGGACCCCACCGTGGAGTCCCACTCGTCCACCCCGCCGCCCTTCGCCACCCACGCCCGCATGAGCGAGTTCGGCATCCCCTGCGGCGACACCCGCACCAGCGCGCGCATCGCGCGGTTACTGAGCCCGGGACGCACGAGGATCGGCGCACCACGCCCGGCCACCGGGGCGGCCTCAGCCGAGCGACGAGACTCGAACACCCCGCGGCTCACCTCCCCGCCTCCGAGGCGAAGCCGGCCGTCGACGCAGACGCGGTAGGCGAGAGCAGCATCGAGGCCCCCACGGCATGGCCGGTAGTGTGGACGATCGACGCAGGACATATCCCAGCGTCGTAAATCCCGGCACCCTAATTCGAGGTGCATCTTAGCGCCCGCAAATCCGCCCGTCCGAACCTCCGACTCGCAACCTCAGACCCTCACCCACAATGAAATGCAGACACCCCCGCGACCACCCGAGCCCGATCCACCGCAACTCCGAAAGCCCCTCCCCTTCTCCTCCGACCCCTCCCCTCTCTCCTCTGACCCCCTCCCCCTTTATGGGGGAGGGTTGGGGTGGGGGACTGCAGCCCTCCTGCACACACGCGAACTCACCC
>CAYPYF010000115.1:0-7424 GCA_964414675.1 uncultured Dehalococcoidaceae bacterium
GCACTTCGACAGGCCCAGTGTGAGCGGGTGGCGGGTGCTCGGAGCAAGGTGAGGCCTCGTTGCGCGAGGGGAGAGAGACCCTCACCCCATCCCTCTCCCCGTGTGGGGAGAGGGGGCCGGATCAGAGGGGGAGCCCTCACCCCAGCCCTCTCCCCGCGGGGGGAGAGGGGGCCGGATCGGCCGGAGGTGGGGCGAACTCGCTAGAAGATCTCGGGGAGGCCGGCGCGGCGGGTGCGCCATTGCAGGATCACGGAGATGGCGCGGGCGGCGCGGTGGATCGTGGGGAAGGCGGCGAGGCCGTTGCGGTAGGCCTCGTGCTGGAAGTGCTCGACGACCTCGTGGGGGACGCCGCGGGTAAGGACGACGATCGGGATGCCGCACTCGGCCTGGAGGCGGCCGAGGCGCTCGGCCTGGTCGGTCGCGCTCTGGCGGAGCTTCTCGATGTCGGCGTCGGGGCGGTCCATGCCACGGCCGAACGAGGCGTTGGTGACGATGACGTCGATGTTCTCGGCGCGCGACATAATCCGGAGGGTGCGGTCCGTGGTCTCGGCGTCGCCCATGTTGGTGTCGATCGGGTTGTTGATGCTGGTGCCGGCGACGGGGATGAACTCGCTCAGCTCGCGGCGGGTGGCCTCGGGCGTCGGGGGGACGTCGAGGCCGTGGGAGGCGAGGGCGTCCGAGGCGAGGACGGCGGTGCCGCCGCCGCCGCCGACGAGGGCGATGCCGTTGCCTCGGACGTTGCGTAGGCCCGTGGTGACGGCGATCGCGGTGTCCTGGAGGTCGTCCATGTGCTCGGCGCGCCACGCGCCGACCTGGCGGCAGACGGCGTCGAAGATCTGGGTGGAGCCGGCGAGCGAGCCGGTGTGCGAGTGGGCGGCACGTGCGCCTGCGCCCGTGAGGCCGCCCTTCAGGAGGATCACGGGTTTGGTCGCGGCGAGACGCCTGAGCGCGTCGAGGAAGATGCGGCCGTCCTGGACGCCCTCGACGTAGGAGGTGACGAGGGTGGTCTCCGGGTCGGCGGCGGCGTAGTCGAAGAAGTGGTGGGCGCGGAGGTCAGAGCCGTTGCCGAAGGAGATGACCTTCGAGAAGCGCACGCCGCGCCCGCCGAGGCCGCGGACGACGTCGCCGGCGTTCGCGCCGGACTGCGAGACGAACATGACGTTCCCGGACTCCTTCGGGAAGTCGTTCATGAACGCGAGGCCCTCGGACGGGACGTAGAGGCCCATGCAGTTGGGGCCAAGGACGCGGATCCCGGCGGCGTTGAGCTTCGCGACCATGGTGCGCTCGAGGTTGGCCATCTCCTGGTCGCCGGTCTCGGAGAAGCCGGCGGTGAAGAAGTGGATGGAGCGCACGCCCTTCTCGATGGCCTGCTCGACGAGCTGCGGCACGGCGCGGGCGGGGATGAGCGAGATGATGTGGTCGACGGGGTCAGGCGTCTCGAGGAGCGAGGCGTACGCCTTCACGCCCTTGATCTCCTGCACCTTCGGGTTGATCGGGTAGATCCGGCCGTCGTGGCGCTCGGGGAAGCCCTGCTCCAGGAGCGCGGTGAAGAAGCCGCGCGACGCGCCGGCCGACTCGCTGGAGGGCACGCCGACGAGGGCGACGGCGCGGGGGTGGAAGATCACGTCGAGGGGGTGAGTGGCGCCCTCATTGGCGGGCGCGTCCGAGGCGCGAGCGCCCGGGTTGGTGTTGGCATCCTGTGTCATGCGTCGAAGCGCTCCTCGTGCGCTGCGCTCCGTGTTCCCTCGGGAAGAGGTCCCCCGGGTGGGGACGGTGGCGCGCGCGTCCGTGCCGCTGGAGTTGGGCGGGAATCGTACTCGCTAGCCCTCCTCGGGCCTACCCGTCCCCTCCGGCGGGGTGATGCCCTCGCGGAGGGCCTGCTCGACGAGCTCGGCGGCGCGGTCGATGTCGCCCTCGTTGTTGTAGACGTTGAGGGAGAGCCGCACCGCGCCGGCCTCCTTCACGGAGCGGCAGACGACCTGTCCGGCGGTCCACATCCAGGGGGCGAGCTCGGTGGCGTCGAGGTCGCCGGCGGAGAACAGGAAGAGGCCGGTGCGAGTGTCCTCGGCGCGGGACGAGCGGATCTGGACGCCGGGGATGCGGTCGAAGCGGGCCTCGGCGTATCGGGTGAGGTCGCGGGCGCGGTCCCAGACGGCCTGCGCGCCGTGGCCGAGGTATTGCTCGATGGCGACGACCATGCCGGCGGCAGCCGGGGTGGACATGGTGGAGACCTCGTACTTCGAGACGTCGTCCGTCTTCGGGACGAACTTGCCGTCGAAGTCCCACTCGGCGGCGAGCCGGCCGCTGACCTTCACGGGGGCGAGGTCGGCCTGGCGGTCCTTGCGGACATACAGCAGCCCGAGGCCGTCCGGACCGCAGAGCCACTTGTGGGAGGGGAAGGCGTAGGCGTCGACGCCGAGCGCGTGGACGTCGAGCGGGATGTGGCCGGCGGTCTGTGCGCCGTCGATGACGACGGTGGCGCCGCGGTCGTGGGCCATCTCGACCACCTGGCGCATCGGGAGGAGCTGGCCGGTGGAGTACGAGATCTCCGAGACGATGACGAGTGCGGAGCGGTCACCGATCGCCTGGTCGAACTTCTCGATCATCGCGCCGGATCCGTCGTCGTGGGAGAGGGGCACGATCGCCAGCTCCGCGCCCTTCCGCTCGCGTGCCCAGTAGGCGGGGATCATGCCGCCACCGTGCTCGATCGAGGTGGTGACGACGCGGTCGCCGGGCTGGAGCTCGACGCCGTTGACGGCGATGTTGACGCCCTCCGTGGTGTTGCCGGTGATGGCGATCTCGTCCGGGTCCGCGCCGATCATCTGCGCGCCGAGCTCGCGAAGGCGGGTCATCGTCGCCATCTTGTCGTCCTGGACGTTGCGGGTGACGGGGCCGTCCGAGAGCTCGAGGTCCTCGCGGCGTCGCATCGCCTCGGCGACGCCGAGGGAGAGGGGGCCGGAGAAACCGCAGTTGAGGTAGGTGAAGCGCTGCATGACCGGTGTCTGCGCGCGGATCCACTCCCAGCGCGCGGTCTGCTCAGCTGTCGATGTCGGCGTGGTCATTCGTTGCCCCCTCGTACGGTCCGCCGGCAGGCTCGCTCGGACGGGCGGATGGTACTCCTCAGGAGAAGCGCGGAACCCTCACCCCAGCCCTCTCCCCGTGTGGGGAGAGGGGGCCAGAGCCCCTCGTACGGTCCGCGGGCAGGCCTAACTCGGACGGCCGGGTACTCCCGCAGCGGGAGCGCGGAACCCTCACCCCAGCCCTCTCCCCGTGTGGGGAGAGGGGGTCAGACGTTGGAGTATCCTCGCGGCCTGCGACGGCGAGGTTTCGGGAAGGCGATACGCATGGTCGAGGAAGTCGTGAGCCGGGGTGGCTGGAACCCGAACCAGTACGACCGCTTCAAGGCGGAACGTGAGCAGCCGTTCTACGACCTCGCGGCGCTGGTCCGGCGCGAGCCGGGGATGCGCGTCGTCGACCTCGGGTGCGGCGATGGCCGGCTGACCGCGTGGCTACACGAGGAGCTGGGCGCGGCGGAGACGCTCGGGATCGACTCGTCCGAGGAGATGCTGGCGAAGTCCGAGGCGTACGCGGGCGGCGGGGTGTCCTTCCGGCGGATGGACATCCTGGACGCAACGGAGGAGTACGCCGGGCAGTTCGACCTCGTGTTCTCGAACGCGGCGTTGCAGTGGATCACGGGGCACGAGTCGCTCTTCCCGAAGATCGCGCGGCTGGTGAAGCCGGGCGGGCAGCTGGTGGTGCAGATGCCGGCGAACGGGAAGGCGCCCTCGCACCGCCTGGCGGCGGTGGTGGCGCAGGAGGAGCCATTCCGGACCGCCCTCGACGGGTGGGTGCGCATCGACCCGGTGCAGGACCCCGAGTTCTACTCCGCGCTGCTCCGGGAGACGGTGGGGTGCGCGGAGCAGCTGGTGCGGCTGCAGGTGTACGACCACGAGCTGGCGGAGACGCGCTCGGCGGTGGAGTGGGTGAAGGGGTCGCTGCTGACGGCGTATCTCGCGCGGTTGCCTCGGGAGATGCACGAGGCGTTCCTGGCACGGTACACGGAGGCGCTGGTGGCGGATGTGGGGGAGCGTGCGCCGTACTACTACCCGTTCCCGCGGGTGTTCCTGTGGGGGCGGATGCCGTTGGGCTGATCGTCGGGTGCCTCGGATGTGTCGTTCGCGCGACTGTGGTTCGTGAGCCCACCCCCGGCCCCTCCCCAGGAGGGAGGGGAGTCAGAAGTTGTTGTGTGAACCCCGTCCCCTCTCCTCCGGGATGTGGCTTCCGGATCAGGCGTCGGCCTCGTCCGGCCTCGGGTGGATCGACGGGTTGTGGAGGTGGCGACCGCTTCACCCCCTCCCCCGCCCTCCCCCCTCGAGGGGGAGGGGGTTCGGATCAGCGGGTCGGGCGGCGAGGAGGCGCGCGTGCGTCTCGGGGGGCTCGCCCTTCGACAGGCTCAGGGTGAGCGGGTGGTTGCATGAGGTGGTTGGGGTGCTGAGGGGCAGATGGGTGGGTCCCCTCTCCCCTCGAGGGGGAGGGGTTCGGAGCAGCGGTCGCGGTGCCTCGGTGCGTGTGGCTCGGGCGGGCGTGACGCGTCTCGACCCTCTCCCCAGCCCTCCCCCAGAGGGGGAGGGGGCCGGATCGGACGGAGGGGATCGGATCGGACGGTTCCCTCCTGCGCGCCTCCGGTACTCGGGGTGCTGGTGCCAGGTTGGCGGGTGAACTTCTGGTTGGGGCGTTTACTTTCGACCTTCGGGCGCGTTGTCGTGAGGGCACACGCGCGTGCAATGTTTCACAAGCAGTCTCAATAGCGCTTCGTCCAAGGGGTGTCCCGGGGCGGGGTGGAAGGAGATCAGGATGCGATTGCGTGACTATTACAGTCAGATCGTGATGGACGGCCGTCGAGGCCGCCCGTCGATCGATGAGGTGCGGGCCGACTATCGGCGTGACCTCAAGCGCCGCGTCGACGCCTACCTGAACCGGTAGCCGGCGATGTGTACGACGACGCATGCCGTTGGTTAGAGGCCCGGGGACGCCCGGGCCTCTTTCGTCTCCGAATTTCGAGGCTTCGGGGTTTCGGGGGCGCGATGCTTTCGTTCCGGACTCCGGCGGGCGACGATGGGCGGCGTGATGCCCTCGACGTCCCGGATCGTGTCGTACCTTGCGGTCGCCGTGCTGGTGCTGGTGGTCGTCGTGCTGCTGCCGGCGATGGGGGCGCTGGAGGTGCCCCGGCTGCCGGTGAACCTCGGTGAGATCGAGGAGGCACGTGTCGTCGAGGTAGTGCGCGACGACCTGCGGGAGACCCAGCAGGGCGACGTCCATACGCAGGTCGTCGTCGTGGAGGTGGCTGCGGGCCAGGTGGAGATCGAGCACGTGTTCGTCGAGGGCTCGGCGGGTGCGTTCGCGATGCGGGCCGGGGACGAGGTCCTGGTGACCCGCGCGGAGTTCAACGGCACGGAGCGGTACTTCGTGCAGGAACGGCAGCGGCGGAGCTCGGTGTGGGTGCTGTCGCTCGCCTTCGCGCTGCTGGTGGTGCTGATCGGCGGACGGCAGGGGGCGATGTCGCTGGTGGCCCTCGGGCTGTCGTTCCTCGTGATCGTGCGGTTCATCGTGCCGGCGATCTACGGGGGGTGGGACCCGGTGGTGGCGGCGATCCTGGGCGCGCTGGTGATCATGACGGCGTCGCTGGTGATCGGGCATGGGCCGAGCGCGAAGACGTGGATCGCCCTCGGCGGGACGGCGGTGGCGCTCGTGCTGACCGGGCTGCTGGCCGTGTTCGCGGTGGGATTCACGCAACTGACCGGGCTGGGCGACGAGGACGGCGCGACGCTGCAGGCGCTGGTCGCGGGCGTGAGCGCGCGCGGGCTGCTCCTGGGCGGGATCATCATCGGTGCGCTCGGGGTCCTCGACGACGTGACGACGACGCAGTCCTCGACGGTGATGGAGATCCACCGCGCGAACCGCGCGCTGGGGCCGGCGCAGCTCTTCGCGCGGGCGATGAACGTGGGGCGTGACCACATCGCGAGTACGACGAACACGCTGGTGCTGGCGTACGCGGGCGCCTCGCTGCCGCTGTTGATGATCCTCGCGGGGCAGGGGCAGCCGATCGGGATCCTCGTGTCGTACGAGCAGCTGACGGCTGAGATCGTGCGGACGCTGGTCGGGAGCATGGGGATCGTGGCGGCGGTGCCGATCACGACGGCGCTCGCGGCGTTCCTCGTGGGGTCCGGGCTGGTCAGGGATGACGAGCCGGACGGGCATGTTGCGGTGGCGCTTGCTGAGCCCTCTCCCTGGCCTCCTTCCTAGGAAGGAGGCCAGGGGCGCCATGCTGTGCGACGGCGTTCCGACGGCTCGCCCTTCGACAGGCTCAGGGTGAGCGAGTGTTTGCGAGGGGCCTCGTGGTGGGCGGGCGTTTTGCGTCGGTCCTCGCTGAGGCCTCCCTCTGACTCCCCCCAGGAGGGAAGGAGAGTCAGAGTTCGTTGTGGTGAAACCCCTCCTCGAACCCCTCCCCCTTGGGCTCCGGATCCTGGCCTGGTTGGGGCTCCGCGCTCTGCACGAGTGAGGCAGCCCCCCACCCCAACCTTCCCCCATGAAGGGGGAGGGGGCTTTTCGGATCTTGCTCTGGTGAGCGGGTGGTTGCGGGGGCTCAGGTGAGCGGGGTCGGAGCCCTCACCCCAGCCCTCTCCCCGTGTGGGGAGAGGGGGCCGGAGGTGGGGAGAGGTTACGGGTTGCGGGGCTTGAGGGCGTCGGTGGCGTCCCAGATGCGCTGGAGGATCGCGGCGCCTTCGCCGGTGGTCGGGTCGAGCAGGTCTACCTGGTATTGCTGGCGGATCGCGGTCGGGCGGAGGCGGACGCCGAGGAGGCGGTCGCGGGTGAAGCCGGCTTCGAGGATCGCGCCCTGCGTGGTCTCGACGGACCAGTCCTGGTCGAAGACGAAGTTCCCGAGGCCGTAGGCGACGAAGCCGTCGCCGATCCATTCGGTGGCCTGCACCCAGTGCGGGTGGTTGCCGACGACGAGGCTCGCGCCTGCCTCGATGGCGGCGCGGGCAAGGGCACGCTGACGGTCGGTGGGCGCGGTGGTGTACTCGACGCCCCAGGAGAAGCCGACGATGACGTGGTCGGCGAGGGCCTTCGCGGCGCGGACGTCGTCGGCGACGCCCTCGGGGTCGGCGTGCGCGGTGCCGGGGGTGCCCTCGGTCGCGCCGTAGTGCTGGAAGGCGATGTCGTCGTAGCCGAGGAAGGCGAAGGTGATGCCGTCACGTTCGACGATCGCGGGGGTGCGGGCGGCCTCAAGGTCCTCGCCTGCGCCGGCGACGACGAGGCCCGCCTCTCTGAGGTGCCGGACGGACTCGAGGACGGCGGCCTGGTAGCCGCAGCCAGGCCAGCAGTCGCCCATGTGGTTGCCCACGGCGAGGGCGACATCGATG
>CAYPYF010000116.1:0-7161 GCA_964414675.1 uncultured Dehalococcoidaceae bacterium
TGCGTTTCGGGGGCTCGCCCTTCGACAGGCTCAGGGTGAGCGGGTGTTTGCGGGGGGTGGGTGTAGGTGTAGGTGTAGGTGTAGGTGTAGGTGATCAATGCTCGCTGGTGGGCGGAGGCGGATGGAGATGGCGCCGTGGCGCGTTCTGGTACACTGATCAGGCCCCAACTCGACAAGGGACACTCTGACGAACCGCTTCTGGCGGTTCGCGTCTGCGTGTCTGAGGTGTGTCGAGGAGAGACAACCGGGGCTGAGGAGTTCTGATGGCATTCAATGACCGAGAGCTGGCGTGTCGCGACTGCGGTGGGCCGTTCATCTTTACCGCGGGTGAGCAGGAGTTCTACGCGACGAAGGGACTGCAGCACGATCCGGTGCGTTGTCCTTCGTGTCGCTCGACTCGGAAGGCGCTGCGGCCCGAGGACCGGGACGAGACGCCGCGTTTCGGGGTGTATTCCTCGTGGGGTGGGCGGACGCCTCGGCAGTTGCACGTGGCTTCGTGCAACCAGTGCGCGAAGATGACCGAGGTGCCGTTCGTGCCTCGTGGTGACCGGCCGGTGTACTGCTCGGACTGCTACAACGACATCCGTCGGAAGCAGGAGGCGCAGCAGCAGGCCGAGGAAGAGGCGGCGCTGGCGCGGATGTCCTCGGCGTCTGGCCGCACGGCTGACCCGCTGGAGAGCGCGGTCGCGGTGGCGGAGCCGGAGACGGCTGTTGAGGTCGCCGCGGAAGAGCCTGCCGAGGAGCCTCGGCCGGTGGTGCACGACCCGGAGGCGGGGCGGATCTAGCGTTGGGCCGGCCTCGTAGACGCCAACATTCCGGCGTCTTATGGTGATCGTCCGTCTGTTACGAGGAGAATGCATCGATGGCGAACAGCCCCCAGGCGCGCAAGCGTGTGCGCCAGAGCATCAAGCGCACTGAGCAGAACAAGCCGTACCGCACTCGTGCGTTCCGGGCGGTGCGCGATGCGCGCGTCGCGATCGACAGCGGTGACGCGGAGGCGGCGACGCTGGTGCGTACTGCACAGCAGGAGTTGGACCGCGCTTCGCGCCGGAACATCATTCACCCGAACGCGGCGGCTCGTCGTGTTTCGCGGCTGAACCAGCAGTTGAAGGCGGCGACGGCCTCCTAGTCTGCTTCGGTCTGACTGTTGTGAAGGCCCCCGCGTGAGCGGGGGCCTTTGTTGTTGGTGGGCTGTTGTGTTGTGGGCGGGAGGGGGAGCCCTCACCCCAGCCCTCTCCCCGTGTGGGGAGAGGGGGTCGGATCTTGCATCGAGGGGTGGTTGCTGGGGCGTGCGTTCCGGGGGGGCTCGCCCTTCGACGGGCTCAGGGGTGAGCGGGTGTTTCGGGTGATGGTGACGTCGGTGATGGATGAGGAGGGGGTCCGCGTGCGGGTCCCCTCCTGCCGTCAGGCCGAGTAGTGGCGCTGGGCGGGGGTGTTTTCCTCGTAGGTGCCATTCTCGACGTCGAAGTAGAGGCGGTGCGGGGAGGGCGGGTTGCCCATGAGGATGAGCTCGAGGACGCCGCCCTCGTCGGGGACCTGCTGGTGGATGTCGCTGGGGGGCGGATACCACCAGCCGGCGTCGCCGGGCTTCACTTCGATGTCGCGGAGGAGGCGGAGGGTGGCCTTGCCGGGGGTACTGCCGTCGTCCTCGCGGACCCACTGGCGGTAGTGCTCGGTGCCCTTGTACCCGACCATCACGCCCCATGCGCCGTGGGTGTGGACGGCGGTGGTGGTGGGGAAGGTGGAGAGCATCAGCGTGAGGCCGTCCGGCTCGCTGTAGATCCAGTTGCCGGGGAGCGGTGAGCCGTCGCGGAGGTCCTCGAGGTCCCTGCGCTTCACGAGCGGCTTCATGCGCTCGCCGATGGCCTCGAAGGCGGGGACGGTGGGGCCTCCGTGCTCTTCGAGGATGGCGTGTGCCTCGACGATGAACTTCTCGACGGCTGCGTAGCCTTCGCCCAGGTTGCCCATGTCGTCCCCCCTCCCATCCTGCTGCGCGGGACCGGTCGAGGCAAAATGGTACGCCCTGAGCGACGAGTTCCGGGTGGTCTTGCGCGCATACCTAGAACTGCTAGGGTGGGACGACAACACCTAGCACCTCTAGGTATGGAGCGGCCATGCACATCGACAAGGACCTCGTCGCCGCCTCGGCGACTTCGCTCGTGCTCGGGATCCTCGCGGAGGGTGAGTCGTACGGGTACGCGATCCTGCGGCGCGTGGACGACCTCTCCGGGGGGCGGATGCAGTGGACGGACGGGATGCTCTACCCGCTGCTGCACCGCCTGGAGCGGTTGGACTACGTGTCCGCGTCCTGGCGTACCTCCGAGGAGGGCCGCCGGCGCAAGCATTACGCGATCACGAAGGGCGGCCGGGCCGCCCTCGCGGAGCGCCGTGAGCAGTGGGTGGTGGTCGCGAGCGCCCTCGACCAGGTCTGGCGCGGCGCGCTGCCACCGCCGTCGACGGTCGGGGGGCTGGCATGACGGCGAGCGACCCCGACCTCGAGTCGCAGATCGACCAGTGGCGCGGCTACGTCCAGCGGCAGCAGGCGATCGCGGGTGCGGACGTGGACGAGATGGAGGACCACCTCCGCGAGCGGGTCGCCGACCTCGTCGCGGCCGGGCTGTCCTCGGACGAGGCGTTCCTCGTCGCCGTGAAGCGCATGGGGAGCGTGGACGAGATCTCGCGCGAGTTCGCGCGGGAGCACTCCGACCGGCTGTGGAAGCAGCTCGTGCTGCCGGGAACGCCGGAGGGGGGCGGCGCGGGGCTGCCGCGGGACCTCGTCACCGCGCTCGTGTTCGCCTCGGCGGCGGCGGTGGCGATCCGGCTCGCGTGGTGGGTCCTCGGTGAGGAGGACTTTGTCCGGAACGCCGCGCTGATCGTGCTGCCGTTCCTCACGGCGTACTTCGCGTGGAAGCGGGCGATGCCGATCCCGGGGGCGGCAATGCTCCTCGTGCCGTTCGGTGTCGCAGCGTTGATCGTGAACGTGCTGCCGTTCGAGTCGGGTGGGTCGACGGAGATCATCGCGATGATCCATGCGCCGATCGCGCTGTGGCTCGTCGTGGGGTTCGCCTACGTGGGGGGCGAGTGGCGGTCCGACCGGCGGCGGATGGACTTCGTGCGGTTCACGGGCGAGTGCTTCATCTACTTCGCGCTGATCGCCCTCGGCGGCGGGGTGCTGATCGGGCTGACGGCGGGGACGTTCCAGGCACTCGACCTCGACCCGGAGTGGCTGATCAGGGACTGGATCCTGCCGTTCGGTGTGCCGGGTGCGGTGATTGTCGCGGCGTGGCTGGTCGAGGCGAAGCAGAGCGTGGTGGAGAACATGGCGCCGGTCCTCACGCGGATCTTCACGCCGATCACGTCGCTGATGCTGGTCGGGCTGCTGGTGGCGTTCGTTGCGACGCGGAACTTCGTGGACGTGGACCGCGACCTGCTGGTGCTGCTGGACCTGATCCTCGTGCTGGTGCTCGGGTTGCTGCTGTACGCGATCTCGGCGCGGGACGCCTCGGAGCCACCGGGGCTGTTCGACTACCTGCAGGTCGCCCTCGTGGTGGTCGCGCTCGCGATGGACGTGCTGATGCTCGCGGCGATGCTCACGCGCATCGCGGACGCCGGGTTCACGGCGAACAAGGTGGCGGCGCTGGGGCTGAACCTGGTGGTGCTGGTGAACCTCGTGTGGTCGGTCCGCCTCAGCGTCCAGTTCGTCCGCGGGCGTACGGGGTTCGCGGCGCTGGAGCGGTGGCAGACCTCGTACCTCCCGGTCTACGGGATCTGGGCGGCGGTGCTGGCGGTGGTGCTGCCGCCGATCTTCGGCTTCGAGTAGCGGCGCTGCGCGTGTGCCGCTCCGCGTAGGGGATCTTGCCGGAGGTGGGCCGGAGCCGGAAAGGGACAGGTAGGAGTCGCCAGACAGACGCACTTGTGGACGTTGCGGCCCTGCCGTTACGATGGGTGCATCCCACAACCAGTGGATGCCCCACCCGGACCCAGTGCCGACTCTCCAGCGCGCACGGGCTCCCCTTGAGATCAGGCCAAAGACACATGACAACTTCGTCGCGCGGACGCGATCTCGCGTCTTCGGATGCCCCCACTCGATCCCGTCGTCGATCACGACGCGGAGGCGGCGGTGGGGGAGGTACCGGCAACAGTGGCAACGGTGGAGGCGGCGGCGGTGGTCGCGGTCGTGCCCCGCAGGCGGATCCTTCGCTCGAGCCGATGCCGGACATCGACCCGAGTGTCCCGGTCCTGGACATGGCGGAACTCGAGCGACGATCCCGCGATGACCTGATTGCCCTCGCCGAGCGCGACCTCAACATGGAGGCCGTGGCCGGGATGCCGAAGCCGGAACTCATCTTCCGCATCCTGGAGGTCCAGGCCGAGCGCCGCGGCACCATCTTCTCCGGCGGCGTCCTGACCCTCGCAGACGACGGCTTCGGCTTCCTCCGCGGCGAGCGGATGCTCCCCGGCCCCAACGATGTCTACGTTTCGCAGTCGCAGGTGCGACGCTTCGGGCTTCGCCCGGGTGACTACGTCACCGGCCAGGTCCGCCAGCCGAAGTCCTCTGAGAAGTACTACGGGATGCTCCGTGTCGACGCCGTCAACGGCCTGGACCCGGAGGAGGCGAAGCGCCGCCCCGACTTCGACGCGCTGACCCCGATCTTCCCGAACCGCATGCTCCGCCTGGAGACTGACCAGCACGAGCTGTCGCAGCGCGTGGTGGACATCTTCGCGCCGATCGGCCGAGGCCAGCGCGGCCTCCTCGTCTCGCCGCCGAAGGCCGGCAAGACGATGCTCCTCAAGTCGATCGCCCACGGCATTACCAGCAACTACCCGGACATCCACCTCATGGTCCTCCTCATCGGGGAGCGCCCCGAGGAGGTGACGGACATGCGTCGCTCCGTCCGTGGCGAGGTCATCGCCTCGACGTTCGACGAGCCGGTGGAGGACCACGCCCGCGTGACCGAGGTCGCGATCGAGCGGGCCAAGCGGCTCGTCGAGGGCGGCATCGACGTGGTGATCCTGATGGACTCGATCACCCGGCTGGCGCGCGCGTACAACATCGCGATGCCGACCTCGGGCCGCACGCTCTCCGGCGGTATGGACCCGATCGCCCTCTATCCGCCCAAGCGGTTCTTCGGTGCTGCCCGCAACACCGAGGAGGGTGGGAGCCTCACGATCATCGCGACCTGCCTCGTCGAGACCGGGTCGCGTATGGACGAGGTGATCTTCGAGGAGTTCAAGGGCACCGGGAACATGGAGCTCCGGCTCTCCCGCCGCCTGGCAGAGAAGCGCGTCTACCCGGCGATGGACCTCCTGGGCTCGTCGACGCGGCGCGAGGACCTGCTCTTCGAGGAGGACGAGCTCCGGCAGATCTACCTGCTGCGTCGCATGGCCTCGATGCTCGAGGAGGACAGCGGCGACGCGACGGACCGGATCCTCGAACGTCTCGCGAAGACGAAGACCAACACGGAGTTCCTGGCGACGCTGAAGACCGACGTCATCTAGCGACGGGGGCGGGTCGCGGACGCAGCCCGTCCGACGACCCAGTTCCGCTCAGGATCACCCAGAACCGTGCCCGCACAATCGTGCGGAAATGCAATGTTGTGGCGTTGTTTGTGCCTCTGACCACAAGTTACTCTTCTGAGTACCTCGGGGGTCGGTGGGACAGAAGTGTTCCCTTGCTACCGGTATGCCTGACGAAGTCGTGTAAGAAACGCGGCGTCGGGCGAGAAGTGCGCTGACGCGCCGTGGGCCCTGGGCGGGGCATGCGGGCGGAGGGGAGACGCACAATCCACGGAACGCTGACACCCCAGCGGCCGCCGCGCCGCAGCCGGAGGCTGCTGCGCGCACGCGTACACGCGGATCGCATTCCGCGCCGCTTCCGTCCATCCATCAACTTCTCGGTTATCACCGGCCTGCTGGCCGCAATCATCTTCGTGGGCCTGTTCCCGGTGAGCGTCGCGGATGTCCCGACGCAGCCGGTCCTGAACGCGCAGCGGCTGACGCTCCCCGGCCTCGCGGCCGCGGTCCCGACGGCCGGCGCTGAGTCGCTCGTCGCCGGCCCTGTCCCGCTCACGGTCCTCGCACCGCTTGTCTCGCCCGATGTCGTAACGAACGGCGAGGACAACACCGCGGGCGCGCGTGCGCGCCTGATGCTGGAGCAGGCGGGGTCGTCGCAATCGCAGGCCAGTGTGGACGGCGGCGACACGACCGAGAAGATCCCGATCTTCTGGGAGTACGAAGTGCAGGGTGGCGACACCCTCAGCGGGATCGCTGACCGCTTCGGCATCGACGTGCAGTACATCAAGTGGAACAACGTGGACGTCGAGGACACGAACGCCATCTACCCGGGGCTGATCCTGCAGATCCCGAGCGTCGAGGGCATCATCCACTCGGTGAAGGTGAACGAGACGGTCACGGAGATCGCCTCGCGGTACGAGGCGGACTGGCGAGACATCGTCGAGTTCCGTGCGAACGGCCTGGCCGGTGATCCGAACAACATCCAGCCGAGCTCGCTGATCCTGGTGCCCGGCGGCAAGAAGGTCGTCCCGGTTGCGCCGCCGCCGGTGCGGCCCGGCGTCTCCGACGTGCCTCCGGCCTCCGATACTGGATGGGTGTGGCCGGCGCTTGGCCTGCTCACGTCGCCGTTCGGCCCGGGCCACCCGCTCGGCATCGACGTTGCGTCGTCCGTGGGGACGCCGGTGTACGCAGCGAACAGCGGTCAGATCACGTTCGTCGGCGGCAACCCGTGTTGTTCGTACGGCTACCACGTCATCGTGGACCACGGGAACGGGTACGAGACGCTGTACGGCCACCTGTCGGGCTTCAACTACGCGGCGGGTGACTTCGTGAATGCGGGCGATGTGATCGGGTACATCGGTATGACCGGCCGGACGACTGGCCCGCACGTCCACTTCGAGCTTCGGCGCAACGGGGTGTATCAGGATCCGCTGAACTTCCTGCCGTAGCCGGATCAGGGTTCGAGGCAGAGTGAGATGAGGAGAGGCGCCCTGCGGGGGCGCCTCTTCGTTTGTGCTGCTGTTCTCGGCGGTTGGTGTTCGGAGTGGATGGTCCGGGGGTGGGGCCCTCGGGGTTGGGGTGTTGAGGGCTTATGGGTGTTAGGCGGTCGGGTGGGAGCCCTCACCCCAGCCCTCTCCCCGTGTGGGG
>CAYPYF010000117.1:0-7135 GCA_964414675.1 uncultured Dehalococcoidaceae bacterium
TCTACCGCATCGCGTTCGGACGGCGGTCCTCGACGTAACCCTTACGGTCGACGCCTACCTGCCACGGGATACGCAGCGAGGCGGCGCGGTTCGAGACACCGTAGGAGAACTTGTTCCACGGGGCGGTCTCGTGGCGGCCCGTCAGCCGCTGCTCGATGCCCGCACCGTAGTTCTCCACGTGCAGCATGACCTTCTCGCCCAGCGCCCGGCAGGCGCCGTCGATGTAGTCCCAGGCGTTGTCGAAGTCCCGCATCTCCTTCGTGGAGAAGTTGGTGTGACAGCCAGCACCGTTCCAGTCACCGGCGACCGGCTTCGGGTTCAGGGTGGCGGTGACGCCGAAGTCCTCCGCGATGCGGTAGAGAAGCCAGCGGGCGACCCACATCTGGTCCGCGCACTCCAGCGGGCTCGCCGGGCCGATCTGGAACTCCCACTGCGCCGGCATGACCTCGGCGTTCGTGCCGGAGATCTTCAGGCCGGCGGCGATGCAGGCGTCCGAGTGAGCCTCCACGATCTCGCGACCGAAGATCTCGTCGGCGCCCACGCCGCAGTAGTAGCCGAACTGCGGCGCCGGGAAGCCGTGCTCCGGCCAGCCGAGCGGACGGGCGCCCTCGAAGAAGGTGTACTCCTGCTCGATGCCGAACCACATGTCGTGCTTCGCGTATTTCTTCGCGACCGCCGCCAGGGGGGCGCGCGTGTTCGTGGAGTGCGGCTTGTTCGTGCCGGGGAGCAAGACCTCGCACATGACGAGCTTGTTCTGGCCGCCGCGGATCGGGTCCGGGCAGATGAAGACGGGGTTCAGGACACAGTCCGAACTCTCACCCTCAGCCTGGTTCGTGCTCGACCCGTCGAAACCCCAGACCGGGGGCTCCTGCCCGTCGTCGAGGATCTTGGTCTTGGAGCGGAGCTTGTGAGTGGGCTCCGCGCCGTCGATCCAGATGTACTCGGCCTTGTACGCCATGACTCAGTCTCCGCCCTTCAGCGCGTGTGCTCCCCGCCGCGGACGCCGTGACGACGACGTCGATCCGACCCAGCGACGAGAGGATCCCTCGGTACCGATACGCCCGAACATATGCACGGTACGTTTCAGCCGTATTTCACGCCGTCACCAGCACTGGTGTCCAGCGGCGCGCCCGCTCCTCCTCGATTTGCCGCCGCCCGAAGGCGCTCCGACACTGAGATCCGCGCCGCGCGGAGCGACCCCGCCGAGGGCTCGCGCGCTGCCCGCCGCGCCCGCCCGGAAGGGGCCGCATGCGCCTCAAGACGATCGCCCTCCTCGCCCTGCTCGCGGCCGCGTTCGTCGTGCTGATCGGGCTCGGGGTGTGGCAGGTCCAGCGCAACGACTGGAAGCAGGGACTCGTCGAGGCGAGCCACGCCCGCACCGAGGCGACACCCCTGGAGGTCACCGAGGCGGGCGAATACGCACCCGACGAGGTCGAGTACCGACGCGTGAACCTGCACGGCGTCTGGCAACTGGACGACGTGATGTTCCTCGCGAACCGCGCGCGGGAGTCCGCCCGGGGCGAGGAGATCATCGTGCCGGTCGTGCTCCAGGACGGCGGGCCTGCCGTCCTGGTCAACATCGGCTGGATCCCGGACGGCGCGCGGGCGGATGTCCTGGCCACGCTCGTAGCAGATCCTCGGGCGGCAGGGGTCACCGGTGGGCTCGCCGTGGACGCGAGCGGCCGCGACGGCCATGTCATTCCGAGTGGGTCGTGGTCGAACCTTGACACGGAGGCGATGGCGGAGGCGCTGGGGTACGACGTCGCGCCGTGGTTCGTGCTCGGCGGGGAGGAACGCACGTCCAACCCGAACCCGAACGAGGCCCTGCCGGTCGGTGGGTGGCGCCGGTACGAGAACACGACGCCGCACGTGGAGTACGCCCTGACGTGGTTTGGCCTCGCGGCGGTGCTGGCCGTCTCGGCCACGTTCCGCCTGGTCGTGGCGCCGCGGCGGGCGGCGCGCGAAGCGCCGCTGCCGCGGACGGACGACCCTACATCTTCTTGAGTTCGGTCGCGTGCTCCTGCAGGTGCTCGGAGAGCGCGAGCATCGCCCCCTCCACGTCCTGCGAGTACGGCCCGGGCACCTCGGCGCGCTTCTTCAGGTCGCGGTCCTCCACGTAGCGGAGGGCCTTGTCCAGCATCGCCGCCGCAGCCTCCTCCTTGCTCAGGGCTTCCTCGGCGGAGGCGAACTCGATGTCGCCCCAGTCCTGGGGCTTGCCCTCCATGGCCTTCGAGACGCGGTTGCCGTAGCCCACCTCTGAGCGGACGGCGTGCTGTGAGATGCGCTTCGCGCCCCAGGCCTCGTCCGTCCCGTCTTCCCATGACTTCACGCCCTGCAGCGCGTCACGCAACGCCTGGCGGGTCTGTTCAATCTGCTTCCGAAGTTCGTCGGCGGTCGCCATCTCGTCCCCTCGCTATTCGTCGCGGGCGGCCGTGCCGCCATCACGTGCGGAATCGACCGTAATGTAGACGCCTCGCGCAACCGTCGGGCCGCAGGCCGCGTCCGCAGTGTGGCCTGAGCGGGGCGAGGAGTACCATGCCTGCGCGCCGCCCAACCCGGTGCCCCCGACCCAACGCCGCCCGCCAGAACGGGAACCCATGGACGCACCGGCTCCGACGACCCGCGACGTGTTGACGCAGGAGGACGCGCAACAGCGCGCCGGGGTGGCCTCCCGCCCCGAGTACGCCCTGCACCTGGACCTCCACGCAAAGGTGGAGCGCTACCACGGCGACCTCACGGTCACGTTCCAGATGGCAGCAGCGGGATCGACGTTCCTCGACTGCACATCTGCGCGCCTCGAGCGCGTCGAGGTCAACGGCGCGGTCGTCGATGCGCCGGACTGGAACGGCTACCGCCTGGCGCTCCACGGCCTCACGCAGGGTGCGAACACGGTCCGCATCGCCTACGAAAACGAGTACAACCACGGCGGCGACGGGTTCCACCAGTTCATCGACCCGGAGGACGGCGAGGAGTACCTCTACACCAACTTCGAGCCGTACAACGCGCACTGGCTCTTCCCGTGCTTCGACCAGCCGGACATCAAGGGCCGCTACACCCTCACAGTGACCGCGCCCGACGCCTGGAAGCTCATCGCCAACGCGCCCGAGGACCAGGTCGAGCACGTCGAGGGCGACCGGCGGCGGGTGACGTTCAAGCGCACCAAGCCGTTCTCCACGTACCTCTTCGCGCTCATCGCCGGCCCGTACGAGGTGTTCCAGGACCGCTGGCAGGACATCCCGCTCGGCTTCTACGCCCGCAAGTCCCTCGCCCCGTTCGTGGACGTGGACGAGCTCGCGCGCGTCACCGAGCAGGGGATGGACTTCTACTCGAGGTTCTTCGACTACGGGTACCCGTTCGAGAAGTACGACCAGATCTTCGTGCCGGAGTTCAACGCTGGCGCCATGGAGAACGTGGGCGCCGTGACGCACTCGGAGCGCATGGTCTTCCGCGACCCGCCGACCGAGACCGACCGCCTGGACCGCGCCGAGGTGATCCTCCACGAGCTCGCGCACATGTGGTTCGGCAACCTGGTCACCATGCGCTGGTGGAACGACCTCTGGCTGAACGAGTCGTTCGCCACGTACATGTCCTACCTCTGCATGGTGGAGGCGACGCGCTTCGGCAGCGCCTGGCAGGTGTTCAACGCCGGGATGAAGAACTGGGCGTACACCCAGGACGAGCGCGTCACCACGCACCCGATCTCCGGCGTCGTCCGCGACACCGACGAGACGTTCCTCAACTTCGATGGCATCACGTACGGCAAGGGCGCGTCCGCCATCAAGCAGCTCGTCGCGGCGATCGGCGCGGAGGGCTTCCGCGCCGGCATGCAGCGCTACTTCAAGCGTCACGAGTACGGCAACACCACGCTGGAGGACTGGCTCGACGACCTCGGCGCCGGCGCCGGGCGCGACCTCCACCCGTGGGCCGCGTCCTGGCTCGAGACTGCCTCACTGAACACCATCGCCGCCGAGGTCGAGCGCGAGGGCGACGTAGTCGCCACGCTCCGGCTGCACCAGACGGCCCCCGAGGACCACGCGACGATCCGCCCGCACACCCTCGACATCGCCCTCGTGCGCGCCGAGGGCGGCTCGATCGTGGTCGAGTCTCTCCCCGCGACGATCGATTCGCCCTCGACGACTGTCGAGGAGGCGGCGGGCCGGCCGTTCCCCGGGCTCGTCTTCCCAAACCACCACGACCACGGCTTCGTGAAGGTCGCGCTGGACGAGCGCTCGATCGCGTTCATCCGCGACAACCTCAACCGCATCGACGACGCGCTGCTGCGGCAGTTGATCTGGCACACCCTCTGGACGATGGTCCGCGACCAGCAGTTGAAGTCCACGGACTTCATCGACCTCGCCGCCGCGAACGTCGTCGCGGAGACAGACCACGGCCTCGTCGAGTCCATCCTCGGACGGATGTCGGCGGCCGTGAGCCGCTATGTGCCCGAGGCGCAGAAGGCCGAGGCCGCCCACCGCCTGTTCGCGACGGCATGGGGCGCCCTCGAAGCCGTGACCGACCCTGACCTCAAGATCATCTGGGGGCGCACCCTCTTCGGTGTCGCCCTCAACCCGAACGATGTCGTCCACGCCTGCGAACTCGCCGATGGCGTCCGCAACGTGGAGGGCTTCACCGTCGACCAGGACATGCGCTGGAGCGCGGCTGCCTCGGCGGTGGCGCTCGACCTCGACGGTGCGTGGGCGCGGGTGGAGCGCGAGCGTGAGCGCGACCACTCGGACCGCGGCCAGCGGGCGTACCTCCGGTGCGAGGTGTCTCAACCGGACGGCGACGCGAAGGAAGACGCGTGGCAGAAGTTCACGGAGGAGAAGGGCTACGGCTCGCTCCACCTGACCGGCGCCGCGATGAGCGGCTTCCACTGGTGGGTGCAGGCCGACCTGCTCGAGCCGTACGTGGACCGCTACTTCAAGCAGTTGCCGACGATCTTCGAGACCCGCGACAACGAGTTCGCACAGCGCTACTTCAGCAACCTGTTCCCGGGCTACCGCGTGGAGCAGTCGACCCTCGACCGCGCGGCAGCGGTCCTGGCGGAGCACGGCGAGCGCATCCCCACGCTGCGGCGTCAGCTCCGGGAAGCGATCGACGACCTCGAGCGGGCCATCCGCTGTCGTGAATTCGCAGCCTCGTAGTGGCGGCACCCGTGTCCGAGGCCCCTGAGCCCGCAGAGGCCCAGCACCCGCGGACCGTCTTCGGCGTACCAACGCGGGGGCGGTTCTTCTTCGGCTGGTACATCGTCGCGGCCGGCTCGGCCATCCAGTTCCTCGTCGGGGCGCTGATGAACCAGGCGTTCGGCGGCTACGCCTCCGCGCTGCAGGACCAGTTCGGGTGGAGCAAGACCCAGCTCTCGGCCGCGTTCTCGATGTCGCGGGTGGAGTCCGGCATCCTCGGCCCGCTGCAGGGCTGGATGATCGACAAGTACGGGCCGCGCGCCGTCATGCGCGGCGGCCTCGCGATGTTCGCGGTCGGGTTCATCCTGTTCAGTCAGATCCAGGAGCTCTGGCACTTCTACGGCTCCTTCGCCCTGATGGCGGTGGGGTCCAGCCTCGGCGGGTTCCTGTCGATCACCGTCGCCGTCGTCGGCTGGTTCGACCGGGCGCGGTCGCGGGCGCTGGGCATCTCACAACTCGGATTCGCCGCCGGCGGCCTCGTCGCCTCCGGCGTCATCCTCGCCATCACCCAGATCGGCTGGCGCGAGGTCGCGTTCACCTCCGGCATCCTCGTCGCGGTGATCGGACTCCCGCTCACCACGCTCGTCGTACGGAAGCCCGAGGAGATCGGGCTCCACGTCGACGGAATGGACGCCGACCAGCGAGCCGCCTCGCGTGCTGCGGACGCCGACCGCGGTCGCATCTCGCAGAGCACGGAGGTCGACTTCACCGCGAACGAGGCGATGCGGACGATGGCGTTCTGGATGATCTCGCTCGGCCACGCGTCCGCCCTCTTCGTCGTGGGCGCCGTGATGGTGCACCTCTTCCTGCACCTCACGGAGTCGTTCGGCTACAGCGATGGACGCGCGGCGTTCTTCCTGGGGCTGATGACGGCGTTCCAGATCCTCGGTCAGGTCGGGGGCGCCTCGCTCGGGGACTTCGTGAGCAAGCGGCTCATCGTCATCGCCTGCATGGGCATGCACGCCGTTGGGCTGCTCCTGGTGGCGCACCTCAACGCGACGTGGGCCGTGGTCGCGTTCTGCGCCCTGCACGGCACCGCCTGGGGCACACGAGGCCCGCTGATGCAGGCTATCCGGGCGGACTACTTCGGGCGGACCTCGTTCGGCACGATCATGGGCTTCTCCAGCCTCATCGTGATGCTGGGGACGACGCTCGGCCCGCTCATCGCGGGCATCCTCTACGACCGGTACGGCTCGTACGAACTGGCGTTCACGATCATCGCGATCATCGCCGCGTCAGGGTCGGTGTTCTTCATGCTCGCGTGGCGGCCGGCACCCCCCACATCGCCTGCGGCGCCCACGATGCTCCCCGATGCGAGTCAGGCCGCCGGGTAGCGGCCCACTCATCGAGCTCACCGCGCTCACCGGGGGCGCATCGACTCCTCGAGGTCGGCGCGGATCGGGCGCACCAGCTTCACGGAGACCGTGAGGACGTACGCGATCTCCTCGTCGCTGCGGCCGTCGAGGATCCACTCGCGGACCAGTTCCTCCTGGTCCGCCGTCAGTCCGACCACGCGGATCCCTTCCGACGCAGGCTCCTGATGACGGAGGAGGCCCCGCTTGCGCGGGGCCTCCGTCCATTCTGACTCGATACGGCCATGCGCCCTAGGAGTTCAGGAGCTGGCGTAGCACGTACTGCAGGATGCCGCCGTGCTGGTAGTACTCGGCCTCCACCGGGGTGTCGATGCGGCACCGGACGGTGAACTCCGTCTCCTTGCCATCGTCGGCCAGGGCTCGCACGGTCAGCGTCTGCCGAGGCGCGAGGCCGTCCGCGATCCCCATGATGTAGAACCGCTCGAGGCCGGTGAGCCCCAGCGACGTCGCCGACTCCCCGTCTGCGAACTGCAGCGGGAGGATCCCCATCCCCACGAGGTTCGAACGGTGGATCCGCTCGAACGACTCCGCGATAGCCGCCTTCACGCCCTGCAGGAGCGGGCCCTTGGCCGCCCAGTC
>CAYPYF010000118.1:0-7074 GCA_964414675.1 uncultured Dehalococcoidaceae bacterium
GGCACGTTGTCCTTGCACCAGGCGAAGACGTCCGTGATCAGGCGGAGCGAGGGGCGCGGCGGGAAGATGTACGTCCCGCGGGCGATGTACTCCTTGAGGATGTCGTTCTGCGTCGTCCCGCCGATCTTGGACAGGTCGGCGCCCTGCTTCTTGGCCGCGGCGACGTAGAACGCGAGGAGGATCGGCGCGGTCGCGTTGATCGTCATCGATGTCGTGATCTGCTCGAGCGGGATGCCGTCGGTCAGCGTCTCCATGTCGGCCAGCGACGAGATCGCGACGCCGACCTTGCCGACCTCGCCCTCGGCCATCGGGTGGTCAGAGTCGTAGCCGATCTGGGTGGGCAGGTCGAAGGCGACGGAGAGGCCGGTCTGGCCCTGTTCCAGCAGGAACTTGTAGCGCCGGTTGGACTCCTCGGCGTCGGAGAAGCCGGCGTACTGGCGCATCGTCCAGAGGCGTCCGCGGTACATCGTGGGCTGCACGCCCCGCGTGAAGGGGAACTCACCGGGGTAGCCCAGCTTCTCGTGGTAGTTCCAGTCAGCGAGGTCTTCCGGGCCGTAGAGCGGGCGGATCTCCCCGCCCGACTGCGTCTCGAACCGCTCCTTGCGCTCCTTGTTGCGCGAGGTCGCCTTCGCGTGCGTCGTCTCGCGCCACTCCTGGATGCTCTTGCTCACTGAGGCCTACCCACTGTTCTGCGTACGTCCTTGGGTGAGAGGAGGCCGCTCGGACGAGCGGCAGACGGTGACGTCGCGAGCGAAGTGTAGGCAGCCGCCAGAAACAGCGGCAAGGTTCCCCACTGACCGAGGCAATCGCGAGGCAATCGCGAGGCACTCCCGAGATCAGGGCACGATGATGGAGCGCGCTCCGGCGTTCGACTAGCCTGAGCAACCACCGACGAGGACGCGGGAGCCAGCAGATGGACGCGATCGAGATCCAGCCCATCACCCGACCGTTTGACGCCGTCGTCGCGCTGCCCGGATCGAAGTCGTACACCAACCGCGCGTTGCTCATCGCCGCTCTCGCGCGCGGCGAATCCACGCTGACGGACGCGCTCGCCTCGGACGACACGCACTACATGATCGCGGCGCTCCGCGCGCTCGGCGTGACCGTCGAGGAACGCGATGCCCACACGTACGTCGTGGCGGGCGCGGGCGGGCCGTTTCCCGCGACCGAGGCGGACCTGTTCATCGGCAACGCGGGGACGGCGGCGCGGTTCCTCACCGCGGCGGTCGCCCTCGGACGCGGCACGTTCACCCTCGACGGGTCGGAGGCGATGCGGAAGCGGCCGATCGAGCCGCTGATCGAAGGACTGCGCCAGCTCGGGGCCGGCATTGCGAGCCGCTTCGAGAACGGCTGCCCGCCTGTAGACATCCAGGCGGACGGCCTCGCCGGCGGGCGCGCGACAATGCGCGGCGACATCTCCAGCCAGTACTTCAGCGCGCTCCTCATGGCCGCGCCCTACGCCGCCGAAGACGTCGAGGTCGTCGTGGAGGGCGAGCTCGTCTCCGCGCCGTACGTGACGATGACGCTCTCCACGATGGCGGAGTTCGGCGTCCACGCCGAGCGCAACGGCAACGCGACGTTCCGCGTGCCGTCCGGACAGCACTACGAGGGCCGCACCTACGCGGTCGAGCCGGATGCGTCGGCGGCGTCGTACTTCTTCTGCGCTGCGGCGGTCACCGGAAGCCGGGTGCGCGTGCCGCGGCTCGGGAGCCGGTCGGCGCAGGGCGACCTCGGCATCCTCGAGGTCCTCGAGCGGATGGGCTGCCGCGTCGAGGTCGGCGAGGACTCGATCGAGGTGCAGGGCCCGCCGCAACTGCGAGGCGTCGACGCCGACTTCACGCAGATGGGGGACGTGGCGACCTCGCTGATGGCGATCGCGCCGTTTGCGGACGGCCCGACTACCGTCCGAGGCATCGCGCAGACGCATTACGAGGAGAGCGACCGCCCGGTTGCGGCCGCGACCGAGCTGCGCCGCATGGGCATCGAGGTCGAGGACGAGTGGGACTCGGTCACCATCCAGCCCGGGGAGCCTCGGCCGGCCGACATCGAGACCTACGAGGACCACCGCATCGCGATGTCGTTCGCGGTCACGGGCCTGCGCGCGCCCGGCATCCGCATCACGAACCCCGGCACAACGGCCAAGACGTTCCCGGAGTACTTCGACGTGCTGCGCGAGGTCGCGGAGTCGCGCTCGTAGGCGAAAGACGCGTACCGGGCCGCGTACTGGGGAGTGGTGGGCGATAGAGGGTTCGAACCTCTGACCTTCCGGGTGTAAACCGGGCGCTCTACCACTGAGCTAATCGCCCCTGCCGCGAGATTCGATGTTCGCACGCGGGCAGCGCTGGCTGCCAGTCGCGCTCCCCCTCGACGTCGATCAGCCGAAGTGCCAGTCCTCGCCATACAGGACGAGCCCGAGGCGGCGAGCCACGGCGCGTGACGCCTCGTTGCCCCACGACGTGCTGTAGAGCGGCACGCGGCCCGACGCCCGGACCTCGGCCGCCCAGCGCGAGGTGACCGCGAGGGCGTATCCACGTCGCCGGGCGTCCGGAGTGGTATCGAGTCCCGCCGCCGCGCCCTCCGAGGTGGCCCGAGCGGCATGGCAGACGGAGACGACCCGCCCGTCCGCGTCGCGGACGACCGCGATGGGCAGCTCCACCTCGGACGCCGTCGCGATCCACCCGAGGTCGGTAGCAACGCGCGAGGCATCGCCGTCCGGGATGTACTCTTCGGCGCCGTCGAACGTGGCAAGGTCATCCGGGAAGGAATACGCCGGGCCGCGGTACTCACGCCCGCCAGCGTCGGATGGTTGTCGGAACGGGACGAGGAGGTTCCGCACCACCTCGAGGCAACGCGGCGCGGAGTGCTCCCACTCCTCCGGCTCCAGCACCGGCTCGTCGGCGAGGGCGGTGTCCAGGCGTGCCGCGGTGTCCTCGGGAAGCGCGGTGCTTACCAGCCAGTGGTTGCCGGTGCCGGTCCGGAGGAGATGCACGAGGGGCGTTGGGACGGAGTCCGACCGCACGCGCAGCAGCCGCCCTCGGTCGTCGGTCTCGTAGAGGACGTCGAGGTGGAGCGCGGGGAGCAGCGGCTCGCTCACGGGCGCTCGATCTCGTCTTTCTTGCGGCGCCACGGCAACGGCGCCGTGATGCCGAGGATCAGCACCATGTAACCGAGGATCATCACCAGCTCGAACACCGTGCGGGCGGCGTGGCCCTGCCACCCCTCGATCAGGTCGCCACCGACCCAGAGGTTGATGACCAGCGCAACGAAGATCACCATGTGCTTGCCAAAGCCGATGTCGCTCACGTGGCTAGGATAGACGCGATGACGCTCGACCTCGATCTCACCGCGTTCGACGAGTTGCCACTCGACACGCTCGAGGAGGCCGGCGGTGAACTGCACCGCCGGATCGCCGTCGCGATGCACGAGGTGGGCGAGCTACGGGCGGACCACGCGGATACCGAGCGCCGCTCGCCCCGGCGTCGCGTCGCCGCGCTGGCCGTCCTCACAGAGCTCGCGTGCTCCACGTTCGCGGCCGTTGCCGCCGGGGTCGCACCGCCTGCGGGCCGCGTCGAGCGACACCCGGCGGCCGTCGCCGCCGTGATGTACGGTGCACCGACGGTGAACGGGCTCCTCCAGCGGCTCGAGCAGGACCGGCGGATGCTCACCTCCCACGCCCGAGGGCTGGAGCAGCGCCTCGACGAGGTCGCGGGCGGCGCCTGGCCGGACGCCACGCTGCGCTCTGTGCTCTCCGAGGTCGCGCTCGCCGCTCCGGCCGAGTGCGCGCAGGCGCTCGATGCGCTGCTCCTGAGGTGGGACGAGGAGGCGCGGGCCGCCGCCGAGGCGGCGATCGCGCGGGACGCCGGGCTCGCGGACGCCTGACTTACTCGCGCTCGCCCTCGACGTCCGGGTTGTCGACGACCTGCTCGTCCTTGAGGACGAACGCGCCATCCACCCATTCATACGTCGACTCGCGGAGGTTCGAGGGGCAGCACTCCGCGTCGCCGGGCTCCCAGACGCCCTCGGTCGTGACGACGATGCCGCCGCCGACCTCAGGGAACCGCACCTCCACACGGCCACCAGTCCGCACCTGACCGACGATCTGCGGCTCGCCGTCCTCGACGGTGAGAAGCGCGCCACCGACGTCCCCGGCGGTGCCCCCCGACTCCACGATGACGAACGCGTCGTCGATGCCGTCGCGCGTGAGGTCGACGTACTGGATGCGCTGCGTGTCCACCTCGCCGCCACCAAACGCGTCGATCAGCTTGCCGATCAGGCCCGCATCCGTGAAGTCGATGTCGTGCGCGTCCGTGATCACCGCCGCGGATGTCGCCGTGGCGGTGGGAGAGAGTGTGGGCGTCGCGGTCGGACTCGGAGTGGGCGTCACGTCGTCACTGCCGTTGCAGGCGACGACGGCCCCGACGAGCAGGGCGGCGAAGACCAGCGCCAGCGGCGGCAGGATGCGGGACCGGATCGCGCTCATCGTATGTGCCTCATCCCGCCTCGTGCGGAACGATGATCGTCCGCGCGACAGACCTCAGTCAACGCTGAGCCCTCCGCGCGGTACGATGGCGATCCCCAGCCACACGCCGTGACCAGTGTCCGGAGCGCTCGTGACCACACGAGACGTGGCAATCCAGTGCGTTGAGTGCGGGGAGGACCTCCCCCGGGACGCGGCGTGGTGTCCGGGCTGCGGAGCGCTGGCCGACTCCCCACCCGCGGAAGCGCCCTCGGACGGCACGCCACGCATCGCACCCGGTGAACCGCTCCCCGAGTCGCTCGATGCCTACCGCGCGAAGTTGCGCGAGACCTTCGGCTACCCCGACTTCCGCGGCGGCCAGTCGCGCGTCCTCGAGTCCCTCGCGGGGCACGATGTCGTTGCGGTCATGCCGACCGGGTCCGGCAAGAGCCTGTGTTATGTCCTCCCGGCCCTCGAGGTGGGACGCACCGTGGTGGTCTCTCCGCTGATTGCGCTCATGCAGGACCAGGTGGAGGGGCTCCAGGCCTCGGGCGTGGCCGCGACGTTTATCAACTCCAACATCAACCGCGAGGAACAGAACCGCCGCTACCTGGACTTCGTGCAGGGGCGCACGCCGCTGCTATACGTCGCGCCCGAGCGCTTCCAGAACCAGCGGTTCGTCGCCGGACTGCGCGAGGCCGGCGTGAACCTCCTCGCGATCGACGAGGCGCCCTGCATCTCGGAGTGGGGCCACAACTTCCGCCCCGACTACCTCCAGCTCGGGCTCGTCCGGGAGCGGCTCGGGATGCCTCGCACGCTTGCGCTCACGGCGACAGCGAACCCGCAGGTGCGGCGCGACATCGCCGCGCGCCTCGGCCTGGACGGCGCCGCCGAGGTGGTCACGACGGTCGACCGCCCCAACCTCACGCTCGCCGTCGAGCGGATCGACCGCGTCGAGGACCGCGTGCAGTGGGTGATCGACTACGCGAAGCGCCGCCCCGGCCTCGCCGGGATCGTGTACGCGCGCACCCGTCGTGCGGTCGAGGACATCGCCCAGGCGATGCGGGACGCCGGTATTCGCGCGCAGGCCTACCACGCGGGCCTCGAACGCGAGGTGCGCTCCGCCGTGCAACGCCGGTTCACCGTCGGCGAGATCCCGGTCATCGTCGCGACCAACGCCTTCGGCATGGGAATCGACAAGCCCGACGTGCGTTATGTCATCCACGTCAACATGCCCGGACGCCTCGAGGCGTACACCCAGGAAGCGGGCCGCGCCGGCCGCGACGGCGACCCGTCCGAGTGCACCCTGCTCTACGCCCGCAACGACCGGCGCTCACAGCAGCGGTTCATCGACGACGCCCACCCGTCAGCGGACGCCGTCCGCACCGCCTGGCAGCGCTGGGTCCGCATGGCCGACCCGAGCACCGGCCGCCTCCCGTTTGCGGTCGCCGACGACGACCCCGGCTACGGGATGATCGTCTCCGCCCTCCGCGACTCGCGCCTCCTCGATCCCGTCGCGCTCCGGGTCACGTCCGAGCGCGAGGATGCACCGATCGACACCTCCGGCATCGAGCGACACCGCGCGTACGCCGAGGGCCGGCTGCGCGAGATGGCCGAGTACGCCGAGACGAACGGATGCCGCCGCGCCGTGATCCTGCGCTACTTCGGCGAGGAAGCCGCCGAGCGCTGTGAGTGCTGCGACAACTGCCTCGGACGGCACGAGGGCGCGACCACCGAAGGCGAGACCTTCCCCGAGGACCTCTACGACCGCCTGCTCGACCTGCGCGAGGCGATCGCGCGCCAGGGCGACCGCGACCCGTTCCGCGTGTTCGAGAACCGCACCGCCCGGGAGGTCGCCACGTATCGCCCTCGGTCGGTCGAGGCGCTCCAGGCGATCTGGGGGATCGGGAGCAAGCGCGCACAATGGTTCGGCCGTGACGTCGTCGCGATCGTCGACGAGTGGGAGCGCGAACACCCCGAAGCCACCCCCGCGCCGGCGCTCCCGGCGACGCAGGCAGCCCTCGGCAGCCGCTCCCGGACGACCTCGGACGACGGTCCCGAGGTGCGCCCCGACGACCCGCTCTTCCAGGCGCTGCGCGCCTGGCGCTCCGAGCGCGCGAAGAGCGAGGGACTTCCCGCGTACACGGTGTTCTCCGACCGCACGCTCCGTGAGCTGGTAACGGTGCGCCCTCGGAACGTGCACGCGCTCCTCGGCGTGTGGGGGCTCGGCGAGTCGCGGGTGGAGCGCTTCGGCCCGGAGCTCGTGGGCGTCATCCGCGACCACGAGGCGGCGGCGGAATAGACGAGTCGTCGTCACGCTGGCGGCGGGCCACCTCCTGCGGATCGGACCCACCCGCTCACCCTAAGCCTGTCGAGGGGGAGCCCTCGGGACGCCGTCTTGCAGCAGCGGGCAGTCCCCCTCCCCCCTCCCCCCTCCCCCACGAGGGGGGAGGGGGCAGAGGGCATCCTCGCTGGCGGGGCCACCTCTCCTGCGGATCGGACCCACCCGTTCACCCTGAGCCTGTCGAGGGGGGAGCCCTCGGGACGCCGTCTTACAGCAGTGGGGCAGTCCCCCACCCCAGCCCTCCCCCACGAGGGGGGAGGGGGTCGGAGTTGCC
>CAYPYF010000119.1:0-3819 GCA_964414675.1 uncultured Dehalococcoidaceae bacterium
GGCGACCTCCAGGACCTGGTGCGCTGGGACGTCCGGCTGGTGAAGGACAACGGGCGCGAACTCGACATCGCATCGATCACCACGGCGCGTCCGCTTGCGGACGAGGCGCTGGAGCGCGTGAACGACCTCGCGAGCGCCCTCGGCGAGATGTGTGGGAAGCCCGCGGTGCTGGGTGCGATTCCGGAATGGGCGCTCGAAGACTACGAGGAGTTCGACACGGACGACCTCGACGAGGGTGAGACGATCGAGGGGTAGCGGCGGGCGTAGAGGCCGGGAGCCCTCACCCCATCCCTCTCCCGAAACCGGGAGAGGGGGTCAGAGCCGGAGGGGAGAGGGAGCCGGAGGGAGTGGTCTGGATGGACCGTCCGATGGAGCTGATGCGCGACGCGAAGACGATCGCGGTGGTCGGTGTGACGATGAAGAAGGTGCGTCCGGCGAACGACATCGCGGACTACCTGATCCGCGCGGGGTTCGAGGTCTACCTGGTGAACGAGAGCGAGGCCGGAGCGGAGATGCTCGGGCGTGTGATCCAGCCCTCGGTGATGTCGCTCGGCGTGCCGGTCGACATCGTGGACATCTTCCGGCGGCCGGCGGACGTGCCGCCGCACGTAGAGGACGCGATCGCGGCCGGGGCGAAGACGGTGTGGATGCAGGTGGGCATCGTGAACGAGGAGGCCGCCGCACGCGCTCGGGACGCGGGCCTCGAGGTGGTCATGGACCGCTGCACGATGGTGGACCACCAGCGGCTGGCCTACGCCCGGTAGCGGCCAGATATCAGGCTGTAGTGCCCCAGCGACCGCCGAGTTAACCCTTCCTATATCTGGCAGGCCCGGTGCTACACTTGGTACTCAGCAGGCCAACTGGGAACTCCCGCTCTTGTGGAAGTTGGGCTCCGAGGCTTTGCACGACGACCTGAACGAAAAGTGCGGCATCTTCGGTGTCTTCGCCCCCGGCGAGGACGTCGCTCGGCTCACATTCTTCGGTCTTCACGCCCTGCAACATCGCGGCCAGGAATCTGCCGGGATCGCGACCACCGACGGCAAGCGGCTGAACCTCTACGCAGACATGGGCCTCGTGGCCCAGGTGTTCACGGAGGAGACCCTCGCGGCGCTGCCCGGACGCGCGGCGATCGGCCACACACGTTACTCGACCACCGGCTCCAGCACGCGCGGCAACGCGCAGCCGTTCCACCTGAAGGGTGAGCACGGCGAGATCGCGATCGCGCACAACGGCAACGTGGTGAACGCGGACGTGATGCGCGGCGACCTCGCCGCGACCGGGACGCGCTTCGACACCTCGAGCGACACCGAGGTCATCGGCCGGCTGCTCGTCGACGGGCCGGGCGAGGACTGGCCGGAACGCTTCGCACAGTTGATGCGCCGCGCGAACGGCGCGTACGCACTCACGATCCTGACCAACGACGCGGTGTACGCCGTGCGCGACCCGTTGGGCATCCGCCCGCTCTCGATCGGCCGTCTCAACAACGAGGGCTGGGTCTTCGCCTCCGAGACGTGTGCGCTCGACCACCTCGGGGCGGAGTACGTCCGCGACGTGCGCCCGGGCGAGGTCGTCCGCGCCGACGGCGAGGGCCTGGTCTCGTATTTCCCGCTGGGCGCCGAGGATGGCGGGATGTCCGGCCAGATGACGGATCAGGAACAGGCGCTCTGCCTCTTCGAGTTCATCTACTTCGCGCGGCCCGACTCGCGCATCTCCGGCCAGCTGCTGCACCCGGTCCGCATGCGGATGGGCGCGCGACTGTCCGAGGAGTCCCCGGTGGAGGCGGACGTCGTCATCGGCGTGCCGGACTCGGCGACCGCCGCGGCGATCGGCTACGCGCAGGCCTCGGGCATCCCGTACGCCGAGGGGCTCGTCAAGAACCGCTACGTGGGGCGGACGTTCATCCAGCCCGACCAGCGCCTCCGTGACCGCGGCGTGCAGCTGAAGTTCAACCCACTGCGCGAGGTGCTCGAGGGCAAGCGCGTGATCGTCGTGGACGACTCGATCGTCCGCGGGACGACGACGCCGCGCGTGGTGAAGATGATCCGGGACGCCGGCGCGAAGGAGGTGCACATGCGCATCACCTCGCCGCCGATCACGCATCCCTGCTTCTACGGCGTGGACATGGCGACGCGCGGCGAGTTGATCGGCGCGAACCTCTCCACCGAGGAGATCCGCGAGCACATCGGCGCGGACTCGCTGGGCTACCTCTCGCTGGAGGGCACCGTCTGGGCGGCGAACATCGGCGAGGGGCAGCACTGCACGGCGTGCTTCTCCGGGACGTACCCCTCCGCGGTGCCGCTGCAGTTCGACAAGTTCTCGCTGGAGGGGCCGCCGATCCCCGACCATGAGATCCCGATGGTGCGCGAAGAGCCGGCCGTGGTGCCGCTCACGCTGCGCTAGCAACCCTCCCCCGGCCCCCTCTTCCGGACGGGAGAGAAGAGCCGGACTGCGCTCAGGACTCCTCCGCGCTAGTCTCCGAATCTCCCCCACGAGAGCCGCCTGATGACCGACTCGCGCCGTGAACCCCTGACCTACGCCGGCGCCGGTGTGGACCTCGACGTGCGCGAAGCGACGGCGAAGCGCTTCGGCGCGATCGCCCGCGGGACGCACGGGCCGCAGGTCATCAACGTCCCGGGCGCGTTCGCCTCGTTCTTCTCGCTGGGTGCGGGGTTCCGCGATCCCGTGCTCGTCGCGTCCACGGACGGGGTGGGCACGAAGGTGATGATCCACCTCGCGCAGGGGACGATCCGCCTCGCGGGCCACGACATCGTGAACAACAACGTGGGCGACCTCGCGACGACCGGGGCGACGCCGCTGTTCTTCCTCGACTACATCGCCACGAACGGGCTGCCGCAGGAGGCGCGCCTCGAACTCGTCGAGGGGATCGCCGAGGCGTGCATCGCGAACGGCGTCGCGCTGATCGGTGGTGAGACCGCCGACATGCCGGACACCTACCGCGAGGGCGACTTCGACCTCGCGGGGTTCGTGGTCGGCGTGGTGGAGCGCGACGAGATGATCGACGGGTCGCGCATCGTGCCGAGCGACGTGCTTGTCGCGTTGCCCTCGGGCGGGCTGATGACGAACGGGTACTCGCTGGCGCGGGAGGCGTGGGCGCTCGGCAAGCACGTGGGCGACGAGCGCGACCGCGAGGTGCTCGACCGCCGTCCGGAGGAGCTCGGCGGCCAGTCGATCGGCGAGGCGCTGACGGTGCCGCATCCGCCGTTCGCGGCGGCGCTCAAGCCCGCGCTGCCGCGCCTCAAGGGCATCGCGCACATCACCGGCGGTGGCATCCCCGGGAACCTGCCCAGGGCGCTCCCCGAGGGCGTAGCGGCGGTCCTCGACGCGTCGTCGTGGCAGGTGCCGGGCCTGTTCGCGCTGATCCAGCGCGAGGGCGGCATCGAGGACGCGGAGATGTTCCGCGCGTTCAACATGGGGGTGGGGATCATCGCGGCCGTGGCGCCGGGCGACCTCGACGCGGTGCTCGCGGCGCTGCCCGACTCGTGGCGTATCGGCGAGGTCGTCGCCCGCGAGGACGGCCCGGTGGTGCGCGGCATCCCGCTGGCTGACTGATCCTGGCTGACTGTCCGTCTGTCCTGACTGAAGGAGTTCGATATGGCTACACGTCGCGCGATCCTCGCGGTGTACGACAAGACCGGGATCGTGGAGTTCGCCCGGGGGCTGCATGACCTCGGCTGGGAGCTCGTCGGGACTGGCGGCACGGCGCGGACGGTGGCGGAGGCGGGACTACCGATCACGCAGGTGGCCGACCTCACCGGGAGCCCGGAGATGCTGGGCGGCCGGGTGAAGACGCTGCACCCG
>CAYPYF010000119.1:3829-6975 GCA_964414675.1 uncultured Dehalococcoidaceae bacterium
GCACCCGAAGATCCACGGCGGCATCCTCTACCGCCGCGGCAACGCGGGCGACGAGGCTGAGGTCGTCCAGTACGAGGTGCCGGCGATCGACCTGGTCGCGGGGAACCTCTATCCGTTCATCGACACCGTCACGAACACCTCCGGGGGAACGCCCTCCCTCGGCGAGGCGCTCGAGGAGATCGACATCGGCGGGCCGACGATGATCCGCGCGTCGGCGAAGAACCACCCGTGGGTGCTCCCCGTGATCGACCCCGCCGACTACGACGCGATCCTGGAGGCGCTGCGCTCCGCGGGCGGTGACCCCTCGGGCGTGAGTGCCGAGGAGCGGCGGCGGCTGGCGGCGAAGGCGTTCCAGCACGTCGCGCACTACGACACGGCGATCGCGGAGTACCTGCGGGGCGATGAGGAGCCCTTCCCGGCGCAGATCACGTTCGCGGGGACGCGTCGAGAGGTGCTGCGGTACGGGGAGAACCCGCACCAGCAGGGTGCGTTCTACTCGTACGACTCGGTGCGCACGCCCGTGGAGGGCATCGGCGGGTTCGAGCAACACCACGGCAAGGGGATGTCCTACGTGAACATCCTGGACGCCGACGCGGCCTACAACGCCGTCGCCGACTTCGAGGAACCGGCGATCTCGATCATCAAGCATACGAACCCGGCGTGTTTCGCGGCGGGCGATGCCTCGCTTGCTTCGCTCTACGATCGCGCGCTGACCGAGGGCGACTTCGTCTCCGCGTACGGCGGGATCGTGGCGGTGAACCGCGTGGTGGACATGGAGTTCGCGAGCGCGCTCCGCGAGCTGCGGAGCCCCACCGACGGGGACACGCGGATGTTCTTCGAGATCGTGATCGCGCCCGGGTACGAGCCGGAGGCGCTGGAACATCTGAAGAAGAAGTCGAAGGACCTCCGTATCCTCACCGCGCCGATGGGCGACCTTCGGCGGTCGCGGCTTGAGTACCGCTCCGTGCGCGGGGGCGTGCTGGTGCAGGACGCGGACGTGCGCTTCGTCAGCGACTTCGAGGTGGTGAGCGAGCGAGCGCCCTCGGCGGGGGAGCTCGCCGACCTGCGGATCGCGTGGAACATCTGCAAGCACGTGAAGTCGAACGGCGTGGTGTTCGTGAAGGACGGCGTGCTCATCGGGATGGGCGCGGGACAGCCGAACCGCGTCGGCTCGGCGCGCCTGTGCGCGGAGCAAGCCGGTGAGCGCGCCCGGGGCGCGGTGTGCGCGACAGACGCGTTCCTGCCGTTCCCGGACACGGTGGAGGTGGCTGCGGCGGCCGGGTGCGTGCTGGTGGCGCACACGGGCGGGTCGATCCGCGACGATGACTCGGTGCAGGCGGCGAACCGCCTCGGTGTGTCGCTGGTGACGACGGGGGTGCGGCACTTCCGGCATTAGGCGCTCGCGAGGGCCTTTGTGCCGGGGCTTGGACTGGCTCCCCCGTTGGCTGGGTGTTTGCTTCGCGAAGGGTGTTGCGGGCGACGGCAGTCCTTCACCCCCGCCCTCCCCCATAAAGGGGGAGGGGGTAAGAGCAGAAGGGGGAGGGGTGAGAGCCGGTCGGTGATCGTCAGGCTGGCCGGTGCTGCAAATCCATCGCGCGGCTTGCGGCGCGGATATCCTCGGACGGCTGAGCCGAAGGAGGCGCCATGGCGACCGTTGACCTCGTGATCCCCTGCTACAACGAGGAGCATGTGCTGGCGGGGAGCGTGGAGCGCCTGCTCGCGTGGTGCGACCGGCATCCCGAGCACACGTGGCGCGTGGTGGTGGCGAACAACGCGTCCACGGACGGCACGCTCGACGTCGCGCGCGGACTCGAGGCGAAGCACCCGGGCCGGGTGGCGGTGCAGCACATCCCGGTGAAGGGGCGCGGCATTGCTCTGCGGATCACGTGGCTCACCTCCGAGGCTGACGTCATGGCCTACATGGACGTGGACCTCTCGACGGACATCGACCACATCCCGGAGCTCGTCGACCCGATCGCACGCGGTGATGTGGACCTCGCGTACGGGACGAGGCTGCACCCGCTGTCGCAGACCGAGCGCGGGTTGAAGCGCGAGATCACGAGCCGCGGCTACATCACGATCCTGCGCCTGACCGGGCTGAAGGTGACGGACGCGCAGTGCGGGTTCAAGGCCATCTCTCGCGAGGCGGCGCGCGCCCTCCTGCCGCTGGTGGAGGACACGCAGTGGTTCTGGGACACGGAGCTGCTGTGGGTGGCGCAGGCGAACGGCTACCGGATGGCCGAAGTCCCGGTGCGGTGGGACGAGGATCCGGACACGCGGGTGCGGATCATCAAGACCGCGACCGACGATCTGAAGGGGATCTGGCGCCTGAAGCGGGCCGGGTTGCCTCGGGTGGCAGGGCGTGATGTCGGGGCGCGAGGGCGCTGACGGGAGACCTCGGCGGTTGTGACGCCAGTCACTTCCGTTGACCGTAGATGCGGGCCGTCGCTACATTCGCCCCGGCCCTGCGGTCTGCCGCAGGCTCGCGTGCGGCTGTCTGAGTCGCGCAAGTTGTGGAGGATTGCCCATGCTTGGTGAGGGAGAAGGCATCGAGCTGATCGGCGTCTTTTTTACCGTCCTTCTCGGGCTGGGCATCATGGTCCTGCTCGGCAAGTGGTGGGAAGCCTAGGCCGCCTCGGGGCGCCGCCGACCACGTAGCGCGACCGGTAGTGGGGGACGCCCAGCGCAGATGCGCGGGCGACTGACAGGAGCAGCGGATGGCCAGCTCGGAACGACCGCAACGGCGGACGATGGGCGATCGTCTCTACGACGCGGTCTTCTCGAATCGCTTGTGGCGCTCCATCTTCCGGTCCGGGTACCCCAACACCCCCCGGAACCAGATGCTGGCCGTCGCTACCAACGTCTTCCTGCACCTGCACCCCACGCGCATCCACCGCACGCACGTCAAGATCACCCACACCTTCTGCCTCGGTGGGCTGTCGTTCTTCCTCTTCCTCGGCCTGACCATCACCGGCGTGCTGCTGATGTTCTATTACGTGCCCTCCGTGGAGCGGGCGTATGAGGACATCCTGGCGCTGGAGACGGATGTCCGCTTCGGTCAGCTGATGCGGAACATGCACCGGTGGATGGCCCACGGCATGGTGCTGATGGTGCTGATGCACATGATGCGGGTGTTCTACACGGGC
>CAYPYF010000120.1:0-6727 GCA_964414675.1 uncultured Dehalococcoidaceae bacterium
TGATGGACGGCATGAACGTCGTCGGCGACCTCTTCGGCGCCGGCAAGATGTTCCTGCCGCAGGTGGTGAAGAGCGCACGGGTGATGAAGAAGGCGGTCGCCTACCTCGTGCCGTTCATCGAGGCGGCACAGTCCGGGCAGGAACGCCGGACCAACGGGCGCGTGGTGCTCGCCACCGTGAAGGGCGATGTCCACGACATCGGCAAGAACATCGTCGGGGTCGTCCTGCAGTGCAACAACTACGAGGTCATCGACCTCGGCGTGATGGTGCCTGCGGCGAAGATCCTCGACAGCGCGCGTGAGATGAACGCGGACGTCATCGGCCTCTCCGGCCTCATCACGCCGAGCCTCGACGAGATGGCGTACGTCGCCACCGAGATGACCCGCCAGGGCTTCACGCTGCCGCTGCTGATCGGTGGTGCGACCACGAGCAAGGCGCACACGGCCGTGAAGATCGCCCCGAACTACGCCAGCCCGGTCGTCTACGTCCCGGACGCGTCGAGGGCGGTTGGCACCGTCTCGAACCTGCTCTCGGACAACCTCCATGACGCCTACGTCGCGGAGGTCCGCGCGGAGTACACCGGCATCCGCGACGCGTTCTTCGACCGCGAGGACACCGCCGACCGCTACCCCCTCGACGAGGCCCGCGCACACCCGGCGCCGGTCACGTGGGACGACTACCGCCCGGTGACGCCCCGGCAGCTGGGCATCGGCGTCACGACCGTCCCGCTGGAGGAACTCCTCCCGCGCATCGACTGGACGCCGTTCTTCCAGGCATGGGAACTCTCCGGCACGTACCCGAAGATCCTGGACGACCCCACGGTGGGCGAGAGCGCGCGGGCGCTGCTCGCGGATGGCCGGGAGATGCTCGACCAGATCGTCGCTGAGCAGTGGCTAACAGCCCGCGCCGTCTATGCGCTCTGGCCCGTGAACTCCGTCGGCGACGACATCGAGGTCTACGTCGACGACACGCGCACCGAGGTGCTCGCCACGATCCACACGCTTCGCCAGCAGACGAGTCGCGCGCGCGGGCGGCCGGAGAACTATGCCCTCGCGGACTTCATCGCGCCGAAGGACTCGGGCATCCCGGACTACCTTGGCGGGTTCGTGGTCACGACGGGGCTCGGGGAGCAGGAGCGCGTCGCCGCCTTCGAGGCCGCGAACGACGACTACCGCTCGATCATGCTCAAGTCCCTCGCGGACCGCCTCGCGGAAGCCCTCGCGGAGTACATGCACGAACACGTGCGGAAGCAGAGCTGGGGCTACGCCGCCGACGAGGACCTGGACAACAGCGCGCTGATCGCGGAGGCGTACCAGGGCATCCGCCCCGCGCCCGGCTACCCCGCCTGCCCGGACCACACCGAGAAGCGAACGCTCTTCGACCTCCTCGCCGCCGAGGAGAACCTGGGCGTCGAGCTCACCGACTCGTTCGCGATGAGTCCCGCGTCCTCCGTGAGCGGCTTCTACTTCGCCCACCCACAGTCCCGTTACTTCGGCGTCGGCCGGATCCTGAAGGACCAGGTCGAGGACTATGCCCGCCGCAAGGGCATGACCGTCGACGAGGTCGAGCGCTGGCTCGCGCCCAACCTGGGGTACCGCCCGGGGCGGTAGCCCTCGTACCGATCGAGCTACTGTCCCGGCTGGGGGATGCTCGCCTTCACTGAGCACGACGCGTCCATACCCTCACGCATCACCGCGCGCTCAAGCAGGCAATGCCGGGCAGGCAAGCCCGACGTCCGTCTACCCGGCGCGTTCCAGGGCCTGGATCAGCGATGTGCCGCATCAACGGTGCTGGCCTGGCTGCGGTAGCGTTCGAGCCACTCCATCGTGATCTGCGCTGCGGATGCTCGTGATCCGAGGACCAGCACGTCGAACTCGTCGGCGTCTGGGGCAAGTGCATCTCGCTCCCGGGCCACCCTCCCGGCGTAGTTCCTGACCTCATCGATCTGCGCCTCGACCAGTTCGTGCGCGAGTTGACGGTCTTCGCGAAGCGCGAAGTACATCTTCACCATGAAGTCCAGCCGGACCTCGCGGATGCGCGCCACGGGGCGACGTAGCCAGCGCGCGAAGATCTGGTCGCCCTCCTCCGTCACCGTGTATACGGAGCGACGCGGGGTACTGCTGTCGTCCCACGTGCCATCGATGAGCTCGAGGCCCGAGAGTGAACGCAGGATCGCGTACACCATTGCCGGCTCGACCGGACAGACGCGCCCGAGGCCGCCGGCTGTGGCGAACTGGCGTTTCAGCTCGTAGCCATGTGTCGGCCGCTCACGAAGCAGCCCGAGGACCGCGTACTCGGCAGGTGTGAGGTCCGTCTTCGTCTTCGGCATGGCATCCGCATCATCGCGAATACATGGGTGATTCCGCTACACGCGATGCTCGTGCGGCCCCCAGTCGGCCTCGTAGTACGGCGACACGTTCTCGCCGGGAGGCGACACGTCATCGATGGCGCGGAGGTCTGCCTCCGATAGCCGGATGTCGAGCGCCGCGAGGTTGTCCTCGAACTGCTCCATCGTGCGCGGCCCGATGATCGGCGAGGTCACGCCCGGCTGCTGGACGGCCCACGCGAGGGCCAGCCGGGACAGGGAGGTCTCCTTGCCCTCGGCGATCGGCTCGAGGTCCTCGATCACGTCGTAGGTGCGCTCCGTCAGCCGGCGACGCTGGGCAGGTGCGGCGCTCGCATAGCGGGCGTCCTCCGGGAGCGGTTCACCACGCCGGTACTTGCCGGTCAGCAGGCCGCCGGCGAGCGGGCTCCAGGGGATGATGCCGAAGCCGTACGTCTGGGCGAACGGCAGCAGCTCCCGCTCGATCCGGCGATCGAGGAGGTTGTACGGCGGCTGCTCGCAGACGAAGCGGTTGAGGTGCAGCCGCTCTGACACCCCGAGCGACTCCATCAGCTGCCATGCGGCGTACGTGCTGGTGCCGACGTACCGGACCTTGCCGTCCCGCACGAGGTCGTCCAGCGCCCGCAGGGTCTCGTCGATCGGGATGTCGGACTGCGGACGGTGGATCTGGTAGAGGTCGATCCAGTCCGTCTGGAGCCGACGCAGGGACGCCTCGCACTGCTGGATGATGTGCCGGCGGGAGTTGCCCTGGCCGTTGGGGTCGTCCGGCGCCATGACGCCATGCACCTTGGTCGCGATCACGAGGGCGTCGCGGTTTCCTCGACGCTTCACCGCCTCGCCGACTACCTCTTCACTGACGCCGCGGTTGTAGACGTTCGCGGTGTCGATGAAGTTGATGCCCTCCGAGATCGCGCGGTCGATGATCGCAACGCCGTCCTCGAACTCCGTGCGTCCGCCGAACATCATCGCGCCGAGGCAGAGCGGCGATACCTTCAGGCCGGTGCGGCCCAGCGTGCGGTACTCCATGAGGGTGCTTCTTTCTCTCGATCACTTGTTCGAACAACGTGGGCGCCCAGCCCATGCCCAATCGTGCTGTACCAGTGCGGTTCAGCGCCCGAGCGGGGTCATATCGCCGTAGCGATCGCCCACCGCCGGCGCGATAGCGTCCAGCCGCGCCAGCTGACCCGAAGTCAGCTCGACCGCATCGGCGGCCGAGTTCTCCTCAACGCGAGATACGCGCTTCGTGCCGGGGATCGTGGCGATGTCGTCGCCCTGCGCCACGATCCAGGCGAGCGCGACCTGCGCCGGAGTCGCCTCGACCTCTCGCGCGACCGCTTCGATCTCCTCAACGATGCCGAGGTTCTGCTGGAGGTTCTCGCCGGCGAACCGCGGGCTGTGCTTGCGGAAGTCGGTGTCGTCCAGCTCGTCCGTGGAGCGGATCGCGCCGGTGAGGAACCCGCGTCCAAGCGGCGAGTACGCGACGAAGCCAATCCCGAGTTCGCGCGTGGTTGGAAGGAGATCACGTTCCGGATCGCGGGACCAGAGCGAATACTCCGTCTGCAGCGCCGCGATCGGATGCACTGCATGGGCGCGCCGGATCGTCTCGACACCGGCCTCGGACAGTCCGATGTGCCGGACCTTGCCCTCACGGACCAGGTCCGCGAGCACGCCAACCGTGTCCTCAATGGGCGTGTTCGGATCGACCCGGTGCTGGTAGTACAGGTCGATGTAGTCCGTGCCCAGCCGCTTGAGCGATCCCTCGACGGCAATGCGGATGTTCGCGGGAGTGCTGTCGAGCCCCGGCACACCGCCGTTGACGTGCGAGATCGTCCCGAACTTCGTTGCGATCACCACCTGATCGCGCCGCCCAGCGATGGCGCGTGCGAGCAGTTCCTCATTCAGGTACGGCCCGTACATCTCGGCGGTGTCGATGAACGTGACGCCCAGGTCGAACGCGCGCTGAACCGTCCGAATCGACTCATCGTCGTCGGTGTTCGCTCCGGTGTAGAACGCCGACATCGACATCGCGCCGAGGCCGATGCGAGTGACATCCAATCCGCCGAGCGAGATGTGCTTCATTGTTCAATCCTTGCTGTTGCATAGGTAACCACCGGTCCTCGCCGGGCGAAGCAAGACGCAGGCCCCGGCGAGACACCCGTCGGGACCGGCATCAGAGGACCTCAAGGCGCTACCAGCCGAGCACGGCCTTCACCTCGAGGAACTCCTCGAGACCGAAGGTGCCGAACTCGCGGCCGTTGCCGGACTGCTTGTAGCCGCCGAAGGGCACTGGCTCGGTGCCGCCCGTGCGTCCCTCGTTGATGTGGACCTGGCCGGCGCGGATCTGGCGCGCCACCGTCCGAGCGCGGTCGCGATCCGAGGACCACACGCGGCCGGACAGCCCGTAGATGGTGTCGTTCGCGATCTCGATCGCTTCGTCCTCGGTGTCGTACGGGATGATCGAGAGCACCGGGCCGAAGATCTCGTCGCGCGCGATCGTCATGTCGTTGCGGACCTCGGAGAAGACCGTCGGCTTCACGAAGTAGCCGCGCTCGACGTGCTCCGGCCGGCCGGGGCCTCCGGTGATCAGCTTCGCGCCTTCATCGATGCCGACCTGGATGAGCTGGTGCACCTTCTCGTACTGCGCCGCATGCACGATCGGGCCGTGCGTCGAGGTGGGATCGAACGGGTCACCCATCACCACCGCCTCAGCGGCGGCCTTCGCCAGCGCCTCCACCTCCGCGAGGCGGGCGCGCGGGACGATCATGCGCGTGGGCGCGGAGCACGTCTGTCCGGAGTTCGCGTAGCAGCCCATGACGCCCGCAGGGATCGCCTGCGCCAGGTCCGCGTCGTCCAGGATGATGTTCGGGGACTTCCCGCCGAGCTCCTGCGTGACGCGCTTCACCGTCTGCGCGGCCAGTTCCGCGACGCGCTTCCCCGCGCGGGTGGAGCCGGTGAAGGAGACCATGTCCACGTCCGGGTGCGCAGCGATCGCTTCACCGACGACCGGGCCGGCACCGTTGATGAGGTTGAAGACGCCCGCTGGCAGTCCGGCCTCCTCGATGACTTCCGCGAGGAGGTAGGCGTTCAGCGGCGCCATCTCGCTGGGCTTCAGGATCACCGTGCATCCCGCCGCGAGTGCCGGCGCGACCTTGCCCGCGATCTGGTGAAGCGGGTAGTTCCACGGGGTGATGAAGCTGCAGACCCCGATCGGCTCGCGGATGATGCGCAGTGCCCCGTCGCCGGACTCGAACGCGTACTCGCGGGTGATCTTCGCGTAGCTCGCGAAGGTCCGGACCGGCAGTCCGGTCTGGACGTTCAGCGCACCCTTCAGCGGCATCCCCATCTCGCGCGCGATCGTTGTCGAGATGTCCTCCTCATGGGCCTTCAGCCCGTCGGAGATGCGCTGCAGGTACTCCGCGCGCTCCTCGATCGAGGTCCGGCTCCAGGCGGGGTATGCCGCCTTCGCTGCCGCGATCGCCCGGTCCGCGTCCTCGGATGAGCCGAGAGGGAGCGTCGCGATGACGTCCTCCGTGGCGGGGTTCACCACATCGATCGTCTCGGTGCCTAGCGGATCTACCCACGCGCCATTGATGAAAAACCGGTCGTATGCCACGTCAATCTCCTGGTGTGTCCTGCCTCGTGGACCAGCCGACAGCCTATGCCGTGCGGATCCAGACGGCCTTGGTGTTCAGGTACTCATCCATCTGCTGGATGCCGGACTCCCGACCGTAGCCGCTCATCTTGTAGCCGCCGAACGGCATCGCCGGGTCCATGGCCTGGTAGCAGTTCACCCACACCGACCCGGCGCGGATCGACCGCGCGAGGCTGTGGGCCTTGCTCACGTCTCGCGTCCAGACGCCACTCCCGAGCCCGAACACCGTCGAGTTCGCGCGCCGGACGAGGTCGTCCATGTCGGTGAAGGGCAGCGCCGAGATCACCGGCCCGAAGATCTCCTCACGCGCGATCGTCATGTCGTCGTTGACGCCCGCGAACACGGTGGGCGGGACGAAGTAGCCCGCCTCGTACTCGCCCTCCACGAGACGCGAGCCGCCCGCGAGCGGGCGCGCCCCTTCGCTGGCACCGCTCGAGAGGTAGCCGGTGACGCGGTCGAGCTGGTCGCGCGAGACCAGGGGGCCGATCTGCGTCTCGGGGTCGACTCCGTTCCCCACGCGCAGCGAACGCGCGACGTCCGCCACCCGGCCCACGAAGTCGTCGTAGATGCGCTGCTCCACGAAGAGGCGCGTCCCCGCGCTGCATATCTGGCCGGAGTTCTGGAACGCGGCCATCGCCGCGCCTCGGACCGTCTCCTCCATGTCCGCGTCCGCGAACACGACGTCCGGCGACTTCCCGCCGAGCTCGAGCGAGACGCGCTTCAGGTTGCCC
>CAYPYF010000121.1:0-6037 GCA_964414675.1 uncultured Dehalococcoidaceae bacterium
GTCGGCCGCCTGCCGGTCGTCTCGACCCTCGACCCGCTCGATGTCGACATGATGGTCGCGATCCTGACGCAGCCGAAGAACGCCGTGGTCCGCCAATTCGAGCGGCTGTTCTCGCTGGACCACTGCGAACTCTCGTTCACGGACGACGCCCTCGTGGCAATCGCCGAGCGCGCGATCCAGCAGAAGACCGGCGCCCGAGGCCTCCGCACCGTGATGGAGGAGACGCTCCTCGACGTGATGTACGAGATCCCGTCGCGGGACGATATCCAGAAGTGCGTGGTCTCCGCGGAGACGGTGCTGAACCGTCAGCGCCCGCTGCTCCTGACCGCCGCCGGCCGCGCCATCGACTACGAGGGCATCCGCGGCCGCGACCGCACCGAGGAAGCCCAGTCCGCCTGAGGCTGCCTCCGGTGCCGCCGGAGCCGTCCGAACCCTCGTTCGCGTGTATCCTCGACGCCTCTTGAGGCCACCCGCTCGCGAATCGAACATAACGGCGCACATGCCCCAGTCCGCTCCCGTCACACCCAGGAAGCCGAAGAAGCAGCGTCTCGACCAGGTGATGGTCGAGCGCGGGCTGGCGTCCGGGCGTGACCGTGCCCGCGCGCTGGTGATGGCGCGCGAGGTGCTCGTGGACGGGCAGGTCGCGCACCGTCCGGCCGCTCCGGTGGCCGAGGACGCGCTGATCGAGGTGAAGACCCCACCGCCGTTCGTGAGCCGAGGTGGGGAGAAGCTCGCGCACGCCCTCGACCGGTCGGGGATCGACCCGACCGGGCTGCGCTGCCTCGACGTGGGCGCATCGACGGGCGGGTTTACCGACTGCCTGCTCCAGCGCGGAGCGCGCGAGGTGGTCGCGGTGGACGTGGCGTACGGCGAGATCGCGCAGAAGTTGCGCGACGATCCCCGCGTCGACCTGCGCGAGCGCATCAACGCGCGCGAGATGGAGCCGCTGGAGACCCCCGCCGACCTGCTCGTCATGGATGTGTCGTTCATCTCCGCGGCGACCGTGCTGGCCGCCGTGGCACCCTCGGTGCGGCCGGGCGGCGAGATGCTCATCCTGGTGAAGCCGCAGTTCGAGGCGGGCCGTGAGCAGGTGGAGAAGGGGGGCGTTGTGCGCGACCCGGTGGTCCACGCCTCCTGCATCGCGAAGGTGGCCCTCGCGGCGATCGACCTCGGCCTTCGCGTGCGGGGGGTGATCCGTTCGCCGCTGCTCGGCCCTGCGGGGAACCGCGAGTTCTTCCTGCGCCTGCAGCGTCCTCAGGACGCCGACTCCGGTGGAGAGGCTGCCTCGTGATCCGCTTCCAGCCGGCCGGGAGCGTCGCAGTCGTCTTCCACCCGGCGGTGCGGGGCGCTGAGGCCGTGGCCGAGTCGCTGCGCCGGCAGGCCGCCGACCGGGGCCTCCGGACGCACGTCGACGTGTTGCCCGAGCAGGGCGATGAACTCCCCGCCACGTTCGCGGGCACGGACCTCGTGGTCTCCGTGGGGGGCGACGGGACGGTGCTGCACGCCTCCTCGTTCGCGGCGCGCGCGAACATCCCCGTCTTCGGCGTGCGGATGGGGCGCCTCGGGTTCCTCACGGAGTCGATCGAGGAGCGCGCGACGGAGGACTTCGCGCGGGTGCTCGACGGCGAGGGGCGGCTGGAGCGACGGGCGCTGGTGCAGGCCCGTGTGCTGGGCGCGGACGGTGGTGACGCCCTCCACGCGGTGAACGATGTCGTGATCGGCCGTGCGACGCTCGGGAGGACCGTGTCGGTGGTCGCGCAGATCGACGGCGTCACACTGGCGGAATACCGGTCGGACGCCCTCGTCATCTCGACGGCGACGGGGTCCACGGGATACTCGCTCTCCGTGGGCGGGCCGATCCTGCACCCGGAGTCGGAGGACCTGATCCTCGTACCGGTCGCGCCGCATCTCACGCGGGCGAACGCCCTCGTGCTGCCGTCCTCGACGACGCTCCGGCTGACGGTGCAACGCAGCTTCGAGGCGGTACTGAGCGTGGACGGCGTCCACCAGCGGATGCTTGAGTCGGGCGCGGTGGTGGAGATCACGCGCTCACCTCGGACGGTGTCGTTCGTGCGCCTGGGTGGCGAGCACGACTTCTACGACAGCCTGGCGAGCCGCCTCGGCTGGCTGCGGGCCGACCACGTGATTGACGACCCCGGCGAGGCCTTGGAGCGATGAGCGAACCGCCCGAGGGGCGCGAGCCGAAGCGCCCGAAGGCTCCCACCGGCGCGGGGATGGCGCTCGGCATCGCGGTCGGTGTCGCCCTCGGCGCGGCGTTCGACAACATCGTGATGGGGATCGTGATCGGTGTGGCGCTTGGTGGGGTGTTCGACTGGCAGAACCAGCAGTAGGGGTGCTTTGCCTCGTGAGGTGGTTGGATGCTCGGGCGTTCCGGGGGCTCGCCCTTCGACAGGCTCAAGGTGAGCGGGTGGTTGCGCGGCGTGTCTGAGGGCCGCGAGCGCCTCCCTGGCCTCCCTCATGCACCATCCTCGCGACGTTCGTATGCTGGATGTCATGGCTGACATCGCAACCCCTACCGGGACGGGCATCCGAGTCGAGCGCGCGACGACGCGCGACGGCGAGGGGATCGCGCGCCTGGTGAACTACTGGGCGGCGCAGGGGCAGATGCTGCCGCGAACGGTAGGGGAGACGTACGAGAACCTGCGCGACTTCTTCGTCGTGCGGGATGCCCAGGACGGCCACGTCGTCGGTTGCGCGGCGCTGCACATCACCTGGTCCGACCTCGCGGAGCTGAAGTCGCTCGCGGTCGAGGAGTCGACGCACTCGCGTGGCCTCGGCGCGGCACTCGTGCGGGCGTGCGTGGAGGAGGGACGGGCGCTGGGCCTCTCCCGGATCTTCGCTCTGACCTACCGGCCGGGGTTCTTCGAACGGCTCGGGTGGGAGCAGGCGGACGTGATGAACCTGCCCCGCAAGGTCTGGAACGAGTGCTACCGCTGCCCGAAGTTCCCGGGCTGCGATGAGATCGCGATGGTGCTCGACCTCGAACCCGTCGAGGGCACCTCGACCGCCGCCGGGGCGAGCGCGTGACGGACGAGTCGACTGAACTCCCGTCGGTCGTCGCGTCCGAACCCCTCGGTGCGGCGGGGTACCTGACCTTCCGACGCGACACGATCCGCTTCCCGAACGGCCACGAGGCCGAGCGCGCGATCGTGGGCCACCCCGGCGGGGTCGCGATCATCGCGATCGACGGCGAGGGGAAGTGGATCCTCGTGAGCCAGTACCGGCACCCGGCGCGCCGGGCGCTGCTGGAGATCCCCGCCGGCACGCGGGACGACGATGAAGCGCCCGAGGCGACCGCTGCCCGCGAGGTGCGCGAGGAGATCGGCTACGCCGCGGGTACCCTCGTGCGGCTCGGGGGGCTGTACATGGTGCCGGGCTGGGGGGAGGAGTACATCGACTTCTTCCTCGCGACGGACCTGCAGGCCTCGCCGCTGCCACCGGACGACGACGAGTACCTGTCCGAGCCGATCCACATGACGCTCGCCGAGGTGAACGCCGCGGTCGACGACGGCCGCATCGAGGACGCGAAGACGGTGGCGGCGCTCACGCTCTTTGAGCGCTACCTCGCGCGAGTGGCGACGGCGTAGATGCCGGGGCGACGCCCGCTCCTCCTGAAGGCCTGCCTGAATGGTGCGCGTCCCGCCGGAGGGCTCGTCGGGCTGCCCGTGACGCCCTCGGAGGTTGCCCGGGACGCTCAGGCGGCCCGGGAGGCCGGTGCGGGGGCCGTGCATGTGCACCCACGCGACGCCGAGGGCCGCGAGCGGCTCGAAGCGGCGACGATCGGCGCAACCGTCTCGGCGATCCGGTCGCTGGCGCCGGGACTCCCGATCGGGGTGAGCACCGGCGACTGGATCGAGCCCGACGCGCGAGCGCGGCTCGACCTCGTGCGGTCGTGGGACGTGCTTCCTGACTTCGCCTCGGTGAACCTCCACGAGGCCGGCGCGGTGGCCCTCGCGGAACTCCTGATCGAGCGCGGCGTCGGCGTCGAGGCCGGCGTGTGGACGGTGGAGGCGGCCGAGGCGTTCGTGGGGAGCGCGATCGCCTCGCGGTGCCTGCGCGTCCTGATCGAGCCGCGTGCGACCGATGCCCTCGATGCGCTGCTGACCGCGGACGCGATTGGCGCGGTCCTCGACCGGTCCGGGAACGAGTTGCCTCGGCTGCTCCACGGGACACGCGAGGGCGCCTGGGGCGTGCTTCGGGCCGCCCTCGATGCGGGGCTCGACCTCCGGATCGGCCTCGAGGACACCTCGATGCTGCCGGACGGGAGCGAAGCGCGGTCGAACGCCGAGCTCATCGCCGCGGCGGTCAGGCTGATCGAGGGCCACTCGTAGGGGGCAGCCCCTCGCGGCAAATCGAGGGCAGCGGTAGGGTACGCATGACGTCGCGCGGGATGACGCGACGTGAGCGCATGCAGGAGAGGGTCACTCGCATGGCGCAGCCACCCCGGTCCACCGTCGAGGCGGCGGTCCAGCCGCTCCGGAAGCGTCCGAAGCAGCTGCCGTGGCCGTTGAACCTCTATCAGACGTACGTCGGCAAGAAGTGGGTGATGGCGATCACGGGAGTGATCGGCCTCCTCTTCATCGCCGGGCACATGTTCGGCAACCTCAAGATGTACATGGGGGCCGAGGAGCTCAACCACTACGCGGAGGGACTGCGCACTGTCGGCTATCCGCTGGTGCCGGAGAAGTTCCTCCTGTGGCTGATGCGCATCGGGCTGCTGGCCGCGCTCGTCCTCCACGTCCATGCCGCCTACTCGATCTGGAGCCGGAACCGGAAGGCACGCCCGACGGGGTACCAGTCTCCCCGCGACTACATCGCGGCGGACTGGGCATCGCGGACGATGCTGTGGACCGGCCCGATCATCCTGCTCTACATCGCGTTCCACCTCATGGACCTCACGTTCGGGGTGGAGGCTGTGAACCCAGACTTCGAGCAGGGGGCTGTCTACGCGAACGTGGTCGCCTCGCTCTCGCGCTGGCCGGTGGCGGTGGTGTATGTCGTCGCGAACCTCGCGCTGGGCATCCACATCTACCACGGCGCATGGAGCCTGTTTCAGTCGCTGGGGGTGAACAACCCCCAGATCAACCAGGGGCGGCGGATCTTCGCGGCGCTGTTCGCGCTGGTGATCGTGGCGGGGAACATCTCGTTCCCGCTGGCCGTGCTCATGGGCATCGTGGAATAGGGGCGGCCTCATGGTGACACTCGACTCGAAGATTCCCGAGGGGCCGATCGCCGAGAAGTGGCAGAAGCACCAGTTCGACATGCGGCTGGTGAACCCGGCGAACAAGCGCCGCTTCACCGTGATCGTCGTCGGCACCGGCCTGGCGGGCGCCTCGGCGGCCGCGACGATGGCCGAGCTCGGGTACAACGTGAAGGCGTTCACGTTCCACGACTCGCCGAGGCGCGCGCATTCGATCGCGGCGCAGGGCGGCATCAACGCCGCGAAGAACTACCAGAACGACGGCGACAGCCACCACCGGCTCTTCTACGACACGGTCAAGGGGGGCGACTTCCGCTCCCGCGAGGCGAACGTCTACCGCCTCGCCCAGGTGAGCGTGAACATCATCGACCAGTGCGTGGCGCAGGGCGTCCCGTTCGCGCGGGAGTACTCGGGACTCCTCGAGAACCGCTCCTTCGGCGGCGTGCAGGTATCGAGGACGTTCTACGCGCGGGGCCAGACCGGGCAGCAACTGCTCCTCGGCGCGTACTCCGCGCTGATGCGACAGGTAGGCCTCGGCGCGGTGGAATTGCATCCGCGGACGGAGATGCTGGACCTGGTGGTCGAGGACGGCCGCGCGGTGGGGATCATCACGCGCGACCTGATCACGGGTGAGATCGCCTCGCACTCCGCGCACGCGGTGGTGCTGGCGACCGGCGGGTACGGGAACGTCTACTACCTCTCGACGAACGCGAAGAAGAGCAACACGACCGCGATCTGGCGCGCGCACAAGCGCGGCGCGCTGTTCGCGAACCCCTGCTACACGCAGATCCACCCGACCTGCATCCCTGCCGGTGA
>CAYPYF010000121.1:6047-6579 GCA_964414675.1 uncultured Dehalococcoidaceae bacterium
GTCGAAGCTGACGCTGATGTCGGAGTCGCTGCGGAACGACGGCCGCATCTGGGTGCCGAAGGACCAGAACGACACCCGCCCGGCGCACCAGATCCCCGAGGCGGACCGCGACTACTACCTGGAGCGCCGCTACCCGGCGTTCGGGAACCTCGTGCCTCGCGACGTGGCGTCTCGGGCCGCGAAGCGCGAGGTGGACGAGGGGCGCGGCGTGGGGCCAAAGAAGAACGGGGTGTACCTGGACTTCGCGGACGCCATCGCGCGGCTCGGACGCGACGTGATCGAGGAGCGCTACGGCAACCTCTTCGAGATGTACGAGCGCATCACGGGGGACGACCCGTACGTGATGCCGATGCGCATCTACCCCGCCATCCACTACACGATGGGCGGGCTGTGGGTGGACTACAACCTGCAGAGCAACATCCCCGGCCTGTTCGTGGGCGGGGAGGCGAACTTCTCCGACCACGGCGCGAACCGCCTCGGTGCGTCCGCCCTGATGCAGGGGCTCGCGGACGGGTACTTCATCCTGCCGTAC
>CAYPYF010000122.1:0-6476 GCA_964414675.1 uncultured Dehalococcoidaceae bacterium
CCTCCTGACCATCGGACGGCAGACCCGCGCCCACATCTACGACCTCGAGCCCGAGACCCCCGAGCCGCTCATCGATCCCGCGCTCCGCTTCGAGTGCACGGGACGCCTGCGGCCGGACGGCACCGTCGAGGCGTCGTGGACCGTCGAGCAGGCGCGCGAGGTCCTCGCCCGCGCCGAGGCCGCCGGTGCGGAGGCGGTCGCGGTGTCGCTGCTCTACTCCTACCTCGACCCGTCGTTCGAGCAGGCATTCCGGGCGGCGGAGACGCCGCTCTTCCTCTCGCTCTCCTCGGAGGTCTCCCCCGAGTACCGCGAGGTCGAGCGCACCGCCACCACGGCGCTCAACGCGTACATCGGCCCCGTCATGTCGAAGTACCTCGACGCCCTCGGTGAAGGCGTCGCCGCGCGAGGGGTACCGACCCTCCACGTCGTCCAGAGCGACGGCGGCGCGGCGAGCGTTGCCCGCGCCTCGCGCTTCCCGGTGTCCACCCTGCTCTCCGGCCCGGCCGCGGGCGTCCACGGCGCCTTCGAGGTGGCCCGCGCCGCCGGCTACGACCGCATCCTCACCTTCGACATGGGCGGCACCTCCACGGACGTCGCGCTCTGCGACCGCGCGATCCCGACGCGCCCGGACGTGGTCGTCGGCGACTTCCCCGCGAGGACGCCGGTGGTCGATGTGCACACGGTCGGCGCCGGGGGAGGATCCATCGCCCGCATCGATGCGGGTGGCGCGCTTCGCGTCGGCCCGGAGTCGGCCGGAGCAGTCCCCGGCCCTGCCTGCTACGGCACCGGCGAGGAGTTCACCGTCACAGACGCCCAGGCCGTCCTCGGGCGCCTCGGCGCACACGGCCAGCTCGCAGGCACCCTCGCACTCGACCTCGACCGCGCGAGGAACGCGGCACGCCCGCTCCGCACCGCCCTCGGCGACGAGGTCGAGGCCGCGGAGGCGGTCCTCCGCGTGGCGACCGCGAACATGGAGCGCGCGCTGCGCGTCGTCTCCGTCCAGCGCGGCTTCGACCCGCGCGAGTTCACGCTCGTCCCCTTCGGCGGCGCGGGGCCTCTCCACGCCTGCGCACTCGCGGACGCCCTGGAGATGCCCCGCATCCTCGTCCCCGCGATGCCCGGCGTCCTGTGTGCGCTCGGCGCGGTCCAGAGCGACCTCACCGCGACCCGCACCCGCTCGGTGCTCGTCCCGCTCGACGACGCGTACCGCGACGCCCTCGCGGACGCGCTCGCATCGGTGGCGGACGACGCCCGGGACGCCCTCGGCGACCCACGTACCGAGGTCGGACTCGCCCTCGACCTGCGTTACGCCGGCCAGTCCTACGAGCTCACGATCGATGTCCCCGACGCCGCGCGTCTCCTCGACTCTCTCGCGGCGTTCCACGCCGCCCACGAGCAGCGGTTCGCCCACGCCGACGCGGACGCACCGGTCGAGGCGGTGAACGTCCGTGCCGTGGCGCGCGTCCCCTCGGAGACCCCGATCCCCGTACCCGCTCCGGGCCGTGGCGCCGTCCCCATCGCCCGGACGCCCGTCGTCATCGACGGCGTCGAGCACGACGCAGCGGTCTACCGCCGCGAGGACTTCCGCCCCGACGACCTCGTGGCCGGCCCGGCGATCGTGGTGCAGGTGGATACCACCACCCTCGTCGAACCGGGTTGGCACGCCCGCGCCGACACGCAGGGCAACCTGGTCATGGAGCGCGCATGACGCTCTCCGCCTCCGACATCTCGATCGCGGACGCCGCCCTCACCTCCGTCGCCGAGGAGATGGGCGAGGCGCTCGGCCGCACCGCGTACTCGCCGAACATCAAGGAGCGCCGCGATCACTCCTGCGGCGTGTTCGACGCCGAGGGCGTCATGGTTGCCCAGGCGGCGCACATCCCCGTGCACCTCGGCGCAATGCCGGCCGCCGTGCGCGCGGTCATGGACCTCGCCCCCTTCGCCCCCGGCGACGTGCTCGCGCTGAACGATCCGTTCCTCGGCGGCACCCACCTCCCGGACCTCACGACGATCGCCCCGGTGTTCGCGGAAGGAGACACGCCGATCGCGTTCGTGGCGACGAGGGCGCACCACGCCGACGTCGGCGGCATGGCACCCGGCTCGATGCCCGTCGCTACCGAGCTCCTGCAGGAGGGCCTCATCGTCCCGCCGATCCGACTCGTCGATGCGGGCCGGCCGAACGAGAGCGCGATCGCGCTCATCGTCCGCAACTCGCGCGCCCCGGAGGAACGCCGTGGCGACCTCCGCGCCCAGCTCGCCGCTACCGCCCTCGGCGCACGCCGCGTCGAGGCGCTCGTGGCGCGGTTCGGCGTCGGCGGACTGCAGGAGCGCCTCCGCGCCCTCCTCGACCATGGCGAACGCGTGATCCGCTCCGTCGTCGCCGAGATCCCGGACGGCCGCTACGAATTCGAGGACACGCTGGAGATCGAGGACGGGCTCCCGATCCGCCTCGCCCTCTCCGTCGAGGGCGAAACGGTCCACTTCGACTTCACCAGCACGGCGCCGGAGACCGCGCTGGCCTCCCTCAACGCCGTCGCGGCGGTCACCCACTCCGCCTGCTACTACGCGGTCCGCTGCCTCGCCGGCCGCGATGCTCCCGCCAACGAGGGCTGCTACCGCCCCGTCCGCTTCACCCTGCCAGAACGCTCCCTCGTCTCCGCCGGCCCGCCGAGGGCCGTCTCCGCCGGGAACGTCGAGACGAGCCAGCGCATCGTCGATGTCGCCCTCGGTGCGCTGGCGCTCGCCCTGCCGGGGCGCATCCCGGCTGCCTCGCAGGGCACGATGAACAACATCACGATCGGCGGCTACGACACCCGTCGAGGCCGCCCGTACGCCTACTACGAGACGATCGCCGGCGGCGCCGGCGGCGGCCCGACTCGCGCCGGCCGCTCGGGCGTCCACACGCACATGACCAACACGATGAACACCCCCGTCGAGGCGCTTCCCCTCGCTTACCCGTTCACGGTCGAGCGCTACGAGCTGCGCCCCGGCACCGGTGGCGCCGGGCAGCACCCCGGCGGCGACGGCCTCGTACGCGAGTACCGCTTCGAGGACCGCGCCACCGTCACCGTGGTGACGGAGCGCCGCTTCGTGCCACCGTGGGGCCTCGCCGGCGGAGGGCCGGGAGCCGTCGGGCGGAACACGCTGATCCGCGCGGACGGCGCCATCGAGGACCTCGGCGCTCGCGCGCAGGTCCGCGTCGGCCCCGGTGATCGCGTCCGGGTCGAGACGCCCGGAGGCGGCGGCTGGGGGACGCCGCCCTCGGCTGGAGAATCCACGGATCGTTAACACCCTGGGGCACGATCGACCGGCGCGGCTCGACCGGATGGCTATACTCGGATCAGCGGGTCGAAGCCCGACCACCACCGTCCGGACGTGACTTATGGCGAACAACGACCGACTTGAACGCGAGATCGAAGAGATCCTCGGCAAGATCGAGCAGTTCCCGGACGCTGAGTCCCGCGCGAAGCGCAGCCGCCGCCGCAACACCAACCGCGTGACCGCGCGCCTGTCCGAGGTCCAGCGCGGAATCGCCCGCCGGATGGGCGGCATCTCCGTCTCCCAGTTGATGCTCGCGTCCTTCCTCCTGATCCTGTTCGCCTTCTTCTTCCGTGGGCGCGGCCTGCCGTCGCCGGTGGCCTCCTGGCTGCTCGTCGCCGGCGTCATCCTGTTCGTCAGCACCTTCGCGGTGATGATCTTCACGCCGCGCACGCGCGGCAGCGCAACCGTCGAGCAGCGCTGGCGCGGTCGCACGATCCAGTACCAGGCTGGCCCATCGCTCCCGGCGCGGCTGCGCCACTGGTGGTCAACGCGGACCCACCGCCGCTAGTCCGTCCCCTCACCACTCCCACCACGGAGCTGGAGTCGCCGTTGCCTCTCACGCCCCAGAGCGTGCCGCGCACCCTCAGCCTCGCGGTCGCCCTCGCGATCCTCGCGGGCGGCGTCGCGTGCTCGGACGCCGATACCGGGGCGGCCTCGCCTGCCGCGGGCTCGACGCTGACCACTGCCCCCGCCGGGAGCGGCACCCCCGCACCCACCGAGGCGACGAGCCCGGCAGCGGGCGGTCCGGCCACCACCGCCACCGGGACCGCCGCCTCCGAGGGCTCACCGGGCACCCGCCCCACGGACCCGGAGGCGCCACCGGACTTCGCGCGCGCCCTCCAGCACGTCCGTCATCTTGCCGTCGACATCGGGCCGCGCCCCGCCGGCTCTGCGGCCGAGCGCGCCGCCGCCGAGTACATCGCGGCACAACTCACCGACGCGGGCTACGACACGACGATCGAGGAGTTCACCTTCGAGTCCGAACGTGACGACTCCACCGTCACCCTCGCCGACGGCGTGCTCATCCGTTCGCTCGCGATGGAGGGCGGCGCGCGTCTTGAGGTCACCGGGACCGCCGTCCACGCCGGTCTCGGGCGGCCGGAGGACCTCGCAGGCGCCGACCTTGCCGGGAAGGTCGTGATCTTCGACCGCGGCGTCTTGACCTTTGGCGACAAGGCCCGCGCCGCCGAGGCAGCCGGCGCGATCGCCGTCGTCGTCGTGAACGACGAGCCCGGCCTCTTCCGCGGCGCCCTCGGCGACATCACTGTCGCAATCCCCGTCGTCAGCGTCGCGGGCGAGGAAGCCGCCGCCCTGGAGGCGGCTGTCGGGACCCGCATCGCGGTCAACGCAGACGGCGGGATGGACACCATCACCTCGCAGAACGTCGTGGGCCGCATCGGCGCAGGCGAGTGCCATGCCTACCTCGGCGCTCACTACGACAGCGTCACGGTCAGCCCAGGCGCGAACGACAACGCGAGCGGTACCGCCGTGGTCCTGGAGATCGCCCGCGTGAACCCGATCGAGGGCCTCTGCGTCGTGCTCTTCGGCGCGGAGGAGCTCGGCCTCTTCGGGTCTCGGGATTATGTCGCGGGCCACCTCGCCGGCACCGGCCGCTTCATGCTGAACGTCGACATGGCTGGGCGCCTCGACGGCGTCTCCATCGTGGGCGACCGAGACCTCGCCGATACCATCCTCGACGCCATCAGGGACGCTGGCATCGACTCCGGCCTGCGCGCCGGCCGCTTCCCGCCCGGCGCCTCCTCCGACCACGTCTCGTTCGAGGCCGTCGGCGTCCCGTCCGTCACGTTCAACGCCGGCGACGATGCGGCCATCCACACGGCCCAGGACACCATCGACCGGATCGACCCGGAGGCCCTCGCCATGTTCGTCGCAGCCGTCGATGTCGCCCTCGACGTGCTGGTCGAGGAACACGGGGATGCGCTGCGTCGTTAAGTCTGCGTGCAAACCTCGCTTGTCCGGGGTCACGCTCGTGACATAGGATGGATCAGTGGAATCGCATACGCGCTTGCGCACATTCGTGATCGGCGGAGCCCTCCTCGCAGTGGGACTCCTCGGCGCGTGCGGCGGCGATGACGGTGAAGCCACACCTGCCCCCACCTCCGCGGGCGAAGCGACCCCCGCTCCCACCGCAACCCCGATGACGACCGTGCCCGACCCGATCCTGGTCACCGGCACCGGCGTGCCGGGCGGCTCCACCGCGACCGAGGAGGCCGTCGAGTACGTCGTCGAGGCAGGCGACACCATCGGCGGCATCGCGGAGCGCTTCGGCGTCGACCCGGACGTCATCCGCGAGGCGAACGACATCCAGGACGACTTCATCAACGTGGGCCAGACGCTCACCATCCCCCGGGGCAACGCCCCGTCCGGTGGCGGCGGCGGCCCCGCGTCTCCACCCACGCCGTCCGACGGCTCCACGTACACGGTCCGGGCCGGCGACACCGCGTTCGGGATCGCCCTCGAGTTCGACATCACCGTCGAGGCGCTCGCCGCGGCGAACGGCATGACCGAGGACGAGATCACAAACCTCCAGATCGGCCAGGTCATCAACCTGCCGACGCCGCGGTAGGCGCCCCTCCACGGGGCGCGTGGTTCCGCGTCACGGGCGGCCCGAGTACCCTCGAACCTCGTTAGCGTTGATACTGTCGCCCGGTCCGAGCAGGCATCCGGAAGCGGCCCGGGCGTCCCTGGAGCGTCGCGAGCCCCGCGCCTGGCCGGCACGTCTGACCGCACGGAGGAGTTGTCCATGACGATCGAGGAGAGCCTCGAGCAACTGGTCGCGCTGAAGTCGCGCGCCCGCCTCGGCGGCGGCGAAGAGCGCATCGAGGCTCAGCACGAGCGCGGGAAGCTCACCGCCCGTGAGCGCATCGACGCGCTGCTCGACCCCGGCTCCTTCGAGGAGATCGACGCCCTCGCCCACGACTACGAGGAAGATGGCGTCCAGTACTACGGCGACGCCGTCGTCACCGGCTGGGGCAAGCTCTCCGGCCGCACCGTCTGCGTTTTCGCCCAGGACTTCACCGTCTTCGGCGGCTCCCTCGGCGAGGTCGTCGGCATCAAGATCTCGAAGCTCATGGACGTCGCCATGAAGACCGGCGTCCCCGTCGTCGGCCTGAACGACTCCGGCGGCGCGCGCA
>CAYPYF010000123.1:0-6256 GCA_964414675.1 uncultured Dehalococcoidaceae bacterium
TCTACCTCGACATGGGGCGCACGATCCGGAACGCCCTCGAACGCGAGGGTCGAGGATCCCCGGTGCGGCTGCACCCGAACGACTTCGAGGTCTACCGCACCGAACTCGTCACCACGACGGCGACTGTGCTGATGGTCGACCTCTCGTGGTCGATGGCGCTCCGTGGGTCGTTCCAGGCGGCGAAGAAGGTCGCGCTGGCGCTGCAGAACCTCATCAAGTCGCAGTACCCGAAGGACTCGCTCTACGTCATCGGCTTCTCCGCGTACGCGCGGGAGCTGAAGCCGCAGGAGCTGCCGTACGTGCGCTGGGACGAGTCCGTGCTGGGCACGAACATGCACCACGCGCTGATGCTCGCGGAGCGTCTGCTCGCGAAGCATCGAGGTGGGGCGAAGCAGATCCTGATGATCTCGGACGGCGAGCCGACGGCCCACCTTGAGAAGGGCCGGTCGCAGTTCGCGTACCCGCCGAGCCCGATCACGATCCGGGAGACGCTGAAGGCTGTGAAGCGGGTGACGCAGCAGGACATCCGCATCAACACGTTCATGCTGGACCGCAACTACTACCTCAAGGAGTTTGTGAACCAGCTGGCGAAGATCAACGGCGGCCGGGTGTTTTACACGACGCCGGACCGGCTGGGCGAGTACCTGCTGGTCGACTACGTGGAGCACAAGCGAAAGCGCATCGCCGGGCAGTAGCCCGTGCCGAGTACCAACACGAAGGCCCGCCGAGAGGCGGGCCTTCGTCGTGCTGCGAGCGGGACGGCTAGACCCAGATGCCCGGGCGCTCTTCCCAGAAGAACTGCACGAGGACACCGCCGGTGTGCTTCGGGTGGATGAACGCCTCGCTCCAGCGCGCGCCGTCGCGGCGCCCGGACTGCTGGCCGAAGACGGGCGCTTGGTGCGCCTGGCACGCGGCGACGGCCTGCTCGAAGTCGCGCACCTCGAACGTCACGTGGTGCATCGTCTCGCCGCGGGTGTCGAGGTATTTCGCGATGAACGAGTCGTTGCGTGAGGGTTCGATGACCTCGAAGCGCAGTTGGCCGCCCTGGGCTTCCAGGACGCGCGTGCGGAAGCCGGAGTCTCGGCCGTCTCCGGGCGACTCCCAGACCGTGTGCATGCCGAAGACGCGCTGGTACCAGCTCGCGAGCTCGTGCCGGTCGGCGGTGGCGTGGGCGAGGTGGTTCACCGCGACGATGCCGAGGGTGTCCGTCCGCTCGTCCTCGAACGGTTCGGCGGTGTGCCACGGCTCGCCGGCGTACATCTGCCACAGGTAGCCGCGGCCGCCGCTGCGCGGGTGGAGATAGATAACCCCCCGTCCCTCCTCGTCCCCGTCCTCTTCCGGACGGTGTCCCCACGGTTCGACGCCCTCGGCGCGGATGACCGCCGCAGCCTGGCTTGTCGACTCGATCTGGAGGGCGACGTGGTGCAGGCCCGGCCCCGTGGGGCCGGCGAGGAAGCGCTGGAGGTATGAGTCCGCACCGCGCGGCGCGAGGATCTCCCAGCCGAGGTTGCTGCGGCCGGGGATCTCCATGTTGGCGCCGAAGTAGCCCTCGTCGTTCTCGAACTTCCCGCCGAAGCGGAAGCCGAAGAGGCTCTCCATGATGTGGATCTGCGGGTCCAGCTCCGGCACGGCCATGCTGATGTGGTCATACCGCTTGATCTGGATCATGGAACCTCCGGCCCTTCGCGCGTGCCTGAGCAACGCCTCGCGATGATAGTGCGCGGCGGCGCAAGGGCATCCGGAGGGCGTAGGGGCTCCGTACGGGAGCCCCGCACTACCATCCGTAGATGCCCCGAGCCGTCGTGATCTCGAACCCCTTCGCACGCCGCGCCGTCCCTGCCGCCCGGCTCGAAGCAGCCCTCGCGGTGCTCGGGCCGGCGTGGGAGACGGAGGTCCACGTCACGGAAGACGGTGAGGCGCCCCGGCGGCTGGGCCGCGCCGCGGCGCAGTCCGGCGCCGCAGTGGTGTTCGCGTGCGGCGGTGACGGCACGCTGAACGGCGTGGTGAACGGCGTCCGCGAGTCCTCTCGTCGCGATGTGGCGGTCGGCCTGATCCCGGCGGGCACGGCGAACGTCTGGGCCTCCGAGGCGCGCATCCCGCGCGATCCGATGGCCGCCGTGTTGCTCGCGCAGCACGGACGGACGGTGGACGTCGACCTGGGCGTGCTGAGGCTCGGCGACCGTGAGCGCCGGTTCCTGCTGATGTGCTCGTTCGGCCTCGACGCCGCCGTCGTACGGCTGGTGGAGGGACGTCCCGGGCTGAAGCAGCTGCTCGCGCAGGGTGCGTTCGTCGTCGCGGGCCTTGAGGCGCTGGCGAACGAGCGCCCGGTCCCCGTGGTCGGCGACTGGGACGGCGAGCGGCCCGAGCGCTCGCTGTTCATCGGAGTCGCCGGGAACACCCGCCTTTATGGCGGCGTGAGCGAACTCACCTCGGACGCCCGCATGGACGACGGCCTGCTCGACCTCGCGCTGTTCGAGGCACGCCCGGGCGCGGTCGGGCTCCTGGACGAGGCGCAGCACCTCGCGCGCGGGATCGTGCGCGGGCGGCGCGGGTGGCACGACTCACGCGCCACGCGGTTCGAGTACCGCCGCGCCGCCTCGTTCGCCCTCACGACGTACGCGCCGCTCTCGATCCAGGTCGACGGCGAGTTCTTCGGGCAGGCCGAGGTGGGCGATCGCGTCGCGCTGTCCTCTGACCCGGGCGCGGTGCGCATGCTGGTGAGCGCCGCCGCCAGCCCGCTGTTCGCCGGCTAGCCGCCGGACGCCACGGTCAGGACGCCGCCGGCGAGGCGGTAGCGCGTCGCCTCTGGCAGCTCGTCCGCGCTGGGGCGGTCGATATCGGGCGTGGTGATGAGTACCTGGTCGACGTGGTAGGCGGCGCCGAGGATGCGCTCGCGGCGGCCGGCATCGAGTTCCGACAGGATGTCGTCGAGGAGCAGTACCGGCGGGTCGCCGCTCCGCTCCGTGGACAGGTCTACCTCCGCGAGCCTCAGGGCGAGTGCTGCTGTGCGCTGCTGTCCTCGGGAGGCGCTGTTGCCGGCGTGGTGCCCGCCGATCAGGAACCGGATGTCGTCGCGGTGCGGCCCCCAGCGCGTCACGCCGCGGCGGACGTCCTCACCCCGCTCAGCGACGATCGCAGCCTGGTAGCGCTCGGCGAGGTCGTGCTCGCGGGCAGCCTCGGGGAGGTCGCCGGGAAGCCGGGGCTCGTAGCAGATCTCGAGGTCCTCGGACTCCCCGGGGGCGAGCTCGGCGTACCGGTCGTGTGCGCTCAGCGCGAGGTCGCGGATCGCCTCCGCGCGGCGGTTCACGATGAGGGCGCCGGCTGCTGCCAGTTCCTCGTCCCAGAAGTCGAGCTCGTTGGCGCGCCCTCGGCGGCCCTGCAGCGTGCGCAGCAGGGAGTTTCGCTGCTCCAGCACCCGCTGGTAGCGCTGGAGGGCGCGGAGGTAGGCCGGGTCGAACTGCGAGATCGTGATGTCCATGTAGCGTCGTCGCAGGGCGGGCGCCCCGGCGATGATGTCGAGGTCGTCCGCGGAGAACATCACGACCCGCAACTGCCCGATCAGGTCGGAGGCGCGCCGGGCCACGCCGTTCACCCGGAAGCGGCGAGAGGCCTTCGTCGGGCGGACGCCGGCGACGGTCTTCTGCGCGACGACCGCGATCTCCAGCGTCTTACGTCCGGCCGCGGTGTTCACGGCAGCCTCGAGGCGTGCGGCAGGCATCGGATCTTCGGCGAGCGAGTCCCAGGCGATCAGGTCGAGGTCCGTGCCGGACCGCAGCGTGCGCGCCGTGGCGAGCATCTGCACGGCCTCCAGCAGGTTGCTCTTGCCCTCGCCGTTTTCGCCCGCGACCAGATGGCGTCCAGGCCCGAGCGGGAGCTCGAGCCGCCGGAACGACCGCACGTTGGACAGGCTGAGGTGGGCGAGGTGCATCTGGGGTGATCGTATCCGTCGAGGCGGCCCAAGGCGCGGATGCCGGTCCGTCGACCGCTACGCCTCCGGGTGGAACGCCCGGAACTCCACGCACATGCGCGCGCCGCCCTCGTCGGTCGCGGTGGCCCAGATACGGCCGCCCGTCTCGTCCAGCACGCGGCGCGCGACGGCGAGGCCGAGGCCCGAGCCGGGGACACCCCTCCCGCCGGCGACGCGGTAGTACGGCTCGAAGATCTTTTCGCGTTCCGCTTCGGGGATGCCGGGGCCAGTGTCGGTTACCTCCATGCGGATGGTGTTGTGGTCCAGGTGCGTCGCGGTGATCCGGATGCTGCCGCCCTCGGGGGCGTGGCGGTTGGCGTTGGCGAGCAGGTTCATCACGACCTGCGCGACGATCCGTGGGTCGGAACGCACCGTCGGGCCGGCCTCGGGCAGGTCGAGGGTGACCGCCTGGCTGCGGATCGCGAGGGCGGGGCGCAGCGTTTGTTCCGCCTGGCGGACGATCTCGCCGAGGTCGACGGCGACGCTCTGGACGCTGTAGCCGGTGTCGCCGGACCGTCCGAGGTCGATGAGGTCGGTCACCATCGCTGAGAGGCGCTGCACCCCCTGCCCGAGCGAGGCGACGAGGCTGCGGGCGGTGTCGTCCATGTCGGACTCGCCCATCTGGAGGAGGTCCGCGAACGCCTGGATCGAGGTGAGCGGTGTGCGGATCTCGTGCGCGATCCCCGCCATGAACTCGCGTCGACGGGTCTCGAGGTCCTCGAGTTGCCGTTCGCGGGTGTAGGCGGCTTCGTAGAGCGCGGCGTGGTCGAAGGCGGCGGAGAGCCGCGTCGCGAGGAGGTCGAGCACGACCGGATCACGGAGGACGCCTGCCGTGCGCGCTGCCACCATGATGATGCCGATCGTCTCCCCGCCCGCCCGCAGCGGGAGAAGGGCGACCCACGGGCGCTTGCCCAGCGACGTCGAGGCTGCCTGGAGCCACGGGTGCAGTACCTTCGGACGGTCGACGGTGGGCTCCGCCTGGATGCGCTCGATCGACGCGGACGGGGCTGACTCCGCCCAGCCGCGAGGGTAGCCGCGCGCGACGAGCGGCTTGAGCGCCCCGCCGTCGCCATCGAGCGCCACGAGCGAAGCGTCCGCAACGTGATGTTCGTGGAGCGCCTTGAGCGCCGCGATCGCCGTCCCCTCGATGTTGCGGGGGCTCGCGAGGACATCGAGCAGCATCCGCTCGATCACCTCGCGACGGCGCTCTCGCGCGACCGCGGTCAGGTAGACGGCGGCGACGAGGATGACGAGCGCGGCGGTGGCGATGTCCGTGCCGTAGACGCGCCAGTCCCACTCGCCTGTGAGTCCCGCCTCGATCGAGGCGTGAGCGGCGGTCACCAGCGCCGCCGTGACGACGATGGCGGCCAGGAGCAGGCGGCGTCCGGCGGCGATGCGCTGGAGCGACGTCATGCGGTCATCTCACGTCGGAGGCCGCGTCTGTGACAAGGCGATGGAGATCGGGGTGCCGCCCCCGGACGATGTCGAGCCACCCGTGCCTCCCGCAGGCCCCCGCCGCGGGTGCTCCGCCATCCTAGCGGAGCGTGATGAACAGTTCCCGGTGTACCTCGGAGGCATCTTCCACGCGAGCGGTCCCGCCGAGGGCGCGCGTCAGGCCGTCCGCGATCTCGTCGGAGTCGGAGGGGTCGGTGAGTTCGATGCGGAGGCGTGCTTCACCCTGGCTGTACGCATCGACCGAGGCGGCGCGTACCGCCGGGAGATGTGTCAGCGCCTCCTGGACCCGCATGAGGCCCTGGAACCCGGCAACCGGAGCGACCCGCAGGGTGATCGCACCGTCCGAGGGCATGAAGGTGACGAGGGGTGAACCACTCTCCGCAGCGGGGGCGTCGTACTCGTACGCCGCAGCGGCATCCCATGCGTCGTCAGGCTGCGGCACCCGCTCGGCGGCTGCGGAGGCTCCCGCCGTCCGAGGGGGCGACGACGGGGGTTCGTAGGCCGGCTCATACGCGTCGGCCGCCGTGCGGGCGGCAGGCTCGGCCTCGGGCGCGTCGGGAGACGCCCATTCCCGGCGTTGCGGTGGCACCACGCTGAACGAACTTCGAGGTGGCGCCGGTGCGGGCATGTAGCTCGCCGCGTCCTCCTCGTCGTCAGCGCTCGGTCCGTCGTCGTACTGATCGAGGTCCGCCTCGGAGGCGGCACCGTACGTCGTATCCGTGAACTGAGGCTCGGCGTACGGCGATTCGGTGGGATCGGGCTCCGCGTACTGCGGCTCGGCGTACTGCGGCTCGGCGTACTGCGGCTCGGCGTACTGCGGCTCGGCGTACTGCG
>CAYPYF010000124.1:0-6177 GCA_964414675.1 uncultured Dehalococcoidaceae bacterium
GCCTCACTACTGCAGTCCAGCATCCCGATGGCTCCCCCCTTCGACAGGCTCAGGGTGAGCGGGTGCTTGCGCGGTGATCGAGGGGGGCGCGTCGGTCTCCGACCCGCCGCCGTGCCGGGCCTCCGACGCGAAGCGGCGAGGCAGGCCTAGTCCGCGTAGCCCTCCGGCCGCACCTTGTCCGAGCGCTCCCAGACGCCGGGCCGCTCTTCCCAGAACAGTTGCGTGAGCAGGCCGCCGGTGAACTTCGGGTGGATGAACAGGTCGCGCCAGCGCGCACCGTCAGTGGAGTCGTCGTGCTCGTCGAAGGTGGGCACCTCGTAGAACTCGCACGCGCGCTTCGCGGCGTCGAAGTCCGCCACCTCGAACGCCACGTGGTGCACCGAGGGGCCGCGACGGTCGAGGAATGACGAGATAAACGAGTCGTCACCGACCGGCTGGATGACCTCCCAGTGCATCTGCTGCCCGGGGATCTCGAGGATGCAGTCCCCGAAGTCGGGCCACGCGCCGTCCGGGGTCCGCCATACCTGCCTCGTGCCCAGCATCCGCGCGTAGTGCTTCGAAAGGTCGTCGCGGTCGGAATAGGCGGTGCAGACGTGGTCGAGCCTGACGATCCCGATCGAGGGCTCCCCGCCGCTGCTGAAGGGGGCGCTCGGCGGTCGTCGCTGCGTCGTGAAACGCATCTCGACGCCCTCTCCTGCACCGTCGGCGCTGACGATCAGTTCATCGTCCGTGCTGCGGGTCGACGGGCGGATGCCCGTCTCCTGGAGGGCGCGACGCGTCGCCTCGATGTCTGCGACGCCGAACGAGACGTGGTGCACGCCGGGGCCACGCGGACTGTCGAGGAACGCGCGGAGCGCCGAGTCGTCGGAGGTCGGCTGGACGACGCCCCATTGGACGGTGGAGTCTCCGACGGCGAACAGGAGGCCTCGTTCCCCGGGGCGTTCCCATGCTCCCGCGCGGCGGAACCCGAACAGCCCCTCGAAGATCGCCGCCTGGCGGTCGACGTCCTCGACGCCCATCGCGATACGGTCGATGTGGGTGATCTCGATCGGCATGGCGGATCCTCTCAGCGGGGGTGGGGTTCCAGCATGTCGTAGCCGGACTGGAGCAGCTCCTTGTTGAGTCGGAGGTTGTAGCGGTTCATGTGGGCGATCCGGTCGGCCATCGCCATCACGCTTTCCTCGAACGCCGCTTCGTCGTACACCTCGTTCGCGAGGCCGATGCGAAGCGCCTTCTCGGCGGGGACGCGGTCGCCGGTGAGGATCATCTGCATGGCGGCAGCCTTGCCGACGCGCTGGGGGAGGCGCTTCGGGCCACCCCAGCCGGGTGCCTGGCCGCCGAACTCGGGCTGGTCGGGGTCGCCGTCCTCGGTGATCTTCGGGCGCACCGGAGGGTCGGCCGACAGCGTGATCTCCGGGAGTCCGAGCTGGGCGTTCGAGGAGCAGAGGATGAAGTCCGCAGCGAGCGCCAGTTCGAGGCCACCGCCGAGGCAGTAGCCGTGGACGGCGGCGATGATCGGCGTCTCCATCTGCTCCATCTGGTTGCAGGTCTTCTGCCCCAGGCGGTTGGACTCCACGCGTCCCTCGACGCCAAGCTCTGCCGACCAGTCGAGGTCGGCCCCGGCGCAGAATGCACGCCCCGCGCCCTTGAGGACGATGACCTTCGTGCCCCTCTCCTCGTCCAGGGCCTGGAGGGCTTCGCGGAGCTCCATCATCATCTTCAGGTTCACGGCGTTGAGTTTGTCCGGCCGGTTCAGTGTGAGCACGGCGACGCCGGGGTCGAGGACGGTGACGTCGAGGGTCTCGTAGGTCTTCGTGGTGGTCATCTGGTCCTCCCTGGTGCGCCCGTCTGAGGCGCACCGGCGCTAGATCGCGCCCGCGTCCCGTAGCTCCGTGATCTGCGGCCAGTCGTAGCCGAACTCCAGCAGCACCTCCTCGGTGTGCTGGCCGAGGACGGGCTCCGCGCCCTGGTTCACGATCGGTGTGTTGCTGTAGTCGATGGGTGTGTTCACGTACCGGATCCGCCCCAGGTGCGGGTGCTCCATCTCGCTGATGTAGCCGTTCGCGAGCACGTCTGGATCCTCCGCGACGTCGGCGTACGTCTGGACCGGCCCGATCGCGAGGTCGATCTCCGCGAGGAGGTCCATCCACTCCGAGATGGTGCGCGTGCGGAAGATCCCGTCGAGGCGGTCGAGTAGGGCGCCTCGATGCTCGTTGCGGTGCTCAGGCGTGTCGAAGCGCGGGTCGGTCGCGAGCTCGGGCGCCTCGACGAGGGCGGCGAAGGCCGGCCAGCGGTCCTCCCGCACGCCTGCCATCGTGAAGTGCCCGTCCTGTGCCGGGAACGTGTTCCAGAGGATGCCGGCGTGCGGGTGCCCTCGACCGGCGCGGCGGGGCAGCTCGCCCTCGAAGAGGTAGTGCGTGATCTCGAACGACTGGAGGGCCACCTGGGCTCCGAGGAGCGACACGTCCACGCGCTGCCCCTCGCCCGTCCGGTCTCGCGCGACGAGCGCTCCGAGGATCGCGACGGCGAGCCAGATCGCGCCGACCTGGTCGCCCATGAACGTCCCGACCGGAGTCGGGGGGCGGCCTTCCTCGCCGTTCACGCTCATGATCCCGCCGAGTGCCTGCGCGACGATGTCGAACATCGGGCGGGTGGCGTTGGGGCCTTTCGCGCCCACGCCGGACGCTATCGCGTAGATCAGGCGCGGATTCCTCGCGTGGAACTCCTCGTAGCCGAGGCCCCAGCGTTCGAGGATCCCCGAGCGGAAGTTGCTGACGACCACGTCCATCTGCGCCGCGAGGTCGAGCACCAGCTCGCGCCCGCGCTCGTGGCGGAGGTCGATCGTCATACCGCGCTTTCCGCGGTTATGGGCGAAGAAGTCCGGGGCGGGATGGGTGGCGTCGTAGCCGCCGAGGCCATGACGGCCGGCGTCGCCGTACTCGGGACGCTCGACCTTGATCACCTGTGCGCCGAGGTCGGAGAGCAACGTGGTGGCGTACGGCCCCTGTTGCCACTGCGACAGGTCGAGGATGCGCACGCCTTCCAGCGGGCCGCCCATCTCCTCCTCCTTCGCCGCTGCTCCGCGGGCGTGCCGCACCGCCGAGGGTCACGCCGCGACTGCGCTGGCAGTCCAGGCCGCAGCCGACGCGCGCAAGGCCGATTTCCCACCAACCCTACCAGACGCCTCTTGCAGAACAGCAACGAGACCGGCGTCACTCGGGAGGTGTCGAGGCGGCACCCCTTGTCGGCCAGCCGCTACGATGCGCCTCCGAATCCCAGCGAAGCACGCGGAGGTGGACGATGCCCGGACGGGTCGATGGCAAGGTGGCGCTCGTGGTCGGAGGCGGTCAGACGCCCGGCGAGACCATCGGCAACGGTCGCGCGACCTCGATCCTGCTGGCCCGCGAGGGCGCGAAGGTCATGGTCGCGGATGTCGACCTCGCGCGCGCCGAGGACACCGTGCAGATGATCCTCGCCGAGGGCGGGGACGCCGTTCCCCAGGTGATCGACGTCCTCGACGAGGCGTCCGTGAAGGCCGCCGTCGAGGCGACGGTCGAGCGGTTTGGGCGCATCGACATCCTGCACAACAACGTGGGCGCGAGCCTCTCGATCGGCGACAAGCCCGCGACCGAACTCGAGGTCGAGGGCTGGGACCGCGTGGTGAACATCAACCTCCGCGGCATGTGGCTGACCTGCAAGTGGACGATCCCGCAGATGCAGCAGCAGGGCGGCGGCTCGATCATCAACATCTCGTCGATGGCGGCGCGGCACGCCTATCCCCGCGTCGGGTACAAGGTCACGAAGATGGGCGTCATCGGCCTCTCAGACCAGCTTGCCGGCGTGCACGCGAAGGACATGATCCGCGTCAACACGCTGTTGCCCGGCCTGATGGAGACGCCGATGGCGATCGAGGCGCGCGTCGAATCCGGCCAACCGCGCGCCGAGGTCATGGCGGAGCGCAACGCGCGCATCCCCCTGGGTGGCAGGATGGGCTCCGCGTGGGATGTCGCCTACGCCGCCCTCTTCCTGCACTCGGACGAGGCGCGCTTCATCACCGGCGTCGCGCTCCACGTCGACGGCGGCATGGAGGTCGGCCACCACTAGCGGCGTTCAGCGGGCGGCGTGCCGCCGTCTCGCGTCCGCCTCGGCCTTGGTGTTGAGGTCTTCGAGGAACTCGATGAGCGTGAGGTCGGAGTCGTGCCACGCGGCCGCCGCGTCGAGCCCGATGTACCGGAAGTGCCACGGCTCGTAGATGTAGCCCGTGATCTCCTCGCCCTCCCTGGGGTAGGAGAGCGCGAAGCCGTACTCCCACGCATGCTCGGCCAGCCAGATCCCGGACGGTGAGTCGGCGAACGACTCCAGGAGCTCCCAGCCGTTGTACGGGTCTGCGAAGTCCATGGTGGTGCCGAGCTGGTGCTCCGAGTGGCCGGCGACGGCGCTCTCACGTCGTGCTTGCTCCTCGCCGAGTACGGACACCCAGTAGGCGAAGGTCCGCTCCTGCTCCGCATAGGAGCGGTAGGCCGAACGGATGCGGAGGTCCACGTCGTCGTGCTCCCACGCATCCGCCATCATCGGCTCGAGCGCCTCGAGGACATCGGCGCGCAGGAGGCCGCTCTGGCCGCCCATCACCCAGTTCCCGGGGATCGATGCGAGATCGGGCGGCACGAAGTCGGCGGCGAGCGAGTACTCCTTGCTGACCAGCTGGTGCAGGCTGGCGTCGTAGTACGCGGGGGCGGCGCCCGTCGGTTCGGGGGTCGGCGTATTGGTCGCGGTCTCGGTGCCGGCGCTCGGGATGGCGGTGGCTGTCTCGACGACGATCGGGTCCTCGGCGCCGCAGTTCGCGAGGAACGGGACGAACGAGACGGCGGCAGCGGCCTGCGCAGAGAGCGCGAGGAACGCCCGGCGATTCAGCCTCACGGTGAGTCCTAGTCCAGCCCCGCCCTGAAACCGTAGCGCACATCGAGGCGTGCGCGCTCGCGAGGGTCCTCGGCGGCCGCCTCGACCGTCCACCATCGCCCATCACAGGCGGCCCATCACAAGTGGTATGAATGCCGGTGCCACTGGACTGTGGCGCTGGGAGGGGACTCATGCCGAACGAACCGCAGTACGAGACGATCATTGTCGAGAAGGAGCGCGGCCGAGCCCGCATCACCCTCAACCGGCCCGAGAAGCTGAACGCACTCTCGAGGCAGCTCCAGCGCGAACTCCGCGAGGCGCTCTGGGAGGCCGACCGCGACACGCGCGTCCACTGCGTGATCCTGCGTGGCGCCGGGCGCTCCTTCTGCGCCGGGTACGACCTCACCCCGGACCGTCGTCTGGAGGGTGAGACGGGCGAGGCGGACGACTACGCGCAGGTCTACCGCCAGAGCCAGACGTTCGACGACGACGTATGGCGCATGGAGGACGCCCAGCGCGACCGCATGACGATCTTCGACATGCACAAGCCGGTGATCGGCCAGATCCACGGCTACACCGTCGCGGGTGGCACCGACCTCGTGTTCCTCTGCGACATCGTGGTCGCGGCCACGGACGCGCGCATCGGGTTCCCGCCGGTGCGAGCGCAGGGCGGGCCGCCACAGCACATGTGGACCTACCACGTGGGTCCTCAGTGGGCGAAGTACATGCTCCTCACCGGGGAGTTCATCACCGGCGAGCAGGCCGAGAAGATTGGGCTCGTCTGGAAGGCCGTCGCCCCGGAGCACCTCACGGAGACCGTGGAGGAACTCGCGGACCGGATGGCGATGACGCACCCGGACTTCCTATCGGGCAACAAGCGCTCCGTGAACATGGCCCTGGAGATGATGGGCGCACGCACGATGCAGCGGTTCGCCGCGGAGCAGGACGCCCGCATGCACACCTCCCCGGGAATGGAGGACTGGCGTTCGAGGAACCGCGAGCAGGGCCTCAAGGAGGCCCTGGCCTGGCGCGATGGCCGGTTCGCCAACCCGGAGGTCCGCCGGAAGTGGCAGCAGGAGGCCTGGCCCGAGGGACCCCGCACCGGCGAGGCCTAGCGGGCCGGCCGCTCCTCCCGGACTGTCCCGCTGCTACACCTCGGAGTAGCCGGAGCCCTTCCGGTCGATGCCGAGGCCTTCGCCACCCTCGATCCAGCCGAACTCTTTGAGGATCGCCTGGCTGTAGGTGACACGCCCCGTGACCTTGTCGAGCGGCTCCGTCGCG
>CAYPYF010000125.1:0-5952 GCA_964414675.1 uncultured Dehalococcoidaceae bacterium
CCCGCGCTCGCCGACGACGGTCTCGAGGCCCTCTGGCAGGCGTCCGATCAGCGGCCCGAGCCCGGCCATCCGCGCCGCCTCGTCCACCTCGGCGGTCGTCGCCTCGAGGCGGCCGTAGCGGATGTTGTCCGCGAGCGAGGCGTGGAAGAGGTAGGTCTCCTGCATCACCGCGCCGACGTTCGCGCTCACGGAGCCGAGCGTCAGGTCGCGCAGGTCGTGCCCGTCGAGGCGGACCGCGCCACCCTGCGGGTCGTAGAACCGCTGGAGGAGGTACGTGACCGTGGTCTTGCCCGCGCCGGACGGCCCGACAAGCGCGACCATCTGGCCCGGGAGCGCCTCGAACGCCGCGTCCTCGAGGGCGTTCCGTCCGTCGACGTACGAGAACCGGACATCCTCGAACGTCACGCGGCCGCGGGCGCGCGCCAGTTCTAGCGCGCCCGGACGCTCGTCTACGTCCACTGGCAGGTCGAGGTACTCGAAGATGCGCTCGAAGAGCGCGGCCGAGGAGAGCATCGTGGTGTTGATGCGCGCGATCGTCGCGAAGGGGCCGAAGACCTGCTGGGCGAGCATCGCGAAGGCGACCACGTCGCCGACGGAGACCGCGTCACCTCCGAGGACGGCGCGTCCGCCGTACCAGTAGACGACGCCCGGGATGAGGGAGCCGAACCCGGCGGTCGCCATGTTGAACCAGCGTCCCGCCATCATCCGGCGGATCGCGAGCGACCTCAGCGATTCGTTCGACTCCTCGAAGCGGGCGGCCTCGTGCTCCTCGCGGCCGAACGTCTTGACGAGCATCGAGCCGGAGACGGAGAGCGTCTCCTCGAGCTGCGAGGACATCGTCGCGGACTCCTCGTGCCACTCGCGCATGAGGCCGCGCATGCGCTCGCCGACGCGGATGGTGGGGTAGACCCACAACGGGAGGATCAGCAGTGTCGCGAGGGCGAGTTGCCAGTGCAGCAGGAACATCAGCCCGAAGGCGATGATGAACGTGAGCAGCGCCTGGAGCAGGTCCGTGAACGTCCCGGTGACGGCGTTCTGGATCGCGTTCACGTCCGTCGAGACGCGCGAGAGGATCTCGCCGGTGCGGGTCTGGGTGAAGAAGCGGACCGGCAGCCGCTGCAGGTGCGCGTGCAGGTCAGACCGGAGGCGCACCATCACGCCCTGTCCGATCACCTGGTTGAGATACGACTGTCCGACCCCGATGAGCGCCGAGCCGAGCACCAGCGCACCCACGAGCAGCACGAGCCGGTTGAGGCCGCTGCGGGAGCCCTCGGACATCTCGTCCACCATCGCGCCCATCACGCGGACGGAACCGAGCTGCATCGCCGTGCTCGCGGCGATGAGGACGACCATCAGCAGGAACGTGGTGCGGTAGGGCCGAAACAGTCCCACGGCGCGGCGCAGCAGGCCCCACCGGGAGCCCGTCGGCCTGCCCTCGCGGACACCCATTCTCATGGGAGCGCCTGTTCATGATGCAAGACGGCGTTCACGCGACCCAGCATCGCACCACGTCTCGCGTTCGTCGCTTCGCTGTATCCGCCGGTCACTGGATCGGCCCGCGTCCTCCACGGCCCCGGCCCAGGCCGCGGCGCCTGCCACCTCGACGGCCGAGGGCTGCGCGAAGGTGCAGCAGTTCGTGGTCCGCCGACCATTCGCCGCTCTCGCGCCGCGTGAGGATGAGCCCGAGCCGGTCTGCCAGCTCCTGGTCGACGCGGTAGACGATGCCGCCCTCCGCGTCGCTCGCACCGAGGAACGGGTTCTCGGTGCCAATCGCCCGCGCCCACGCCCGCCCGATGCTGCCGAGCACGCCGTTGAGCTCGGGCTCGCCGCTGAGCCCGGCGGCCTCCGCGAGGCTGGCGCGCGAGATCGCCTGCTCCTGTGCCGATGCGTCCACCACCGCGCGCAGCGTGGCGAGCATCGGCGGGGAGGCGATCGCGACGAAGCGCAGCAGCGCGCCATCGCCAGCGGGGCGGTCGTCACGTCCCTCCTCGACGCCATCGAGGAGCTCGATGACTCGCCGGAGCTCGTCCAGCGATCCATGCAGTGTCAGTGTCAACTCCAAGTCATCCTCCTTAGATAACTACAGTATGACTATAGTCTTGCTGTAGTGACTGTCAAGTGGTGAGAGAGGACGATCCCGCATGTCTCCCGTATCGTGGGCCAGATTGGGAAGGGCGCTCACAATGACCACCAACAACGAACCCATTGGCTTCATCGGACTGGGGATCATGGGCCTGCCGATGGCGAAGAACGTCATCAAGGGCGGTTACCCCGTCATCGTGTGGAACCGCTCCGCTTCGAAGGTGGACCTGGCCGCCGACGCCGGCGCCGCACGGGGCGAGTCCCCCGCCGACGTGGCGAGCCGCGCGAGCATCCTCGTGACCTGCGTGCGCGCTTCCGAGGATGTCGAGGCGGTGGTCTTCGGGCAGCCCGGCGTGCCGGGCATCATCGATGGCGTCCGCCCTGGATCGGTCGTCATCGACATGTCGACGATCTCGCCCGCGGTCACCAGGGAGATCGCGGCGCGCCTCGCGGAGCGGGACGTGGCGTTCATCGACGCGCCCATCTCGGGCGGCGAGCAGGGTGCGATCAGCGGCTCGCTCTCGATCATGTGCGGCGGCCCCGCCGAGGCGCTCGAACGCGTGCGCCCGGTCCTCGAGACGATGGGGAAGCGCATCACCCACTGCGGAGACAGCGGCGCCGGGCAGACGGTGAAACTCTGCAACCAGATCGCGGTCGTCCTGAACAACCTCGCGATGGCTGAGGCGCTGGTCTTCTGCCAGCGGTCGGGCGTCGACCCGGCGGTGATGCTGGAGGCGATCGCGTTTGGGGCAGCCGGATCGTGGCAGATCACCAACCTCGGCCCGAAGGTGGTGCAGCGCGACTTCTCGCCGGGGTTCAAGGTTGGCCTCCAGCAGAAGGACCTGCGCCTCGCCCTCGACGCCGCGGACAGCCTCGACCTCCCGCTGGCCGGCACCGCCCTGGTGCACCAGCTCTTCCGCGCGGTCGAGCATCGCGACGGAGCGGACATCGGCACCCAGGCGCTGGTCCGGGCCCTCGAGGCGCTCGCCGACGTCGAGGTGAAGAGCGAGCGAGTCCCGGAGCTCTAGTCGCGACGCTCGCGTCGGCGAACCGTCAGCCAACGGATCCGGCCGGTCTGCTAGGCTCCCGCACGGGTGTCGGTGCGGCTGGGCCTGCGCGTCCAGCGTCCCCGCTCTGATCGCTGTGTCTGATCGCCGCTATCGGGTCGGGAGACTGTGCTGTTCACCAATCGACGGATCGCCGCTGTCATCGGGTCGACCGCCGCGAGCCTCATGCTCCTCGGCGGTGTCATCGCCCTCGATGGCGACCTCGAGGGCCGCGCCTTCGCCGACGCGCCCCCCGCCGCGATGCTCGAGTATCGCGTGGTCTCGGACAGCCAGGCGCTCCTCGCCGTCGAGGAACGCTGGGCGAACCCGGTGGTCTCGTACTGCGTCGACGCCTCGACCCGCCCTGCTGACATGACCGCGGTCCTGTTCGATGACCTCGTGCGCCAGGCGGCTCGCGCCGTGAACACCCTCGGCTCAAGGGCGCGGGTGGTGATCTCTGGCCCCTGCGCGACGCCGGCCGCGACCGGCAATGGCGTGAACGAGGTGCGCTTCCAGGCGGACCTCAGCTCGTTCGTCGCCGGCGAGGCGGTCGGGCTGGCGCAACTCCAGATCGAGGGCGGTACGACCATCCGCGAGGCGGACGTCTCGCTCGAGTTGAACCTGCCTCCCGGTGGCTACCCGACGACCTGGGCGTCCAACCCGCTCTGCGCCGTGTCCGTCCTCGGCCACGAGTTCGGCCACACGCTGGGGTTCAACCACAGCGACAACATGCTCGACCTCATGTACACCGGCGGCCCCTGCAACGTGGTGAGGTTCTCCGCCGTCGAGTCGGCGATGGCTGTGGGCGCCTACGCGGCTGATCCCGCGTCGGTCGCGGTCCCGCCGGCGGGTGTGCAGCCGGTGCTGGAGACGTTCGTGCAGCAGAGCGGCGCGGTCACGGCGTGGTCGCCGAGGCTTCGCTGGCGTACCTCGACCGCCGGGGAGGTGGCTGCGGGTTCGTTCTGCGGCCGCGACATCGTGCGCGGCCCCGCCATCGACCTCTGTGACCAGCCGGAGGACGAGTTCTGGCCGCGCCGTGGTTCGGGCACCCAGACACTCATCTCGCTCCAGGCTGGCCAGACGGAGCTGTTGCGCGACACCGGGTTCGAACTGATCGCGGGGATGACGACCGTCTGCACGACCGCCGGCTGCGCCCCCGCGACGCCGATGATCGCCGGGTCCGCGTTCGTCGGACCCCAGGTGTCCCGGTTCGCGTTCACCCTTACCCCGTCCGGCTCGGGCGCCGGGGGCGTCGTGACGCTGCTCAACACGCCGTACATCGACCCGGGTGTCAGCGTCGCGCACTCGTTCACGCTGCGCATCTTCAACCCACAGACGGACGCCACCCTCGGGCAGTGCACGCTCGGCCCGGGGTTGTCGTGCCAGCAGGCCCTCGCCAGCGTCCCCGCCGAACTTGCGATCGTCGTGACCGCCGGCACGGCGGAGGGTGGCGTCGCCTTCGCGACCGGCGCCCTCGCGAGCACAACGGCGCCCGCGACCCCGACGCTCCCGACCGGTGTCGTCCCGTTCGAGGGCACGATGAGCCCGACGGGGGTGAGCCTGGTGCTGTGGTCCGGCGGATCGCCGGAGCTCGCAGCCGGCGTCCCGAACGTGCGGAGCCTGTGGATGACCGTGAACGGCCAGTTCGTCGGATACGCGTTCGGGGTCCCGGCGTTCGCCAACCAGCGCTTCGTCACACTCGTGGGTGACGCGATCCCCACCGGGATGCCGGTCCTCCTCGTCGGTCGCTAGTCGCGACCGGCCGACCGCGCGCTGCTACTGGTAGACGATGTACGCGGGCGGTGTCGACAGCGCCATGACGTTGGCCGGCGTCAGCAGCGGCTCGTCCCAGTGCTTGAAGAGTTTGATCGCCGGACGCTCCGAGTACGGCGCGAGGGCGTAGGACTCGTAGCCGGACACCTTCGGCCACGGCGGCCCCCAGCCGTCCATGTCCACCGTGATCTCGACCTCCGCGACGTCGTCGAAGGCGGCGGGGTCCGTCAGCATCCCGGCGTTGAACTGGTGCAGGACGAGCGCCTTCGCCGGTTGCTCGGTCCGCCGCACGAGGGCCGAGAGGTACGCCTGCACCTCGTTCACCTCGTCCGCCGTCAGCGTGCCGATGACGACGCCCGGCGCGGCGCCGCGGGAACGGGTCGCGAACTCCGGGTCGATCGCGAGGTGCACGAACGGCTCCTCGAGGAACCCCTCCAGCCGTCGCACGTGCTCGGTGAGGTCGCCCCAGCCGATCTGGACATCCAGGAAGATCAGGACATCGGCGGCGCGGGCTGCCTCGACCCACTCGGCGACCTCCGCGAGCGGCATCTGGTCGAGGTACTGACCGTCGGCGCCCGGCTTCGCCTGCGCCACGTCCACGATCAGGTGAAGGGCCGGCAGGAATGTGCGTCCCGTGCCGAGGGCCTCGTACTCGTCGACGAGCGAGCGGGCTGCCACGATGGCCCCCTCCGGTCCGCCGTGGCAGCCCAGCTCGCCCATGACGCAGACGCCGGGGTGCCCGTACACGGACACCACCGTCGCGTTCTCCAGCACCGAAGCTGCCGTGACGACGCGGTTCGGCCGCGCCGCTTCCAGCACCTCCGGGCCCTCGACCACCTCGGGCAGTCCGCTCGGCGCCGTCACCAGCGAGCGCAGGCTCACGGGGACGAGGATGGGCGGCCCGCCAGGGGCGGCGATGGAGATGCGGGGGGTCGGGTCAGAGGAGGCGATCGTCGTCCCGGGGAGAGCTGCAACGACGAGCGCGGTGAGGAGCGACGCAGCGAGCAGGACGTTGCGCGTCGCTGATCGGGATGCGATCCGCCGCCCGATC
>CAYPYF010000126.1:0-3212 GCA_964414675.1 uncultured Dehalococcoidaceae bacterium
AGGTCTCCGGCGACTTCAGGTTGCGCAGCATCAGGATGGACGACCACTGCGGCACCGTGACACCCGTGGTGAGCTTGGCGCATGAGAGCGTGATCGTCTTGGTGTCGAAGCCGCTGTCGATGGCTCTGCGCACGGGTGGCAGGGCGTCTAGGCCAATGCCGGCGGAGGCACCGGCGGCGACGATCACCTCGTACTCATGCCAGAACGTGTTGTGCGTCTCCGCCAGCAGGTTCGCCATCGCATGGCAGGCCGCGACGTTGGGGAGGAACCAGAATGAGTGCTGGAGGTAGGGCAGGAGGCGTACGTCCGAGTACGGAAAGGGCGGTCGCGTGCCGGTCTTCAGGAACTCGGCCGCTTTCGGCAGGTAACTGCCGCGGATGATGTCCAGCCACTTCTGCACATCGGTCGTGTGCTTGAACTGCGCCAGCGGGCCGGTGCCTGACGCCTCAAAGAACTCGTTGAGGTCGAACTCGTCGAACTCGCCGGCGCTCGCGATCGCGAGCAGCTCATCCGGCATCTGGTAAGTGAGCAGGCGCATCTGCGGCAGTGCACCATAAGGGTTCCGCTCGCCCGGGTGCGTCGCCGCGAACTCCTCTTTGGCACGCTGCTCGTCCGTGTAGGTCCAGTTGAAGATCTGCTCTTCGATGAACTCGCCGGTCGCCAGCGCCCTGAATGGGGTACCGGAGAGATAGAGGTAGGCCCTGGTGGAGATTGGGAGGAACTCAGTCTCCTTCGCCGAGAGCTCGCCTAGGTCCTCGTTCATCTCCTGCAGGTCGGAAGCGTATTCGAGGGCCTCCTCCTTCTTTGCAACCGCCTTCTCCTCGCCCTCGAAGAGCTCCTTGGCGGTCTCCCGCCAGGCACCGAAGTGGTACTCATCGAAGACCACGAGATCCCAGTCCGTCAGATGCAGCCACTCGTTCTTCGGCTTGATGTTCCCGAACTTGTCGCGACCGAGCAGGTCCTGGAAGGAGCCGAAGTAGACGAGCGGAGTGGCGTCGGGGATCTGCGTGGGGTCGAGGTCGGAGCGACGGTCGAGGTACTCCCACCCCTCGAAGTCCACATGCGACTCCAGGTCCGTTTGCCATGCATCCGCGACGGCGGGCTTGAAGGTGACGACGAGGACGCGCTTCGCGTCGAGTCTCCGGGCCAGCTGGTAGGCAGCAAACGTCTTGCCGAAACGCATCTTCGCGTTCCAGAGGAAGCGCGGTACGGCGTCGGCGTCCTCCTGCCAACGGGAGTGGAAGTACCCGTGGGTCGCTTCCACCGCTTCGGCCTGCTCCCGGCGCATCGGGAAGGTCTCGTGGTGCGTCCCCGTGAACCGCTGGCCGGTCCGCAGTTCGGTGAGCACGGTCCTGACGTCCTCAACGGAGCAGCGCATCCACTCCAGTTCAGTGTTATCGAAGCCCTTCTGCGCGAGCGCGGCGCGCACCTCCCAGTCCGTGAAGGTCGAGCCGTCGTCGCGCGCGGCGAGTTCGTCGAGCACGATCGTGAAGTTCTTGATCGCGGCGGTCTTGAGCTGCTCGGCGATCCGTTGCTTCACGTCACGAGTGGTCTGGCCGACCTTGAGGAGCCCTGCATGCGCCTCGTCGGCGATCGAGTACGCATAGATGCGCGGAGGCCGGGCTTCCGGTCTCGGCGCGAGGATAGCCTCGACCGTTTTAGTCATCGTCGTCGTCAGACGCGTCGGAGTCGTTACTCGGGCGCGCCGCGATCACAGATTCAATGAACGCGATCTGCTCAGATGTGATGATGTAGCGCGCGTAGAGATCGTCGTCAGTCCACGGTCGGTTCATTGGGAGCGAAGGAACGAATCGGTAGGAGTCCCGCGTGATGTTTTGTGTGATCTTTCGCAACGAAACGAGGAACCTCACAAACCGCGTGCGCATGTACGCGGCAAGGTGTCGGGCTTCGGCCTCGGAGGCGCAAACGCCGATCACCAAGTAGGTCTCGGTGCATGCTGTTCCCGGCGATGCCACTACGGGCTCGCCCAGAATTGTCACGTCGTCCCGGCCGCTCGTCCCGTGCGCCTTGACCAACAGGACTTTCCACTGGTCGAGCCATGCGACGTTGCTGATGATGGCCGAGCGATCCAGATAGAACGTGTGCTGGTTGCCGTACACCAGGATCGGGTTCTCGAGGCCCGTCGACTCAGGCTGTCCCCGCTGATTGGTCAGGCCAAACGGCTTCCTTGCGGATACTTGGTCGCCAAGATTGGGCTCGGGCTTCCCGTCCTCGCGATAGCCAACAACCTTGTCGAGGATACGTACAGATTCGTTCCGCCGGACGAGCACGTCGTAGGCATCGAGGTTCCGCACCACCGGCTCGCCGATGATCTCGTTGCCGATCATTGTCACGACCTCGCAGCCGCCTTCGTGATCGCGTCCCCATAGCCAATACGAGACTCCGCCGCGGATCTTCACGCCTGGGAACACGTCGTACAGTTGAGGGAAATCGACGAGCCTGACAAGGCGGTGGTCGCGGAGCATTCGAGTACGGAACTCGTCGAGCCCCTTCCCACCTGAGAACCATCGCGAGGGTGTGATCATCACGGCGTAGCGCGGTTCGAGCGACAGCGCGGCCTCAACGAACAGGTTGTAGATCGGAGTCGCTGACGCGCCGCCCCCGCCGCCGCCATCGCCGAGTTGATACGGGGGGTTTCCGATAACCACGTCAAACTGCATATCGCCTCCAAACAACTCGGCGAGGAGCGTTCTCACACTGTCGGTATGGATGAAGGCATAGGCATGGGTCTCCAACTCCTCGCCGCGGTCGAGGGCCTTCTGACTGGCCCCGCAGTAACGACACCTACCATCCCCCCATGCGTGCACGGTGCGCTCGAACCAGATGTTGCCGGCATCGGTAGCGAGGCCCTTGGCGATCGAGTGCTCGCCCTGGGCATGCTTCGAGCAGTAGACACTTCGCCGCGCGAGCAGGCTCGTCAGGTGCGTAGTAGCGATGCCGAACACTTGCTTCGTCAGGATGTGATCGACACGCTCCTGGAGGTCGGGGATCTCCGGTGCCAATCCCTTCGTCAGGCGGCTCGTGATCTCGCGGAGGAACACCCCGGACTTGGCGCAGGGGTCGAGGAACGTCACCGACTTGTCCGCCCAGATGTCTGCGCCGCCGTGGCTGGACGCCCAGGCGTCGGCGAGCGTGTCGAGCATCCGGTTCGCGAACTCTGCTGAGACGTGCGTATAGATCCCGGTCGTCGA
>CAYPYF010000126.1:3222-5851 GCA_964414675.1 uncultured Dehalococcoidaceae bacterium
ACTCGGGGGGCGTGAATACCTCGTCGTTCGAGAGGTTCGCGATGCACGTCAGGACGTCCGGGTTGCGACCGCGAAGCGTGAACATGGCCTGAGTGGTCACGCGATCTCCGGCCGTGCGTCGCTGAGCGCCGCGGCGAGGTCGCTCACGGTCCCCGGGGGGTAGTCCTTCACCGGCTGGAAGATGTCGTGCCTCCCGAGCGAGGCGAACAACTGGTCCGTGGCGCTCCAGGCCGACGACTCAGTGAGGGTTTCGAGGCTGAAGTCGCGTCGCTGGAACCTGCCCTTACCGAGGTAACCCCACTCGGCAAAGGTGATCGCTTCGCCCTCGTGCGTGCGCATTGTCATCGCGTCGCCATGCACGAGGTTCTGCGACAGCACGTAGAACGCAGCGCGATAGAGCTCATCTGACTCGTCGAGGTGCAGGTACTCGGCAAGGACCTCGAGGACGTTCGCACGGCACTCCGCGATGTTGTCCGGCAGCAGCTCGATGCCGTAGATGCTCATGAGGGCGAGCAGCGCGTAGTGCCGCCGCTCAAACTCGGACTTGCCGTACTTGAACTCGACGGCCGCGAGCTTTCGGCGCAGCACCTGGACGAGGAAGTTGCCGCTCCCGCAGGCCGGCTCCAGGAAGCGCGAGTCGATCCGCTCGGTCTCTTCCTTCACGAGATCGAGCATCGCCTCGACCATCCAGGCCGGGGTGAACACCTCCCCGTGGTCAGCGACGCGCTGCTTCGACTTGGTCAGCTTCACTTGCGAGAACCAATTCTACCCAGAGTTGGCAGCATCTGCCGATTTGGCGGTCGCCAGTCTATGGGTCAGGGACAGCCTACCGAATCCAGAAGCGCTGAGCCCGTCAACCTGCGATAGGGTGCGGATTGTCGTTGCCAGGAAGCGAGCCCCATCCCCTTTCTGCTCAGGGTGTCTGTCTGAAGTCATGCTGATGAAGTCCGCGAAAATCGGGGGCGCCAGCGGATAGGGAAGCCGTTGACCCAAATTCCACCCGGGCTCGGTTCTGAGCCGTCGGCGTCTGTAGCGCTGGCATCCCAATGCGCGCTCGCAATCTCGACCTAGCGGATCTCAGTCGCGGTCCCGCTCAAGGAGAGAAGTTCTTCTATCCGAGGGGCGTGGGCGCCGGCGGCAATGGCGAGGATGTGCTCGGCACGCGATACGCCCACGTAGAGTACGCGTCGCGCCTCGCTATTCGTGCCTGATGTCCAGTCCTCCAGCACATCCGTCCCGTTGCGCTTCGGAAGGCTCGCCGGGAGACAAATGACCACGGCGGTGAATTCCGCCCCCTTCGCGCCATGAATGGTGTCGTATTGCAGTTGCTGTTGGTCTTCTGCTGCGTAGAGAAGCCAGGCGTCCTCGCTCGGCTTCTTGACGCGACTCGACAGAGACGCGGCCGGGAATGGCAGCCCGTGAAGAGCCTGACCGATGGCTGTCCGCGCGATCGCGCCGAACTGCGCGCGGCTTGTGGCTACAGCCAGTTGCGCTAGGACACCGGCGACGGCGACTCGAAGCCACTCGGGGGATCGTCCGAGGGTATCGAGTCGGTCCGCACGGGCCGCAGTCCGCAGCTCGTCGGGCCAGCTGAGCAATTCGAGCAGAAGGCCCTCAAGGTGCTGAAGGGCACGCATTCGCTCCGTGGCCGCCACGCCAGGCCGGCGGAGGATTCCTGCATGAATGGCTAGACGATTTCCCGCTCCGCCCGCGACTGCAGTGGCGGTTCCGCCGGCGAACGCCGCTGCATCCGCCCGCCGGTGTGCAAGTGCCATCGCCTGGGTAGGGAGGAGGGATGCCTCGGTCAGGATCGTCAGGAACTTGCTGCGCTGTTCCGCCAAAGTACCCGTCAGGAGGTACACGGGAGGACATCCCGACGTGTCCGATGGCGCAGCGACGCCAACACCTACTGCCCGGAGCGCGTTGATCGCGGAGCAAATTGACCCGGAGGAGCGGAAGTTCGTGGTGAGGTTCGAGCGCTCCGCTGGGGCGCGGTCATTCCAGTAGCCGCTGAAGAGTTTCGGATCGCCGCCCCGGAAGCCGAAGATCGCCTGATCCGGATCGGCCACCACCAGCGTGCTCGTCAAGGCCGCCAACTGGCGAACGATCGCGAATTCCGCAGCGTCGCAGTCCTGCGCTTCGTCCACGAGGATCTCGACGAAGCGCTGCGCGAGGCGCCCGAGGGCGGCGTTACCCCCGGGTTCCTCGAGGATGTGGTACGCGGCGACACGGGCACTGTTCGCGTCGTACACCCCCTTCTTGTTCAGGCCCCGGATGATCGATCCGGCGCGATTGACCAGAGCCAAGCGCTGGCCCGCCGACTCGACTTGGCCCAGATAACTCTGTTCCTGCCACGACAACTCGCCATCCGACAGAGTCACCTCACCCGACTCGGCCACCCGAAAGCGGCTCAGCGGGATTCCCGCCCCCTTCACCTGATAGATGCGAACGTCCCGCATATCCGAAGGGAGGTCGTCCCACGAAGCCCAGTAAGAGGGCAGCTTGCCGAGGCGAGCGACCTCTGAGGGGCTGACGATGAAACGATGCAGAAAGGCGTCGATCGTCCCCACGAAATGGGGCGAGCGGAGCAACTGGGGTGCGTTCGACGTCCGTCGACGGACCTCATCGA
>CAYPYF010000127.1:0-5678 GCA_964414675.1 uncultured Dehalococcoidaceae bacterium
ACAGGTCCCCCTCCGGATCGATCCCGGCGGCGTACTCCCCCGTCAGCGACACCTCGAGCCCCGCGCCCTCCGGACGCGCCGCCAGCGTCACCCGGTCCGCGAGGTCGATCGTCGTCATCACCGTGTCGATCTCGTGGAACCCGTCCGGCCGCCGGCGCAACACCTCCAGCGCAAGGTTGATCTTCGCCGGCGCGATCAGGCGCAGCGCGCCGCCAGACGCGTCGCTGTTCGTGGCATCACTCGATGACATCGAGTGCCCCCGGGAAGTGCCGCATGAATGAGTGGTACATCCGCTCCCAGTCTTCCAGCGTCAGGTGCTGGGGGCGGGCGACGGGATCGATCCCGGCCTCCTCCAGCATCGCCAGCACCTGGTCGCGCGGCAGTCCGCTCTCGTCCACCATGCTGTTGTGTAGTTGCTTCCGCGGCTGCGCGAACCCCGCCCGCACGATGTGGAAGAACGCCTCGATCTCGCCCGGCGTCAGGTCCAGCGCCGGCGTCGCGAACCGCGCAATCTCGATCACCGCCGACTGCACCTTCGGCGGCGGCCAGAACGCCTCCCGCGGCACGTTGAACAGCAGCCGTGGCTCCCCGTACATCTTGATCGAGGTCGACAGCAGCGACTCCTTGCCCGGCCCGCCCACGATGCGGAGCGCCACCTCCCGCTGCACCATCACCACGATGCGTTCCGGCGCCGGGTCGGATTCCAGCAGCTTCCGGACGATCGGCTGCGTGATGTAGTACGGCAGGTTGCCCACCGCCACGTACGGCGCGAACGGCGGCTCCACCCCCGACTCCTCGAGGAGTTCGAGCGGCTCGAAGTCCAGCACATCCGCCGAGACCACGTGCAGCCCCGGGTACCCCGACAGCCGCTCCCGCGTCATCGCCGCGAGCTCCTCGTCGAGTTCCACCGCCGCGACCCGCTCCGCACGCCGCGCAAGCTCCTCGGTCAGCCCGCCCGGCCCCGCCCCGATCTCCAGCACCAGCGTCGAGGGGTCGCGCACCGCCGCCTCGGCGATGTCGACAAGCAGCAACTGGTCCACGAGGAAGTTCTGCCCCAGCGCCTTCCTCGGGCGGACGCCCAGGCGCTTCAGGTACTCCGGCGGCTCCGGGATCGGCTCGGGCCTCGTCGGACGCGCAGACCCGCGCTTGCTCGAAGAGCCCCGACGAGAAGCAGAGGAGGGACGGCGACGGGCCGGGGTCATCCGCGCCTCCCTCTCAGGTCTGCCGGGCGATGGGCCGATGCTTCGAGCATGCTATGCCGGTAGACGGTGAACTGACCGACGACGCAACGCAACCACCCGCACCCACCCGCACCCACGGAGCCGCCACCCTGAGTCGCTACGTCCGCTCACTCTGAGCCGCAAACCACCGCTCACCCTGGGCCGTAAACCACCGCTCACCCTGAGCCTGTCGAAGGGCGAGCCCCGCGAAACGCCTCCCAGCGCCCCGCAAGCACCCGACCTGGCTTACCGGAAGCGGGTGGCCCGCGATCCCCGATCCGACCCCCTCCCCCTTCATGGGGGAGGGCTGGGGTGGGGGACTGCTCCACTCACCCCGGATCACCGTCGAGCCACAGAAGAACTCAAGAAATAGCCGTGCCCCGCCGTCGGGCGGTCCTGGTGGCTTGATTCCACTGGGCCAACTCAAACCCGGCAACCCCATGGCGCCCAACGCGACCAGCTTACCGTTGCTGCCTTCCGGCCCTGGCGGGGTTCACCGGACGTTGCCGCATGGGACCAGGCTCTCAACGCCGGCCTGGCGTTCACAGTCCCACCTGGACCGTTCTCGGGCGGGCATTCAGCCCCGCTATAGCGGACTGCGGGAAGAGGGCACCGCTAGCGCCCCGCCTAGCACGACCGTCACCGATCCTAACAGCGTCCCCACCGCAGACGCGAACCCACCGCGCCGAGGCACCCGCTCCGGCCTCCGAACCCCCGAACCTCCGAACCTCCGGCCTCCGAACCTCCGGCCTCCGAACCTCCGGCCTCCGGCCCCCCTCTCCCCACACGGGGAGAGGGCTGGGGTGAGGCTCTGCCGCTGCGCTCGCCCCGACCCTCGCCACCCAGGCACCTCGACACCCCTCCCCAGCCGCATCACAGCCACCCCGCAACCACCCGCGCACACTGAGCCCGTCGAAGTGCGAGCCCCCGGGACGCCCTCAGTCCAACCACCCCTCGAGTGCACTCACACGCCTCCGCCTTCCGGCCCCCTCTCCCCACACGGGGAGAGGGCTGGGGTGAGGGCTCCCCCTCTCCCAGCCCCCTCACTCCGGCTCCCCCGCCGCGACCAGTACCGTAGAGCCATGCGCCACACCCTCACCTGGCTCCCCATGAAGCTCGCCGAGTCCCGACTCGGCGGCCGCCTCGCCGCGTCGACGGCGCGCCACGCCCCGGCGCTCCTCCCCGTCCACCGCATCGCCCTCACCAACACCACCCTCGCGATGATCCACCCGAAGCCCCAGTACCCAGACCACGTCGTCATCACGCCCCGGACCTACATCCCGGACCTCTGCGCCCTCGTCGAGGACGGCCACGCCGAGGCCCTCCGCGACACCCTCGACCTCGCACGCAAACTCGACCGGTCGAGGCCCCCCGGCGGCCGCCTCTTCACCATCTCGAACGGGAGCCGGCTGCACGTGAAGCACGTCCATGGCCACCTCGTCGCCGCCGCGGACGCCTTCTGGCTCGCCCCCGACGAGCACATCGAGGTCGCCCGCCCCCGCGGCGACGACCCCCACGCCGTCCTCGCCGCCGTCGGAGTCGCGCTGGACCGCGTCGGCGGCTGCGGCACCCGCGGATCCCTGATCTTCGCGAACCTCCACGCAGAGGAACTCACCGTCGCGATCACCATCGCGCCCCCGGGCGACCGGGGGTAGCCTGTCGCTGGTGCCACGGAGACGGCGCCGAAGTCGGGAGCGGACCACCATGCGCGTGCTATCCATCGGTCACCGGATGCGACACCGCAACCTGGACAACCACACCATCCTCAACGCGCCCAACCTCGCCGACTACAGCGCGATCGTCCTGGACCTCGCCGCCACCTTCGACACCGTCCGCGAGGCCACCCAGCAGTCCGCCCACCTCACCACTCACGCCGACGTCCCCGTCGTCAACGGTGACTCCACGGACGGCATGACGAGCCTCGCCGCGCTCCTCACCCGCCGCCGTGAGGAGGTCGTCCGCGCCCTCGACAACGGCGCCACCATCCTCGTCTTCACCGCCGCGCAGTCTCGCTTCCACGGCGTCAACGGCCTCGGCGGCTACGACCGCTACTTCCTCCTCCCGGCGCCGGACGGCCTCACCTGGGACGAGCGCACCGTCCAGGGCTCAGAGGGCACCATGGCCGCCGTCGCAGACCACGACCACCCCTTCATCCGCGTCTTCGAGACCTTCCGCAAGAACCTCCTCTACCGCGCCACCTTCAACGAGCGCGCCGAGGGCCTCGCGAAGGCCGGCCGCGTCTTCCTCCGAGCCGCGGGCGGCCAGCCCGTCGGCATCGACTTCCCCGTGCTGAACGGCCACCTCGTCTTCATGCCCACGCCGCGCACCAGCGGCGGCGCCAGCATCGCGGACGCCCTCGGGAACGCCGTCATGGAGGCCATGCAGGACCACCTCGGCCGCCCGGACGAAGACCCGCCCCGCTGGGTTGGCGAGTTCACCCCGCCCGGTATCGAGGACACCCGCAACGAGGTACAGCGCGCCCGCGCCGCCCTCGACCAGGCCCAGGCCGCCCTCGACGAGGCGCAGAAGGCGCTCCGGCAGGAGGAATACCTCCGCGACGCCCTCTGGGCCTCAGGCGACGCCGCCCTGCTCCCCGCCGTCCTCGACTGTGGTGAGCGCATCGGCTTCCGAGTCGCCCGCGACGGCATCGGCGATCCGATGTTCATGTACACCCCGCAGGTCTCCCTCCACGTCGTCGTCGCCGGCTCCACCGAGGCCGTCGACATGGGCGCGCACTACCGCCTCCGCGCACGCCTCGACAAGATCATCGAGGCCCGCGCCATCAGCCCGCGCGGCCTCCTCGTCGTGAACGGCCAGCGCCTCACCCACCCCATGGAACGCAAACGCCAGTTCGAGGAAGCCATCCGCGTCGCCGCCGAAGCCCAGAGCTACGCCGTCGTCACCGCCAGCGACCTCTTCCGCGTCGCCTACGCCGCCAGGACCGGCCTCCCCGAAGCAAAACTCGCCGAGGCCCGCACCCGCCTCGCAACCACAAATGGCGTCGTCACCCTCGAAGACCTCCTCATCGTCGAAAACGAGTCCTAGTCCTAGCCCCCTCCTCTCCCCCGCCCTCCCCCAGAGGGGGAGGGCGGGGGAGAGGGTCAACACCCGCACACTCACCAGCCCACGAACCACCCGAGGCCCCACACCCATCGATCCGAACCCCCTCTCCCTTGAGGGGGCAGGGCTGCGGAGGGGGTGAAGCCGTCGCAACCACCGAGGCCCAACAACCCCGCCGAGGCCGAACAACCCCACCAGGCCACCCCGGCCCCGCCACCGCACCCCCGCAAACACCCGCTCACCCAACCACGCTCCGTCTGCAGACTCCGAACCACCTCCCCCTTGAGGGGGGAGGGTTGGGGTGGGGGTGAAGCGGTCGCAACCTCGATCACCACGAACCCATCGAGGGCGACGTAGCCTCAGAACCGACAGCCAGCCCACTACCCCTTGAGCCGCTCCACCACCCGCGGATACAGGTTGTCGATGATCCGCGTGTTCAACGAATCCTCGATCGGAAACAACCGCTGCCCGATCCGATACGGGTCCACCGAGGGCCGCTGGTCACGCGCCTCCGCCTGCGTCATCCCCGCCCGCACCATCCGCTCCACCGCGTCCACCCACGCCTGCACGATCTCCGCCTGCTCCGACAGGTACGAGGTCGTACAAGGCTCCCCGTGCCCCGCCACGATGATCGCCGGGTCCAGCGCTCGGATCGCCTCCAGCGAATCCAGCCACTGCCACGGGTCCGCCTCCTGCACGAACGTCTTCACGTGGTGGAACACGTTGTCCCCCGTGAAGATCACCCCCTCGCCCGGCAGCCACACCGACGTCTGAGGCGCCGTGTGCCCCGGGTGGTGGATCACCTCGATCGACTGCCCGCCGAGGCTCAACGACAGGCCGTCGTCGAACAGCCGCGTCGGCGGGTTCGGCGGGTACTCCGGGTGCGCGACCAGCCACGACGAGTTCGGGTCCTGCTCCTCCAGTTGCTTCCGCCGGTCCTCGGACTCCATCCGCGGCACCATCTCCTCGTACCGTGGCAGCATCCCCCGCTGGCCGATGACCTCCACCCCCGGGAAGTACGCGTTCCCCGCAATGTGGTCGATGTGCGGCTCCGTGTTCACCAGGTGCCGGATCGCCCCCTGCTCCAACAGGTGCTCCCGCCACCGCACCGCGTCGATCGGCTGCTGCGGCGTGTCGATCATGAACACCCCGTCCGAGGTGGTCAGGTAGCCGGGGTTACACCCCCAGAAGAAGAACTCCGCAAACACGTGGTCGCTGATCTGACGCATCGGGCACCCTCCCGCCTCACGGACGTCGCAAGGCGCGCGCATCCTGCCATCTCCGCCCGTGGCCTGTCACGCCTTGCTCGTCCGCTACTCTCCGAGGGCAGCGCGGGAGGATTCGATGCCGGCCACCGGACGCAGCACGCGGAACTCCGCGCTCGTCGAGGCGCAGCCC
>CAYPYF010000128.1:0-5644 GCA_964414675.1 uncultured Dehalococcoidaceae bacterium
AGGGGATCAGGTTCACGTGCGCCTGGATGCCCCGGATGCGCGAGGCGAGGGCCTGCGCCTGCTCGGGTGAGTCGTTCACGTGGTCCAGCAGTGCGTAGGCGAAGGTGACGCGACGGCCCTGCTTGCGGATGTAGCCGCGCCCTGCCTCCACGAGTTCGTCGATGGTGACGCCGCCCGCCGTGCGGATGAGACGGCGGCGGAGGTCGTCGTCCGGGGCGTGGAGCGAGATCGTGAGGCCGATCTGGAGGCCCTCGTCGCCGAGACGGTCGATGGCGCGGACGAGGCCGACGGTGGAGACCGTGATGCCTCGCTGGCGCATGTCGAGGCCCTCGGCGCGCACCATCCAGCGGATCGCGGCGACGGTGGCGTCGTAGTTTGCCAGCGGCTCGCCCATGCCCATGAAGACGACGTTCGTGACGCGCCGCTGGCGGGTGAAGTGCAGCAACTGCGCGAGGATCTCCGCGGGCGTGAGGTTGCGGGTGAACCCCTGCTGGCCCGTGGCGCAAAAGGTGCAGCCCATGGCGCACCCGACCTGGGTGGAGATGCACACGGTGGTCCGGTCCGGGATCGCACCGGCCCCGGGGTCCTCGTCGCCGGACTCGTAGTCCATGCGCACCGCCTCCACGGCGTCGCCGTTACCGAGGTCGAGGAGCACCTTCGAGGTGGCGCCATCGTCGGCCGTGCGCTCCGCGATGACGGGGAGCGTCGCGATCTCGAACGCCTCGGCAAGGCGGGCGCGGAGGGGGGCGGGGAGGTTCGTCATCTCCTCGAAGGAGGTGACGCCGTGCCGGAGCGCCCACTGCGCGATCTGCTGCGCGCGGAACGCGGGCTCACCCCAGGTGGCGAGTTCGGCCTCGAGGTCTTCGAGCGACAGGTCCAGAAGATGGCGGGGAGCGGAGGAGTTCACCCGTCCATCGTATCGCTGGGTTCCTGTTACGCCTCGAAGGCTACCTGACCACCCACCATCGTCATCACGATGGGGAGGTCGCGGAGTTCGGTCGCCGGTACGCGTCTGATGTCCTCGCCGAGGACGACGAGGTCGGCGACCTTGCCCGGCTCGATGCTGCCCTTCCAGCCGTCCGCGAACTCGGCGTAGGCGCCGTTGATCGTGTGCATGCGGATCGCCGTGTCCAGGTCGACGCGCTCGTCCGGGCCGCACACGTCGCCGTCGCTCGTCGCGCGGGTCATGGCCTGTTCGATGCCGAAGAGCGGGCGGTAGTCCGTGACCGGAGCGTCCGAGGATCCGGCGACGCGCACGCCTGCCTCGATCAGTGACTTCGCCGGGAACATCACGTCCGCGCGCTCGCGACCGTAGTTGCGGATGTAGCCGTCGCCGAACTCCCAGAAGAACGCGGGCTGCATCGCGGGGACGATGCCCTGCTGACGGACGCGTGTTTGCAGGTCGGGCGGCGTGATACCGCAGTGGTCGATGCGATGGCGGAGGCCCTCGCGCGGGTGTTCCGCCTGCGCGCGCGCCATCGCGTCGAGGGTCTGCTCGATCGCCTTATCGCCGACGGCATGGACGGTGCATTGCCAGCCCGCGCGGTGCGCGCGGCCGATGAGGTCGTCGAGCTCGTTCTGCGCCCAGTAGGCGATGCCCGAGTCGTCCGGGTCGACGGTGTACGGCGCGCGCGTCGCGGCTGTGGGGCCGCTGCTCGAACCGTCCGTGACCACCTTGAACGCGCCGATGCGCAGCCGGTCGTTGCCGAATCCGGTGCGGAGGCCCGTGCCCTTGAGCAGGCCGACCAGCGGGTGGTCGAACGAGTTCACGGTCGCGAAGGCGTACAGGCGGACCTGGATCTCGCCGCGGTCCGAGAGTTCTGTTGCGACCTCCATCGCGGGGCCGAGGAGGCCGCCGGCGTCGTGGACGCTGGTGAGGCCGCTGGCAAGGTCGGCCCGGTTCGCGGCGAGCAGGTGCTCGCGGATGTCCTCGGGGGTGGGAGCGGAGGCGTCACGGAGCGGCACGTTCGCCCGCTCGTACGCGACGCCGAGCAGGCTGCCGTCGGGGTCTCGGTCATAGCGCCCGCCATTGGGGTCGGGGGCCTGCATCGAGAGCCCGGCCACCTCGGCGGCCTTCGTATTGAACGCGACGATGTGACCGCACGTGCGCGTCAGGACGACCGGGTGGTCGGGGGCGACGGCGTCGAGGTCGTGGCGGTTCGGGTGGCGCTGCTCGACGAGCCGAGAGTGGTCGTAGCCGCGGCCACGGATCCACGACCCGGCGGGCTGTGCCTCGGCGCGCCGCCGCACGGCCTCGGCGATAGCGGCGACCGAGTCCATCCCGGCCGCCTTGCAGTCGATGGCGTACTGCGCGCCACCGACGCCGACGAAGTGCTGATGTGCATCGATGAAGCCGGGGAGCAGCGAGCGCCCATCGAGTTCGATGCGGCGCGTGTCCGGGCCGGCATAGCCGCCGACCTCGGCGTTGGAGCCGACGGCGAGGATGCGCCCGTCCGCGACTGCGACCGCCTCTGCGACCTGATTCGTGGCGTCGACGGTGTGGACGACGCCGCCCGTGAACACGATGTTCGCTCGATCGCCTGCCATCGTCCGCCTCCGTCGCTGCTCAAACGGGCTAGTCGGCGTTGTCCCGCGAGTCGTAGCAGCGTATGCGAGCCCGAAACATCCGGCGGCAGGGCGGTCCAGACCAGGCCGTCAGCCCAGCCGGCTGCCAACGAGCTCCCGATCGCCGTTCAGGTACGCCTCGATCGGGGTGGGGCGTTTGCCGGGGCGCTGCACATCGAGGAGCACGAGGGCGCCCTGACCGCAGACGACGAGGGCGCGCGCGGGGCGGCCCGGAAGCAGCGGCGTGGCCTCGGCGCCGTCGCCGGCGAGGACGGTGCCGGGTGGGGCATCGGAGGAGAGCCCGAGCGGCAACGTCACGGGCCACGCCTGGTGGATCAGGAACGGCTCGCTTCGGTAGGTGGTGGTGGCGAGGGGCCACGGGTGGAAGGCGCGGACGCGCCGCCAGATCTCCTCGGCGGGGAGCGACCAGTCGACCGTGCCGTCCGCCCTCGCGAGCTTCGGGGCGAACGTGACCTGTGAGGCGTCCTGCGGGCGTTCCTCGACCTCGCCGGCGACCCAGCGGGGGAGGACGGAGGCGAGGAGTGCCGCGCCGAGGCCGGCGATGCGCTCGGTGAGGATGCCGGTCGTGTCGATCGGATCGATGTGGGTGGCGACGGAGGCGAGGATCGGGCCCGCATCGACCTCGCGCACGACGCGCATGATCGTCGCGCCGGTCTCGATGTCGCCCGCGAGGATCGCGCTGGCGACGGGGGAGGCACCCCGGTGGCGCGGGAGCAGGGAGGCGTGGACGTTCAGGACCTGGTGCGGAAACGACTCGAGGAGGTGGTTCGGGAGGATGTGGCCGGAGGCCGCGACCACGCCGATGTCCGGCGAGAGCGCCTGGATCGCCTCCGTGGTGTCGCGCCGGATCTTCTCCGGCTGGAAGAACGTGGTGATGCCGGCCTGGATGGCGGCCTCCTTCACCTCGGTCATCTGGGGCGCCTTGCTGCGGCCGCGCGGGCGGTCTGGCTGGGTCACGACGGCGACGACCTGTGCGTCCGGGATGCCGAGGCACGCGCGGAGGCTGGGGACGGCGTAGGCGGGGGAGCCGAAGAAGACGATGCGGGTGGCCATCAGTCGGCGAGCCTCCAGCTGCCCACGTCCTGGAAGCGCTGTGCCGGATTCACGAGCAGCATCGGCTGGAAGCCGGCCAGCGACGTGGGATGAACGTAGGTCATGGTGGGGTAGGAGATCACGAGGCTGGCCCCCAGTTCCTCGAATCGGGCCTGGAACAGCACGTACAACTCGCGGCGCTCGCCCACGTCTCCCGTGGTGCGGGCGGCCTCGAGAAGCGCGTCCGCCTCGGGGTCGCTGAAGGAGGCGACGTTCCCGGTCCCGATCTGGGACGTGTGCCACGCGGGGTAGGGGTCCGGGTCGGCAGTCGTCTCCCAGCCGAAGAGGGCGAGGTCATAGTTCCCGGTGCGGAGGTAGTCCGAGACGACGCGCTGTGCGGGGGCGGTGATCACCTCTACGGTCACGCCCACCTCGGTGAGCTGGGCGGCGATGGCCTCTGCAAGGGCGATGCGCGCCGGCTCGCCGTTCGTGACCAGTTCCAGAGCGAGGGGCACGCCGCCTCGTCGCAGGCGCCCGTCCGGGCCGCGCTCCCAGAGGGCGGCTGCCCAGAGCTCATCTGCGCCGAGGCCAGGCGCCTCCGCCGGGGTGTCGCCCTCAAGCGTGGCGGCGTGGAGCCACGAGTCCGGCGGGATGACGCCGGCGCCCGGCTGCTGCGTGGTGCCGCTGGCGGCCACCACGAGCGCCGGGTCGATCGAGGCGGACAGGGCCGCCCTCGTCCGCGCGTCAAGCAACGGGCTCTGGTTGTTCAGGTACAGCACGGTCTGGTCGTCGGTCCTGAGTCGGGTGGCGGTGAGGTCGTGGTGGTCCTCGGTGAGCGCGGCGATCGAGCCAGCGGGGACGGTCTCCGGGAGGAGCGCCGCGTCGACCGCGCCGGAGAGGAGCCACTGGAGCTGTTGCTCCTCGGACTCTGCGAAGCGCAACTCGATCGTCCCGAGCGGCGGTGTACCTCGGAAGTACGAGGTGTTGCGGTGCAGTACCGCATGGCCCGCGTTCAGCGTGGCGAGGCGGTAGGGGCCGGTGCCGACCGGTTCGCGCTCGAAGGGGCGGGCGTTGAAGCCCTCGCCCGCGTCCATCTCCGCCGAGAGGTGCTCCGGCAGCAGTCCGACGGTGGCACGCACGAGGAAGTCCGCCGCGGGCTCCGGCAGGCGGATGAGCACCGTGGTGGCGTCGTCCACGAAGACCTGGACGCCTTCCCACTGCGCCTGCAGCGAGGGCGCTCCGGTGAAGCCTTCCGACTGGATGCGGGCGATCGTGTAGGCGACGTCCGCTGAGTCGAAGGCTGCGCCGTCGTGCCAGGTGACGTTCGTTCGGAGGTGGAAGGTGTAGGTGAGCTGGTCCGGGGTGACCTCCCATCGCTCGGCGAGGTCAGGCTCGGGGGAGCCGTCCGCCCTCAGGCGCATCAGGCCGCTGAAGACGAGCGCGACGAGGTCCGCCTCCGCCTGGTTCGCGGGCGTGGTGAGGGGGTTGATGCGGATCGGGCGGCCGACGACGGCCTCACGGTAGGTGGCGGTGTCCGCGCCGGCCGGCTCGCCGGCGGCGATCCACCCAACGGCGAGGGCGACGAGCCCGAGCGCGAGCAGCGCGGTGAGCCCTCGCTGGGGCACGGCGGCGAACCGCTGGAGTGGTCCGGGGATCCGTGTCGCGGGCGGCATCTGAGGCCCCGCGCGGCGGCTACGAGGCCGCGACGCTCCAGGCGGAGATGCTGAGGAAGATGACGACGACGAGGATGGTCAGGCGGTGCATGGACCGCTGCATGCCTCGACGGGTGCGGAACGAGGTGTCCTGCCCGCCGAGCGCCGCGCCGAAGCCGGTGCCGCGCACCTGCAGCAGCACGAGCACGATCAGCAGCGTGGACACGAGGATCTGGGCGAGGGACAGGAAGTCGCGTAGTTCCATGGTCTGAGCAGGCTACGGCCCGCCGAAATCAGCGGCAACTATGGGCGGGACGTGGGCGGAGGTGGGGCACGGAGGCGGACCCTCACCCCAGCCCTCTCCCCGTGTGGGG
>CAYPYF010000129.1:0-5589 GCA_964414675.1 uncultured Dehalococcoidaceae bacterium
GGCAGCAGCGAGCCCAGCGGACCGCCCGACTGGATCGCCTTCAGTGCGCCGCCCTGGATGCCGCCGCAGACGCGCAGGCAGTCCTCCAGCCGCGTCGCGAACGGGATCTCCATGAACCCCACGCGAGGGATGTCGCCGGAGAACGAGAAGATCTTCGTCCCGGACGCCTTGTCGGAGCCGTGCTCGCGGTACCACTCGGAGTTGTGCTGCACGATCAGCGGCACGTTCGCGAACGACTCCACGTTGTTCACGTTGGACGGCTTGTCGAACACGCCGCGCTGCGCCGGGAACGGCGGCTTCACGCGCGGCATCCCGCGCGAGTCCTGGATCGAGGACAGCAGCCCCGTCTCCTCGCCACAGACGTACGCGCCCGCCCCGCGGATCACGCGCACGTGGAACTCCAGGCCCGTGCCGAACACGTCGTCCCCGAGGATCCCGGCCGCCTCCGCGTCCCGGATCGCCTCCTCCATCCGCTGGATGGAGAACGGGTACTCGTCGCGCAGGTAGATGAAGCCGACCTTGGACTTCGTCGCGTAGCCACCGATGAGCATGCCTTCGAGCAGCAGGTGCGGGTCGCCCTCCATCACCACGCGGTTCACCCACGCGCCCGGGTCGCCCTCGTCCGCATTGCAGACCATGTAGTGCTCGTCACCGGCCGCGCCGTAGAGGAAGTTCCACTTCACGCCGGTCGGGAAGTTCGCCCCGCCGCGGCCGGTCAGGCCCGCGTCGTTCAGCGTGTTGCGCACTGCCTCCTCGGAGAGGTGCCGCCCCAGCATCCGCGCCGTCGCGCGATAGCCATCGCGGGCGATGTAGTGCAGGAGGTTCTCCGGGTCGGTGAGGCCCAGGTTCCGCATCAGTCGCCGCTCACGCGGCTCCAGGCTGAAGAACTCGTGGTCACGGATGCTGGCCACGCCCTCGTGGCTCCCGGTGATCATCCCCTGGCGGAGGTCGCCCGCGGCGCCCCACGCGCCCGTCGCCTCGTCCACGATGCGCGCGGCGTCCTCCGGCCGCACGGGGCCGTAGAGGACCGTCTCGCCGTCCGGGAACGTGATCTGCACGCTCGGGTGGATCCACTGCATCCCGTAGCCGTGCACCTGCCCGAGGTCGACCGCCGCGTTCCGCTCGGAGACCACGCGGTGGATCGCCAGCCCGGTCGCCCGTGCCCCGTTCGCCAGGCTCGAGGTGTCCATCGCGATGTCGATGCGGGGCCGCGTCGGGTTCCGCCAGGCGGCGTACTCGGCGTCCGCGCGCTCGCGCAGCGCGTCGTACCGTTCGAGGGCGACAGCGGGATCAGGCATGTGTGGCCCCCTCGATGTCCGCGCCGTCGCGAAGCGCGCGCGCCATCCGGACGGCGCGCGCTGCGGTCATGTTGCCCACCGGCGTCTGCTCCGGGCCATGCTCGCCGTGCTGCTCCAGCCACACCATCGGGGCCATCTCGCACGTCCCGTTGCACTGACCCAGCACCATGCCCACGCGGTGGTCGTCCGTCTGCTCGTGCAGGTCGGCCATCCCCAGCGTCGCGAGCATCGCGTCGCGGACGCCGTTCGAGTTGCGGAGGCGGCACGCCGGCCCCGAGCACCAGCGCACCGTGGTCTGTGCGGGCGGGTGGAAGCGGAATTCGTCGTAGAAGGAGGCGGCGCCGTAGAGGATCGCCGGGAACATGTCGAGCTGTTCGGCGATCACCTCGAGCGACTCCGCGCTCAGGTAGCCGAACTCGTGCTGGACGCGGTGCAGGGCCGCCATCATGTCGCCGTTGTTCGGACGGAAGTCCGCGACGAGCGCCCGTACGCGGGCCTTGCTTTCGGTCTCCAGCGGCATGAGCGGCCTCTCGACCCACACGGGCGGCGCGCTGCCGTCCGGCGTGTTCGTGACGTGTCCCGCAATCTACCGCAGCCCGCCCGTGGGAGCCAAGTCGGCGCCCACGAGGTTCCCCGACCCACCGTGCCACCCGGCGGCGGCAACCCCGGCATCGAAGGTGCCCGTCAGCGCCGCTTCCGCCCGATCATCCCGAGGAATGGCGACCCGGCTCCCACCAGGAACCCGGCGTCATACCAGTTTCCAGCACGCGCCCCGTTGTAGAACGGGAACTCCCAGCCGGTGCCGATCACGTGCAGCACCAGCACGCCCCACGCGGTGAGGCCGTTCCAGCCGCCCCAGAGCAGGTCCTGCCACCACATCAGGCGCACATCAGGCGCCGCCGGCGTCCGTGGCCTCGCCGGGGACGCGAATACCCGCCACGTCGCCCTCGATCAGGTGCGCGACACGGCGGCCCATCCGCAGCGAGTAGTTCTGGCCCCGGTCCTCCGGGTAGATCTGCGTCGTGTTCGCGAGGTACAGGTTCCGGATCGGCGATCGGTGCGGTGGGATGATCTCGTGGTAGCCGACGCGTACCACCGGCTGTCCCGCGCGGTCGCGGTAGACCCACTGGTCCGAAATCCAGGACCGCTCGAACGCCGGGTTGATCCGCCGCAGCCACGGCTCGTAGAGGTCCAGCAGTTCCTCCACGCTCATCTGCGCCATCGGGTCGTCCGGGCTCATGTAGTCCGACAGGTACACGATGTGCTTCCCGCCGTACGTCGAGGCGGGCAGGAAGTTCGTCTGCTCCACCGCCACCACGAACGGCGCGTCGTCGTCCGTCATCGTCAGCCAGTAGATGTCCGAGAGCGGCCGGTCGAGGGTGATGACCACCACCGTCGCCCACTGGTACTGCACCGCATCCAGCATCCGCGCGTACTGCTGCCCCGCCTCGCCCGCCGACTCCAGCGAGGGCACCACCTTCCGGAACAGCCCGGACGGCGTCGTCGCCAGCACCGCGTCGGCGCGCTCCTCGCGACCGTCCGTCAGCCGCACGCCCACCGCCACGCCGTCCTCCACGATCACCTCGTCCACCGGTGCGCCCGCGGTCAGCGTCCCGCCCTTCTCGCGACACGCAGCGACGAGGGCGTCGACGAGGCGACCGAACGAGCCCTTGAGGTACCCCAGCTGCTCCTTCGCCAGCAGGCCCCCGATCACCGGGAGGCCGCCCTTCGGGCGGCTCGCGAAGCGCAGGTAGATCTTCCCCCAGAACCACACCATCGAGACGTCCTCGGCGTGCTCCGAGAACTTCGCCTTCAGCAGCGGCCCCCACACCCGCTCGTAGCCCTCGCGGCCCACGTGCGACCGGATCCACTCCGCGGCGCGCACGCCCTCGTACCGCCGGTAGTCGTGCACGCGGCGCAGCCACAGCGCGGTCAGCCCGAGGCGGACCCGCGACAGCAGCGAGACGCGGTCGAACTTCAGGAGGTCCAGCGCGCCGACGAACGGGTAGTTCTTCCCCCCGGCGTGCAGCCCGACGTTCGAGTCGATGTACGCCATGTCCCCGGCGAGCCCCAGCTCGTCGATGATCCGCACGGCCTCCTCGTCGGACTGGAAGAGGTGGTGGTAGAAGATCTCGAGGCGCTCACCGCCGACCCCGAACGTGCGGACCTGGCCACCGAACTCCGGGCTCGCCTCGTACAGCGACACCTGGTGCCCGCGCTTGAGCAGCTCGTACGCGGCGCCGAGGCCCGCCATGCCGCCACCGATCACGATCACCTTCATGCGTCCACCTTCGATGGCTGCCCCGCCTCGGTCGTTTCGCCTGGCCGGTCCCCGCCCGGGCCGCCCGGGCTGTCCTCCGGCCCGTCGCTGATCTCATGCGCGTCCGGCACCAGCGTCTTCAGCCCCAGGTCCTGTCGCCAGATCAGCAGCAGGCCCACCACCGCGACCGGGATGAGGATCGTCGCGTGCAGCACGAGGGCGTACGCGGTGCCCGTCGCCGAGGCCACCCCGAACCGCCCGAGCACCTCGCGCGCGAAGTACTCGTACGGCCCGATCCCGCCGGACGTGCTCGGCGCGGCCATCGAGAGGTTTGCCGCGCCGCAGACCCCGAAGTAGATCCCCAGGTCCAGGCCAAGGCCGAACGCCTCGCCCACCGCCCAGCAGGAGAACGCCTCCAGCGTCCACGAGATCGTCGTGAGCCCGCCCACGACGAACCATGACCGCCCGGTGCGCATCGGCGCCAGGCCGGACATGAACCGCTCCGCCCAGCCCTCCGCGCGCCCGCGGATCCGCGCCGGCAGGAACCGCAGTCCGAACGTGGTGAGCCGCGCCCCCACGCGAGGCCGCATCGCGAGCAGCACGATGATCGCGGTCAGCACCACGAACGCCCCGCCCACCAGCGCGGCGAAGACCTGCAGCGGGACCGTCCCGCCCGCCAGCGCGATCGTCGCGGCGAGGAACAGCGCGAGCACGAGCCCGTCCAGGATGCGCTCCACGAGGATCGTAGCGAGCACGGCGAACCCGGAGATGCCGCGCTGCCGCTTCAGCAGCACCGCCCGCACGATCTCGCCCGTGCGCGCCGGCAGCACGTTGTTCGCGGCCAGCCCGATGGTCATCAGCGAGGCCGCTTCGGTCTGGCTCAGCGGCGCAATCGGCCGCAGGATCGCCGCCCAGCGCTGCGCGCGCACCCACACGCTGGCGCCGAACAACAGCAACGCCACCACGATCCAGGACGGCGAGACCTGCGACAGCGAATCGCGCAGTTCAGCGCCATCTACCTGACGCAGCAGCAGCACCAGGAAGACGGCGCTCACACCGACGCCGATCAGGATGCGGATATGGCGCACGTGATGCAGTCTCTCATTGCAATGCGCGCCGAATACACGCGCCCTCATCCGGGTTCTCACCAGTGTGGGTCATGCAGCGTTGCAACGTCACTACGGGATTCGGTCTCTATCCCGAGAATTAACCGTTGCAGTCTCAGGGAAGAAGATCTCTGCCTGCAGCGCGCCCAGGCTCTCCGGATCGCCACGGTTCAGCAGGAATGCGGACCATTCGTCCACCAGCCGCCCCGCCCGCAGTTCCTCCAGCAGCCCACCCAGGGTCGTGGAGCGGTAGCCCCCCTCCGGGAACCACCAGCGGTGGCAGTACTCCACGGGCGGCCCGTACCACTCGCGCACGTCCGGCCGCCGGGAGACCACGCCGCGCGTGCTGATCAGGATGTCCCGCGGCGTGATCGTCTCGGGGGTGATGTCGCGCTCCTCCACGTACAGCACGTTGAGCCCGCGCACGTACCACGCCCACGGCCACGTCATCGACTGGTCCGTGTTGATGACCACCCGGTCGGCACCCCCGGAATCCAGGGCGGCCCTCACGTCGCGCGCCAGCACCGGCAGCTCCGGCGAGGTCTGCACGTAGATCAGCGGGTCGATCGGCGTGTCCGGGTACGTGCGGTTCAGGCTCCAGTCCACGCGCACCACCAGCACCGCCAGCAGCGCCAGCGCCGTCGAGGCGGCCGCCGCGCCGGCCCACTGCACCGTGCTGCCGCGCCCGCGTCGTGCGGCGGCCACCGCCCCCGGCACCGCCCGGCCGATCACGTGCGCCGCGAGGAAGCACAGCGGCAGCGCGAGGTGGAACGTGAGCCACGGCATCTTCTCGCCGGCGAACGTCAGCGCCGCGAACATCGCGAGGAACCAGAACACCCCCAGCGCGGAGAACCAGTCCCGCCGTCGCAGCACCAGGTACAGCCCGCCCGGCAGGCCGGGGATCAGCACCAGCGAGCCCAGCAGG
>CAYPYF010000130.1:0-5539 GCA_964414675.1 uncultured Dehalococcoidaceae bacterium
AGCCTGCGGTTCAACGACCTCCGGAAGTTCGGCACCTGGCACCTCGTCGAGGAGTCCGGTGACGCCATGCCGGCCTCAGGCCCGGACGCGCTCTCCGAGGGTTTCACGGCGGCGTGGCTGCGGAGCCGTCTCCTCGGCCGGACGGCGCCGGTGAAGGCGCTCCTCCTCGATCAGCGCGTGGCGGCCGGCGTGGGGAACATCTACGCCGACGAGGCGCTCTGGATCGCGAAGGTGCATCCCGCCGCGCCGGCAGGTCTCCTGGGTGCCGCGAAGGTGAACGCGCTGCACGCCGCCGTGCTCCAGACGCTGCACGACTCGCTGGGGGACCGCGGGTCGTCGTTCAGTGACTACCGGGACGGCCTCGGCGGGGAAGGGCTGCACCACGTCCGCGTGCACGTGTTCCGTCGCGAGGGCCAGCCCTGCGAGCGATGCGGGACGACCATCGTGAAGACGCGCGTCGCCGGCCGGGGGACGCACCTCTGTCCGAGGTGCCAGCGGCTGCCGCGCACCGCGACGATCGAGGAACGATCAACGGGGAGATGTGTCAGTTAGCTGCAATGGGCGGGCTGCGGGGATTCCCCAGATTCGCCCGAAAGGTTCAGCCGCGTAACATAAGTCTCTTGTTCGGGCCCCACCGGGCTTGCTAGTGTCATCCAGTCTCGCGCCGGGGGCGGCAATGTATCCCGGCGGGCGGGTGGCGAGAGACAGTTCGCACATGCTCTGGATGATCCTCGCGCTGGTCGCCGTGGTGGCGAGCGTGCTCCTCTTTGCAGCGATCTACGTCGCGGACGCCCTGACGGGCGGCCGGCGGACGCGCGTGCAGGGCACCCCCGCGGACCTCGGACTCCGCTACGAGGAAGTCCAGTTCCTCACGGCCGATCGCCTGACCCTCCGTGGCTGGTTCATGGAGGCGCCCGGCGCCCGCGCGACGGTCGTGCTCGTGCACGACTCGGCCGCGACCCGCGCCGACCGAGGGCGGGGCCTCCTCCACCTCCAGCGCGACTACCACCGTCGAGGGTTCTCGGTCTTTGCGTTCGACCTCCGCGCCCACGGTGAGTCCGGCGGCAAGCGCGACACGCTCGGCTGCCAGGAACGCCTCGATGTGCAGGCAGCCGTCGCATACGTCCGGCGCCGCTCGGGCCGCACGCCCATCCTCCTGCACGGCTTCGGCTACGGCGCCGCGCTTTCCATCGACGCCGTCGCGCGCGGCGTGGACGTCGCCGGGATCGTCGCGGACTCGCCGTTCGCGACGATGCGCTCGTTCCTGCGGGCCAGCCACCACCACGTGCCGACGCCGATGTTCCAGGCGGCGCTCTGGGTGGCGCGCCGGGTGATGAAGTGCGACCCGTCCGCGCTGAACCCGATCCGCGCGATCGAGAAGGTCCACGTCCCGGTCCTCTTCGTCCACTCGCAGTTCGACGATGTCATCCCCGCGTCGCACACCCTCAACCTCTCCGCTGCCTCCCTCGACCCGCGCATGCGCGTCTGGATCGTGGACGACCACGTCGGGCACGGCACGGCCTACCTCGACCAGTCCGAGGCGTACATGCGCCGCTGTCTCCAGTTCATCGACGAGGTCGTGCCGGCGCGCACCCTCTTCGCGGTACCCTCCCCCTCGGTCAGCGAAGCCGTCTAGGCGGGCGTCACGCCCCTCTGAGGCTCTCTGGAATCGGGCGGTACCTCATCCCACCTGAGCGAACACCACCAGTCCGCAAACGTGCGACACGCCCGCGTCGAGGCGCGACGCCCCACGACGCCATCACCGACGTCCGAGGCATCCGCGTCGGCCACTGGACCGACCGCAGCGGCGCCACCGGATGCACCGTCATCCTCTGCCCCGAGGGCACGGTCGGCGGCGTCGACGTCCGAGGGGCTGCGCCCGGCACGCGCGAGACCGAACTGCTGCGCCCGGGGAACCTCGTCGAGCACGTCGACGCGATCCTCCTCGCGGGCGGCTCCGCGTTCGGCCTCGACGCGGCGGGCGGTGTGATGCAGTACCTCCTCGCCCAGGACCGAGGCTTTCGGTACGCGACGGGTGTCGTGCCGATCGTGCCCGGCGCGATCCTCTTCGACCTCGGCCTCAAGCGTGCCGCGTGGCCCGACGCCGACGCCGGCTACCGCGCCGCCGAGAACGCCCGGGGCGGCCGTGTCGCGCAGGGCTCCGTCGGCGCCGGGACCGGGGCGACGGTCGCGAAGATGGCCGGGATCGAGCGCGCCTGGAAGGGCGGCATCGGCACCGCGGGCGAACTGCTGGACACTGGCATCGTCGTCGGCGCGATCGCGGCCGTGAACGCTGTCGGCTCCATCCGCGACAGCCGCGCCGGCAGGGTGGTCGCCGCCCCTCGAGGCGACGACGGCCGCCCGCTCGACGTGGACCGGCTGCTCCGCCTCGGGCGTGGACGGCGCCAGGTGGCGGAGCGGATCGAGGAGGGCAGTGCGCCATCGGTCATCGAGACGCCCTCGAACACCACGCTCGCCGTCGTGGCGACGAACGCGAAGCTGACCAAGGCGCAGGTCAACCGGATCGCCACCGTCGCGCACGATGGGTTCGCACGCGCGATCTGGCCCGTGCACACCAGGGCGGACGGTGACGTCGTCTTCGCCCTCGCGACGGGGGAGCAGGAGATCACCGACGACCAGTATCCCTCGATCGAGGCGATGTCCGCCCTGGCCGTCGAACGGGCGATCCTGGCTGGCGTCCGCGCTGCGAAGGGACTCGCTGGCGTGCCGGGACTCGCGGACGTTCCCCGCACCATGTCTCGGGGATAGTTCACGCGACTGTCAGTTCCGTTGACGGGTGTTATCCGCTCCGTATACTCGGCTTAACAGAACCCAGCCCGTCGACCCTTCGCGGCGGCGAGGCTTCTCGACCGCTCTCCATATGCGCTGACCTCGATCGGTCGCGGAGATCGGGCAGGATCGGAATTCTGCAATGGCCCGTCCAGTGACGATCCTCGATCTCCAGAAGATGCGAGATGAGGGACGGCCGATCACCATGGTGACGGCCTACGACTACCCGACCGCGAAGATGGCCGATGAGGCCGGCGTGGACCTCATCCTCGTCGGGGATACCCTCGGCATGGTCATCCTCGGGTACGACTCCACGCTGCCCGTGACCGTGGAGGACATGATCCACCACGGCCGCGCCGCCGTCCGAGGCGCGAAGCACGCCCATGTCGTCGTCGACATGCCGTTCGGCTCCTACCAGGGCGGCTGGCGGCAGGCGATGAAGAACGCCACCCGCATCATGAAGGACACCGGCGCCGGCTCCGTGAAGCTCGAAGGCGGTCAGCGCTCGGCGGAGACGGTCCGCCACCTCGTCGAGGCGGGCATCCCCGTGATGGGGCACATCGGCCTCACCCCGCAGTCGGTCAACCAGACCGGCGGCTTCCGCGTCCAGGGCAAGACGCCCCGCGACGCCGTCCACCTGATCAACGACGCACGCGCACTCGCCGACGCCGGCGCGTACGCCATCGTGCTCGAGCTCGTCCCGACCGCCCTCACGCACATGATCACCGCCCGCGTGAAGGTGCCGACCATCGGCATCGGTGCCGGCCCGTTCGCCTCAGGCCAGGTCCAGGTGTGGCACGACATCCTCGGGATGTACGACGACCTCCAGCCGAAGCACGCGAGGAAGTTCGCGAACGTCGGCGAGGTCATCCGTGGCGCCCTCGGCGAGTACATCGAGCAGGTCAGGGCGGGCCAGTTCCCGACCGCGCAGGAGTCGTTCTACATGGACGAGCGCGCGATGGAGCTCATCCGCCGGATGACGCCCAGCGCGGACCAGGACATGAGCCTCGCCGCACAGGTCCTCGCCGAGCTCGAAGAGACGCCCATCGACACGCAGTCGTGATCGGCGCGCTCGCCCCGCGCTGACCGCCGCACGCCCTAGACTGCCGCGATGCCTCGCGCGCCGTCCGAGGCGGCGCGTGTCATGATCGCGTACAGGAGTCCGCATGCAGATCGCCCGCACTGTCGATGAATGCCGTGCCCTGCGCGCGGAATTGTCGGGCGTCGTTGGGCTCGTCCCCACCATGGGAGCGCTGCACGAGGGGCATCGCTCGCTCATGCGTCGGGCGCGTGGTGAGTGCGACCACGTCCTGGCGACGATCTTCGTGAACCCGACCCAGTTCGCGCCCGGCGAGGACTATACCGCCTACCCCCGGCCCGAGGAGGCCGACCTCGCGATCTGCGAAGCCGAGGGCGTGGACCTGGTGCTCATCCCGCAGGTCGAGGAGATCTACCCCGCGGGGGCGACCACGACGGTGAGCGTCGGCGACCTCGCGACGATCCTCGAAGGCGCGTCACGCCCCGGCCACTTCGACGGCGTCGCGACGGTGGTGACCAAGCTGTTCGCAATCACGCGCCCGGACCGCGGCTACTTCGGCCAGAAGGACGCGCAGCAACTGATGGTCATCCGGCGTCTCGCCCGCGACCTCAGACTCGGCGTCGAGGTAATCGGCTGCCCGATCGTGCGCGAGGAGGGCGGCCTCGCGCTGTCCTCGCGGAACGCGTACCTGACGGACGAGGAGCGTGCCCAGGCCCGAGCCATCTCCCGGGGGCTGCGCCAGGCGGAGACGGGCTGGCTCGGGGGGCTGCGGGACGCGACCGCCCTCCGGCAGATGGTGCACGACTCGATCGCCGCGCAACCGCTGGCTCGCATCGACTACGTGTCGCTCGCGGACGCGGAGTCGCTCTCCGAGTGCGAAGGGCGGGTGACGCGGGACGCGCTGCTCTCCGTGGCCGTGCGCTTCGGAAAGGCGCGGCTGATCGACAACACGATCCTGAAGATGCCGCCAGCGTAGCGGCCGGCGCCGGTCCGCCCCTGACTGTTCATGACGGCGCTGGTAACATTCACTACTAATCGAACGCCAGAGGCTGAGCAGCCGCTCGTCTCGCGGGTCATCATCGATGATTCCAGTGGTCTGGGGGTTGCTGTTGTCCGGTCACTCCAAGTGGTCGTCCATCAAGCACAAGAAGGCAGCGACCGACGCCAAGAAGGGGCAACTCTTCACGAAGCTGGCGCGGGATATCACCATGGCCGCACGCCAGGGTGATCCCGACCCGAACATCAACGCCGGCCTGCGCCTCGCCATCCAGAAGGCGAAGCAGGCGAACATGCCCAACGACAACATCGACCGCGCCGTGAAGAAGGCGGTCGGCGGCGGCGACACCGACAACCTCGAGGAAGTGACGTACGAGGGCTACGGCCCCGGCGGCACCGCCGTGATCGTGCAGGCCGTGACGGACAACCGGAACCGCACCGTCGCCGAGGTGCGCCACGCCTTCTCGCGCGGCGGCGGGAACATGGCGGACGCCGGCGCAGTCTCCTGGCAGTTCGACCAGCGCGGCCTCATCACCGTGCTGACCGGTGACCGCGATCCGGAGGAGCTCGCGCTCGTGGCCATCGAGGCGGGCGCTGTCGACGTAGACCTCTCGGGCGACGAGTCCGTCGAGGTCGTGACGGAGGCCGCGGACCTGCACCGGGTGCGCGAGTCGCTGGAGGCCGGTGGCCTCAGCGTGGACGCTGCCGAGCTGG
>CAYPYF010000131.1:0-1440 GCA_964414675.1 uncultured Dehalococcoidaceae bacterium
GGGTCGCGTCGCCCTCCAGCTCCGCGTCCTCGACCCGAGCGGCAACGTCTGCGCCACCGGCACCGTCGAGGCGCCCGCGGCGATGGTGAGCGCCCGATGACCTCGCTCCCCGCGCTCAACGAGACCAACTCCGCCCCGGGTACCGCGCTCACGTCCTACGAGCGCAAGATCTCCCTTGAGGACGTCGAGAAGTTCCTCTCCCGCACCGGCGAGGAGATCGAGAACTACCGTCGTGACGGCGAGGTGACCGTCCCGACCGGGATGCTGATGGGGATGTACGGCCCGCTGATCCATGGCACGTTCCACTACGAGGCCGGCGTCCACGTCTCGAGCGACCTGACCGTGAAGCGCGTGCCGCGCATCGACGAGCCGATCCGCGTCGGCGGACGCGTCCTGGACCTGTTCGAGAAGAACGGGAACAAGTACGTCACCTTCAGCGTGGAGGTCCGGACCCACGACGGCGAGGAGCTCGCCACCGTCGCGCACACCTCGATCTACGCGCTCCGCAAGAAGTCCTCGTAGCCCGCGTGCGCATCCTCGAGATCAGCGACCACGAGGGTGCCGCCGCGTATTGCGGCAAGCTGTTCCGACGCTGGGGACACGAGGTCGTCCGGGTCGAGTCGCCCGACCGCGCCGCTCCGGACGAAGCGGCTGACCTGTACCTCAACGGCGGCAAACGCCGCGTCGCGTGCGCCCTCGGTGATCCCGCAGACCTCGAGCGGCTCCGCGCACTCGCCGGGAGCTTCGACATCCTCGTCACCGACCGGTCCGTCGGCGACATCGAGACGTACGCCCTCATGGACCTGGGAGGGGACTCCGGCCCGCGCGTCCGTCTCGCCCTCACGCCGTTCGGACTGACCGGCCCGTACGCGCACGCCCCGGCCACGGAGGCGTCCCTGCTCGCCCTCGGCGGGTACAGCCAGCTGATCGGCGACCCGGACGGCGCGCCGCTCACATTCGTCGGCCGGTACGCCTCCTACCAGGGCGGCACGTTCGGCTACACCGCCGCGCTCGCCGCGGCGCGCCTCGCGGCCGATCCCGTCACCATCGACATCAGCCTGATGGAATGCCTCGCGACCCTGCATCAGAGCACCTACTCCCGCTGGGTCGAGAACGGCGCCGTCCGAGGGCGCAGCGGCAACCGCATGGATGGTGCCGCGAACTCCCTGCTCCGTGCGCGCAACGGCTGGCTCGGCGTCTCGTTCCAGCAGCAGTTCTGGTTCTCGTTCGCCACGATGATCGGGCGTCTCGACCTCGCCGAGGGCCATCGCCTTTCCACCCCCGCAGGGCGGCTCAAGCACTACGAGGAGCTCGTGCAGATCGTCGAGGAAGCGTTCCGCGACCGCGACATGCAGGAGGTCTTCGACGAGGCGCAGGGAAGCTGGCGGATCCCGATCGGCAAACTGCTCGGCGTCCTCGAAGCCCTCGACGACCCACACC
>CAYPYF010000131.1:1450-2583 GCA_964414675.1 uncultured Dehalococcoidaceae bacterium
GCGCCACGGACGCGCGCGCCGCGCTGCGCGTCCCGGGATCATCGTTCGTCGTCCCCGGCGAGCCGCCGCCGGTCGAGCATGCGCCCGTGCCGGTTGGCAGCGAGCACATCGTCGACCTCGAACCGACCGCCGAGGCCCGCGCGCTGGCCGTCCGGGCACCGCAGCCACCGCGAGACGTGACGCGGCCCCTGGCTGGCGTGCGCGTGCTGGACCTCAGCCGCGTGTGGGCTGGTCCCGTCGCCGGCCGCGTCCTCGCGGACCTCGGCGCGGACGTCATCAAGATCGAGGCGCCGACGAACCGCGGCCCTCGGGAGGTGGCGGCCGGGACGCGCGGCTACCTGATCACGCCGCAGACCGAGCAGATGCCCTGGAACGCGCAGACTGTCTTCAACCAGTTGCAGCGCAACCGTCGCAGTCTCTGCATCGACCTGAAGGCGCCCGAGGGCAAGGCGATCCTCCTCGACCTGGTGCGCGAGTCCGATGTCGTGCTCGAGAACTTCAGTGCACGCGCGATGAGCCGGCTCGGCCTCGGCTACGACGTACTGCGCGAGGCGAACCCCGGCATCATCTACGTCCCTATGCCCGCCTTCGGGCGCGCCGGCCCGTACCGCGACTACGTCGGCCTCGGCACGAGCGTGGAGCCGCTCGCCGCGATCCCGTCGATCCTGGGGTACGTCGACGGCCACGCCCGCACCGCCGCGATCGCGATTCCGGACCCGATGGCCGGGACGACGGCTGCCGCCGCCGTCCTCACCGCGCTGGAACGGCGAGACCGCACCGGCGAGGGCTGTGAGTTCGACTTCTCGCAGCAGGAGGGCGCGATCGCCTTCATCGGGGAGTACTTCATCCAGGCGCAGTTGCAGGGCCACGACCCCGCGCGGGTCGGCAACCAGCACCCTGAGGTCGCCCCGCACAACACCTACCAGTGCGCCGGGGACGACGAGTGGATCGCCATTGCCGCGCGCGATGAGGGCGAGTGGGCCAACCTCGCGACCGTCGCCGGTCGTGGCTGGGAGCGCGATCCGCGCTTCGCGACCGCCGAGGACCGCCTCGCGCACCGCGCCGAACTCGACGCCGTGATCGCAGCCTGGACGATCGAGGGCGACAAGTACGGTCTGATGTCGCGGCTGATG
>CAYPYF010000131.1:2593-5492 GCA_964414675.1 uncultured Dehalococcoidaceae bacterium
GGCCGCAGGTGTCCCGGCAGGCGTCGTGTCGAAAGGCCCGGAGCTGGTCGCGGACCCGCACCTCGCCGCGCGGGGCTACTTCCCGGACCTCGATCATCCCGTGACCGGCCCCCAGCACTTCGATGGCGCACCGTTCGTCTTCAACGGCGCGCGTGGCTACGACTGGTGGCGCCCGACGCCGATGCTCGGCGAGGACAACCGCGACGTGCTCCGGGAAGTCCTCGGACTCTCCGACGATCGTCTCGACCGTCTCGAGGCCGCCGGCGTCATCTGCACCCAACCGCCTGAGTAGGCGACGCCTGAGTAGGCCTCGTGTGGCGCGTCCTAGACTCGCCACCTCGCGATTGCCTCTGGGTCGAGGTCGATGCTCAGGCCGGGGCGCTGTGGGACGGGCAGCATGCCGCCGGAGGGCTGGAGCCGCGTCTCGGGCGTCAGCAGCCGCTCGAAGTTGAAGATGTCCGTCTCCAGCGAGAAGTACTCCACCGTGATGCAGTTGTCCGCCGCCGCGGCGAGGTGCACGTGGAGGTTCGCGTGCCAGTGCGGTGCGACCGACAGGTTCGCGCTGGACGCCGTGTGCGCCACGCGCATCCACTCGCTCACCCCGCCGAGGACACCCGCGTCCGGCTGCAGGATGTCCGCCGCGCGCGCCTCGATCAGCGCCTGGAAGTCCCAGCGTGTCGCGTGGATCTCGCCCGTCGCAACCGGCATCTCGAGGATGCTCGCGATCTCTGCGTGGCCGCGGATGTCCTCCGGGGAGAGCGGCTCTTCCAGCCACCAGATGTCGCAGTGCTCGACGGCCCGGGCGAAGCGCACGGCCTCGTGCGGCCAGCGCCAGGCGTTGTTCGCGTCCAGCGCGAGCCGCGACGCGGGCCCGATCGCCTCACGCGCTGCCTCGACGCGACGCACGTCGACATCGAGGGGAGCACCGCCGACCTTGACCTTGAAGTCGATGAACCCGCGCTCGCGGTAGAACGTCATCTCCTCGCGGATGTGCTCGATCGGGTCGCCGGGGCGGTAGTAGCCGCCCGAGGCGTACGCCGGCACCTCGTCAGCGCCGCCGCCGAGGAGTCGCGCCAGCGGCAGCCCCGCCGCCTTGCCGAGCAGGTCCCAGAGCGCCGTGTCGACCGCCGAGATCGCGCGGAGTGCCGCGCCTCGGCGGCCCGTCAGCAGGACCTCCTGGTACATCGCCGCCCAGTGCCGGCTGATGTGCTGGGGGTCCTTGCCGATGAGCAACGGCGCGAACGCCGCCGTCACAAAGGCTGCGGTGGACTCGCCGCCCACCGTCCCGGCGTAGGTGAACCCCACCCCGGAGACGCCCTCGTCCGTGTCGACCGTGACGAGGACGTACTCCCGCGAGCCGAGGGCGCGCGTCGCGATCGCCGTCGGGCGGTCGATCGGGACGCTGACGGTGACGGGCGTGACGGCGGTGATCTGCACGGAGGCTCCTTGCGCGGTGCGGACGGACGGACGAACGGACGGATAGTGGACGGAGGGTACAGCGGGCGCATGGGCCGCGCCGCCAGCGCGACGCAGAGTAAACGTTTGCGACGACCCCAGACCAGCGCTAACGTTCGACCCCGGCATCCGAGGATTCCGAGTCTCCCAGCCGCGACGCCGAGCACTGCGCGGGCTAGGCTCGGCGTGCCTGTGCACAGACAGACACAGAGGAAGAGAGCCGAATGTCCACGAAGCGCATCGCTGTCATCCCGGGCGACGGGATCGGCAAGGAAGTGGTGCCCGAGGGCATCCGGGTGCTGGAGGCCGCTGCCCGGCGCTTCGAGATCCCGCTGGAGTTCGACTACTTCGACTTCTCTTCCGTCGAGTACCTCGAGCAGCATGGGACGATGCTGCCGGACGACTGGGAGGCCCAGATCGGCAGCCACGATGCGATCTTCTTCGGCGCCGTCGGCTGGCCCGAGAAGGTCCCGGACCACGTCTCGCTCTGGGGCTCGCTGCTGCAGTTCCGCCGCGAGTTCGACCAGTACGTGAACCTCCGACCAGTGCGCCTGATGCCCGGCATCACCGCGCCCGTCGTCCGTCGCGACGGCTCGCCGCGCGAGCCCGGCGAGATCGACATGTACATCGTGCGCGAGAACACCGAGGGCGAGTACTCCAGCATCGGCGGCCGGATCTTCCCCGGCACCGACCGCGAGACCGTGATGCAGGAGACGGTCATGACGCGCGTCGGCGTGGACCGGGTGCTGCGGTTCGCGTTCGACCTCGCGCAGTCACGGCCGCGGAAGCACCTCACGAGCGCGACGAAGTCGAACGGCATCTCGATCACGATGCCGTACTGGGACGAGCGTGTCGCCGCGATGGCCACGTCCTACCCCGACATCACGGTCGACCAGTTCCACATCGACATCCTTACCGCCCACTTCGTGCAGCGGCCGGAGTTCTTCGACGTGGTCGTCGCCAGCAACCTCTTCGGCGACATCCTGAGCGACCTCGGCCCGGCCTGCACCGGCACGATCGGCATCGCCCCGAGCGCTAACCTCAACCCGCCGGGTGAGTTCCCCTCGCTCTTCGAGCCGGTACACGGCTCCGCGCCGGACATCGCCGGCAAGGGCATCGCCAACCCGATCGGCCAGATCTGGAGTGGCGCGCTGATGCTGGACTTCCTCGGCTATCGCGACGCGCACGATGCCGTCGTGCAGGCCGTCGAGACCGTCCTCGCGGACACCTCGGCCCCGCGCACGCCCGACCTCGGCGGCCGCGCGACGACGAGCGACCTCGGGCGCGCCGTCGAGGACGCGCTCTAGGCGCGCTCAGGCCCCGACGTACGTCGCGAGGTGCTGCCCCGTGAGGGTGGAGCGCGCCGCGACGAGGTCCGCCGGGGTGCCCTCGAAGACGATCCGGCCGCCGTCGTGACCCGCGCCCGGGCCGAGGTCGATGATCC
>CAYPYF010000132.1:0-5399 GCA_964414675.1 uncultured Dehalococcoidaceae bacterium
TCAGGGCGTCTCTACGGTCGCCCTGAATTCGATGACCGCGTGGCTCGTCAGCCCATCCGGGTCGGGCATCGTGCGCGTGCCGATGTGCTCGATCGAGACGAGCGCATTCTCGGAGAGCGAGACGTCCGCGTCGTCGAGCGACTTCTTCACCGCGGCAGAAATCCGGTGCACCTCGACAATCCCGACCGCTCGCGACCATGCGTCGATGGTGATGTCGATCACGGCGCCGTCGATGCAGTCCGCGTCGTCCGGGATTTCCTGCCAGCGGCTGATGGCGACAAAGGGAAAGCCCGCCGTCACCTCTCCCGTTGGGCTGCGGGGCACGTGGTCATAGACCCGATCGCCGATGATCGACGCCAGCGTCGCATCGGCTTTCAGGCGCGGGACGATGAGGCCTTGCAGTTCGAGTTCGGGGCTCATATCGCAGCGATCTCCCGGGCGGCCGTCCCGACCGCCGATCTCATCCGGCGCGTGGCCGACTTCCGGTTGGCGCGGTAGCTGACGAAGAAGAACGGCTGCGCCGCCATCTTGGTCGTTCCGTGCTCGACCCAGCGCGCATGGAAGGCATCCGTCCCGTTGCCGGCGAAGATGGTGAGCGCGAGGCCCGATTTCGGATCGCCGACAGAGGCGACGCCCATCGTGCCCGCCGGCGCCTTGTTGCCCCAGACCCAGCCGATGCTGGCGAAGAGGTCGCCCTCGTCCTGGGGCACCAGCCGCTCCATCATCTCGACGATCTCGTCGGCGCTCCGGGCCATCGCATCGCGGACACGCTCACGCGCCACCCGCGGCAGAACCCGCAGCTTCCGCAGAAGCCGTTCCTCGTTCAGGATCTTCGCGGTCACGCCGCAACCCCGCTCTCGCAGAGCAGGTCGACTGCGGCGCCGCCCGGATAGACCGTCACGTCGCGCACCGCGTAGACCGTGCCCTGATGGATTACCCTCCAGTCCGCCGCCACCGACCGCGTGAGCGCCGAGGTCCGAACCCGCAGGACCACCGGATGACGGTTCTGCAAGCGCCCGGCCATGACCGTCTCCCCACCGCGCAGGTGCTTGATCTCCGCCCAGACCTCGCCCTGCAACTGCCAGTCGGCCACGGTGTTCCCGTAGTCATTCGGCGCGTCGGGGTTCGTCTCGATCCGCCGCTCCAGGCTGATCCGTTCGGTCAGCCTCCCGGCCTCGATCCTCTCCATCGTCGTCGCTCCGCAGATAGGGGACCAGCTTGCCGAGGGCGTTCTTGATGTACCTGCGTCGGGCGGCGCAACCAGAGCACGCCATCAGCGGCCGGGCCACGTTGACCGATGCTGGCGCACCCCCATCACGCGCTACGGCCGATCACGATGATCTTGTAGGTGACCGGCGTTCCGGAGCTGCTGTTCGACACCTTCAGCTCATCGTTCGCCCCGGCGCCGACCGTGAACAGGCCCGCCGCATCGGGCGCGGCGACGAAGAAGACGCCGCCAGGCCGGACAGAGAAGGTCGGATCCGCGCCGCCATCGCCGGCGGCGCCGCCGAACAGCGGGACGGGCTCGGCGGCGCCGCCGAGCACCACATCGTTGGTGTTCCCGGCCACGGCCTCGACGTAGATCGCAACGACCTCCGCCATGGCGAGGGTCGCGCCGAAGGCGTCGGACAGCACGCCGGCAAGGTCGAGGTCCTCCGAGGCCGAGGCCTCGATCGTCCGCTCGTCCTGCCAGATCAGGTCGGCCTTGTTCGCCGTCGTGCCGTTCGTGAGGTTGATGACCCGGGATGCGGCGATGTCCGCCCTCGCGGTGCCGAGGTCGAGAGCGATGGTCTGCGTGGCCGTGACCGAGGCCCGCAGGGTTGCGGTAAGCGCCATGTGTCAGTCTCCTGTCAGGGATTTCGTCTTGCCGTCGAAAAGCTCGCCGCGCGGCGGGCCGTGGATTGTGCGGCTTCCCGGCCGCCGGTGGACAGGTTGTCGGGCCGCAACCCGCCGGTGCGGGTAGGACGCCGAGGCCGAAGGACGTGAAGCGTCGCCGTGAACACGTCCGCCCCGGCTTCCTGCGCCGCCATTGCGCCAGTGGAGGACGGAACCTCCCCGCCGTAGCCGGCGAAGGTGTCCAGCCCTGTCTCAGCCGCCGCGAGGGAGCCCGCCACGAGGACGAAGCCCGAGCCCGAGGCGGTGTCCGCTGCCTCCGTTCCCGAGAGAGCCCCCGAGACCGTGACCGACCCGATGCCAGCCGCGGTGTCGTCGCCGACCTCCACAGCCGCCATCGTGCCGCCGGCCGGGGAGCCCTCGGCAAAGCCCGCGAACGTGTCGGCGCCAGTCTCCGCCGCGCTCAGGGCGCCGCTGACCGCAACCGAGCCCGAGCCCGACAGAACGTCCGGCCCCGTCTCGTGCGCCGACATGGTGCCGGACTGCTGCTCGACGGAGCCTTCCGCCGCGAAGGTGTCCGACCCGGCCTCAGAAGCCGTGAGCGCGCCGCTGACAGGCACCACGCCCGACCCGGCCGCCGTATCGCTTCCAGCCTCCGTTGCCGCGAGCGCCCCGCTCACAAGCGCGGTGGCGGCTCCTTCGGCCGTGTCGCTGCCCGTCTCCGTGGCGCCGAGCGCGCCCGTGACGAGGACGCTACCAGCGAGAGCGGGCGTATCCGCTCCCGTCTCCTGCGCCGCGAGCGTCCCGGTTGCCGCCGGCCACCCAACCGTGCCGGTGAGCGCCGCAACGTCGCCGCCCGTCTCCACCGCCGCAGCGGAACCGGAGACGAGGACCGCGCCCGAGACAGCAACCGTGTCTGCGCCGCTCTCCGTTGCGGCAAGGGCGCCTGCCGCCAGAACGGCCCCGGTGATGGCCGCGGTATCGGAACCGCTCTCGGTAGCCGCGAGCGTGCCGGTGCGGCCCGTCTCGGAGGCGACCTTGATTTCCAGCGCGCCGAAGGCTTCCGACGCGCCGAACTGCTGGTTGACGTTGAGCGTGCCCCAAGCCACCGCGGGCGACGTGCTGCCCGTTCGGGTCTGCACCTGCGCCCACGTCGAACTGCCCGCCGCCGCCTCGGCAGTCTCAGTCCAGCCCGTCCCGTTCGTGATCGGGTTGCTGTCTTCCCAGTTCTGGATGGCGCAGCCCGCGACGACCCAGCTATCCGCCACCGGGGCGGAACTCAGGTCCATCGTGTAGGTGCTATCCGAGAGGGTTCCCCGCCCTCCGGTCGCCGTCGCTCCGACATCACCGTGGCCGGTGATCTCGAACACCTTGAGCAGCGAACCGTCCGAGGTCGCGCCGCTGTTCGAACTCGTCACCGTCGTGGACGCGCCAGTGGTGACCGGCGCGGTCCAGATCGTTACGAAGGTCCGCTCGTTCCCGAAATGGTCAGCCTCGACCTGGACCCGCGTTGTCCACGTCAGCCCGCCGCCCGAGACCGCGGCGTTCGCCAGCGCGTTGGCGCTGTAGTGGCACCCGCTAAAGATCGCGACGAGAAGCGAGCCGTTGGCCGGGGTGAACGGCCCGACCGACCGCGCGAAACCGCTGCCGTTGCTGGCCCCGCGGTCAGTGACCGAGAGCGCCATTCATCACGGCCAAGCGGCGTGGGTGCGAACTCCCGCGCTGGTGGTGACCGTCCCCGCGGTGACCGCACCCATGATCGTCGCGACCGCCGAGAACACCGCCTGCCGAGCGGTGACGATGGCGACGAGCGCCGTGTTCAGCGCCGACAGGTTGGCCGCAACGATCTCGCCCGTCGCAGTGACCACGCCGACCGACGTGGCGACGCCTGCCTCGATGGTGTCCTTCCCCCCTTTCAGCGAAGCGAATGTGTCGTCGTTGATCCTGATCCGCACGCCCAGCACCTCGATGGTCGCCGTCTCCAGCGTCTCGATGGCGATCTGCCGGGCAAGCTGCGAGAGCCGCATCTTCACCACCTGAACCGGCTCGTCGGTGATCTGCCACGAGACCGAGACCGTGCCATCACCGGCAATCGGCAGGCCGGTCCGAACGAACTGCTGCGTCAGGTTGTCGATGTCCGGGCGGTCGTTCGTGACGACGCGCCAGTTGCCGCGGTCCGCGGTCGGAATGTCGGAGAGCACGCCCTCGCGAAGCTCGCTCGCCTCGCCAGAGGTCGCGCCGTCAGTCCTCGCAAGCCATGCCATCGGGGGATGCTCCTTCAGGCGTGGGTGATCGAGGCCGAACTCAGGGTCACGTCCTGCCCCGTCGCGATGCTGGCATTGTCGAGGATGATGTCCGTCGCGCTCGTGCCGACCGTGAGCCCGGTCAGGTGCGCGTCGCCGCCGCTCGTCTTGATCTGCGCTTTCGCAGCCGTGCCGGTGCCGGTCGCCTCGACGGTCGACTCGTCGAAGACCAGCGTCCAGACGCCACCGCTGATGTCCCCGCCATCGGTATCGAGGCCGAACGTCGCGAGGACGCCATCGCTCGATGTGAGGATTTCCAGCGTCCCGTTCGCGAAGTGGTCGCGGGTCGCGGTGATGCGCGCCGTCTTCACGGCGGTGTTGTAGGTGACGGCCATGATGGGCTCCTAGACGAACAGGTTTCGGTGGGGGGCGAGAAGGCCGTACACCCCGATCGGGATTTCCCGCATCTGCTGGTCGCTCGTCGCGGCGCGGTTCTCGTAGTAGTGCTCGGTGAGCAGGAGGAGTGCCTGCCGCACGTCGTCGGGGGGGACGTCGCCGACCGTGAACCGGACCGTGACCGCGTTGACCGTCGCCATCGTCGCGGGCCACGGTCCGGTCGGTATGACCCATGCCCGATCATGCGGGGTCAGGTCCGTCTCGTAGTCCGCCGTCGTCTGCGCGTGTCCGTCCGTATCGATGTAGCCAACCGACGTGATGCTCGTGACGCGACCCTTCGGGATGGCGATCTCGGCCTCGGGAAACGCGTCGATGACAAGCTCCCACACCTGCGCCTGGAACGTGGCGCCGGTCCACTTCTCGGCGTGCGCCAGCGCTGCCTTGATGTGCCCCTCGACAAGCGCGTCCTCGGCGTCGATGTCGATCCTCCCGTTGCTTTTTGCGGCCTCGACCGTCAGCGGCAGGCCCGGCCCGGTGACACGGCGTAGCGTCACGCGCGCAACTCCCGGCCATCGGCGAAGGTGACAACGTAGTCGTCGCCAGCGCGGTGGAACGCGATGACTTCGCCCGCGTCGTCCCCAGGGTCCCCCTTGTCCCCCTTGTCCCCCTTCACCGACGGGCCGGTCTTGCCGCGACTGGCCACGAGCTGCCAGCCGTCGCCGGGGCACGGGCCGGGGTTATCGCGCAGAGCAACGAACGATCCGCCGTTCAGCGCCACCACGTCGAGGCGCCGATGCTCAGCGCTCTCCTCGTAGGTGCCGACGAACTCGGGCGTGAGGCCGTCCTCACCGCGGGCGGCAAGGCAAATCCAGTCGGCGTGCGGCGGCTCGCGGCCGGTGTCGCTCGACGCCTGCCAGAGCGCGCCGC
>CAYPYF010000133.1:0-5399 GCA_964414675.1 uncultured Dehalococcoidaceae bacterium
CGGTGGGGGAGCCCTCATCCCAGCCCTCTCCCCGTGTGGGGGAGAGGGGGCCGGAACTCGGAGAGGGCGAGCCCTTCCGCTATCGACGAAAGCGGTCGAGGAGGCGGCGGAGGGGGTTGCGTTCCTCGGTGGGGGTGAGGGTGGGGGCGCCGAGGGCGGCCGTCCGCTTCTGCATCTGCTGGGCGGCGCTGGGGATGGGGCGGGGCTTCTGGTGGAGCCATTCGGTGACGATGAGTTCGGCGATGCCGGCGGTGTAGCCGGGGCCGTCCTGGGCGAAGTTCTGGGCGAGGGCGTCGGCGTCGACGACGGCGAAGCGTTCGGCCTCGGTGATGGGGTGGGGGAGTGCGCCGGTGGGGCGGACCTCGACGGCGGGGGCGCCGGGTTCGTCGTAGGCCTCGGCGAGGATGACTCGGACGGATGGGTCGATCCAGGCGATGACCTGCGGGATGTAGGAGAGGGGGAGGTCGCGCTCGAGGGTGGAGCGGCCGCCGTTGCTGGTGACGATGGTGGTGATGCCGGGGGCGGTGCTGACGACGGAGGCGGAGCGGACGTCGTGCTGACGGAGGGCTTCCTGCATGGAGGTGATGAAGAGGCTTTTGCCGGCGCCTGAGGGGCCGACGACGCGGAGGACGGGGGCGAGGTTTTTCTGGTCTGGGTTGGCGTCTGGCATGTGTCGATCGTAGGGGTGTCGCGGGGTGGTTGGGCGTGCGTGCGTCGTGCGGGGCTCGCCCTTCGACGGGCTCAGGGTGAGCGGGTGTTGAGTGAGGTTGGGTGGGGGGGAGGCCCTCACCCCAGCCCTCTCCCAAGACGGGAGAGGGGGCCGGAGTCAGAGTCGGTGTGGTTGGACGATCGGGCGTCGTGCGGGGCTCGCCCTTCGACAGGCTCAGGGTGAGCGGGTGGTTGAGTGAGGTTGGGTGGGGAAGGCCCTCACCCCAGCCCTCTCCCAAGACGGGAGAGGGGGCCGGATCGGAGGAGGTGGATCGGAAGGGGGCTGGTGCGGAGGGAGAGCCCTCACCCCAGCCCTCTCCCCGTGCGGGGAGAGGGGGCCGGAGTCAGAGTCGGGGGTGTCCCGTGGTGTCCCGGGGTGGTTGTGTGCGGTTGGGTGTGGGCCTGAGTCTTCGGGCGTCGGTGGCATTCGTGTCGGTGGCGGGGGGCTGGCGCGGGGTAGGATGCCGTCGCATGCCCCTCGATGAGTGGTGGGGCGAGAGGACACACGATGAGCCGGCTGAGCCGTATCCCCGACGACGAGATGACACCGGAGCAGCAGGAGGAGTGGGCGAGTCTGCTGAAGCAGTACACGCCGAAGGAGGACGGCCAGATCGGCGGGCCGTTCGATACGTGGTTCCGGAGCCCGGAGATGTCGCGGATGATGCGTCGCTTCGGTGGGTTCCTGTGGAGCCGGACGTCGCTGGACCGGGGGATCGTGGAGTTCGCGATCGACATCGCGGCGGCGAAGTGGGCTTCGAGTTACGAGTGGAACGCGCATGCGCCTCGGGCGGTGGAGAACGGGATCCCTCAGTCGGTGATGGACGAGCTGGCGGCGGGGAAGAAGCCGACGAGCGACCGCAACGACATCAACGTGGCGTACGACGTGTGCGTGGCGCTGCTGGAGAACAAGGCGCTGTCGCCGGGGCTGTACGACCGGGCGATCGCGGAGTTCGGGGAGCGCGGCCTGGTGGAGTTGTGCGGGACGATCGGGTTCTACACGACGGTGGCGTTCACGCTGCGCGCGTTCGACGTGGAGCCGGCGGCGGGGCAACCTCGGGTGTTCGGGGCTGTGGCAGAGGCGTAGGGGGACGTGGGTATGGCGAAGCTTGTGTTCGGGATGAACCAGTCGCTCGATGGGTACGTGGACCACGAGGCGTTCGCGCCGAGGCCGGCGCTGATGAAGTATTTCGTCGAGGATGCGCAGGGGCAGGTGGGCGCTGTCTACGGCCGCAAGATGTACGAGATCATGCGGTACTGGGACGACGACCAGCCGGAGTGGGATGCCGAGGAGCAGGCTTTCGCGGCGGCGTGGCGGAAGCAGCACAAGTGGGTGGTCTCGCGCTCGCAGCCCTCGGTGGGGCCGAATGCGACGCTCGTCTTGGGAGACCTCGAGGAGGCGGTCCGCGCGATCAAGGCGGAGCACGAGGGCGAGATCGAGGTGGCTGGGCCGGACCTGGCGGGGAGCCTCACCGAGCTCGGGCTGATCGATGAGTACCGGATCTACCTGCACCCGGTGGTGCTCGGTGAGGGGGCGCCGTACTTCGCGGGGGCTCGGCCGCCGCTTCGCCTCGTGGGGCACGATGTGATCGATGGGGATGTGGTGCGGCTGACGTATGTGCCCGCGTAAGCGATGCGGTTCCGGCGGGTTGGGACTGTGGCGGAAACAAATGGTCGGTAGCGGTATAGTTCGACGATGGCGCTAAATGACCAACGACTGTCCGACCTAGAGAACCTAATCAGGGACAGTTTTCGTGTTCGCGAGAACCACGATCCAGTCTATGTGGATGTTAGCGGCAATCTAAACCGTATCGGTTCTCAACAACACCAGATCATCTTTGGACGCCGGGGGTCGGGAAAGTCCTGTCTGCTGGTCCATTTCCACCGGAGGATGGCCCCTGAGCGGGGGCACTCGATCTACCTGAACGCGGATGAGATCAAGAACCTCGGTTTCCCAGACGTGCTCATTCGCGCGTTGATCCGGCTCTTCGAGGCTCTCCCGGGAGGGCAGCGAACCCGTTTCCTCGGTTTCAGGCTCCCAATGAAAGGGCTCGCCAAGGAGGCGAAGAACCTCCGCGACTTGCTTGAGGAGCCCGAGCAAGCTGCGGTTCGTGATGAGCGGTCCCGCAGTTCCTCGAGTCAGGTGGGGAGTGAGGTTAGTAGCGGTGGTGCACGCCTCACGGCGGGCGGGTCGGAAGGATCATCACGCGTCAGAACCGCCGAGTTCACGGAGCGAAAGCTCGACTACTTGGAACGACACCTCCACGACTTCAAGGCGGAGCTCGAGAAGGAACTCCCGGACGGGAAGTTGGCCTTCCTACTCCTGGACGACTTCTACCAGGTGCGGCGACCGGAGCAGCCGGACTTCATCGATTACCTCCACCGACTGCTCCGCGGGACGAACTGCTATCTGAAGGTCGGCACCATTCGCCACCGCACTACGTTGGTGCGCCAGACCGACCACACCGTTGGGGTTGAACTCAGTCAGGATGTCGAACCCCTGTACCTGGATCGCACTCTGGAGGATGTTCCGGATGCGCAGGCCTATCTCGGATCGGTTCTCAACGAGATGGGGCGGTTGGTCGGGATCGACGATGTCCTGGCCGAGTACCTCAACCCTGAGGCACCGCTGGCCCTGACGCTGGCGTCGGGCGGGGTTCCACGGGACTTCCTCACGATCTTTGTCGAAGCGCTCGGCGAAGCACGAGCGATGCGACCCGACGGGCGGTGGATCACACCGCAGCATGTCTACAAGGGAGCGGCCCGGTATTCATACCGGTCCAAGTTGGTGGATCTGCGTGCGGATGCAGGGAACGCTGCCGTGAGGGCTGAGATCCTGTTCGATGACATCTGGGACTTCTGCCTCCACGAGAAGAGAAAGACGACGTTCCTGATCGCCCAGAGCGAGGTTGGCGCGTACTCACCCGAGCATGAACTCATTCAACAGCTCATGGACTCCAAGTTGGTCCACACGGTCCAAGCGGACACGTCGGCAGCCTCCGGTCGTGAGGGACGTTACGAGGCGTACACACTCGACGCCGCAAGCTTCATGGAGCCCCGGCGTCGGAATATCGAAGTGGTCGAGTTCTGGAAGAAGGATGACCAGCGACGACCGCTCGGACTACGTGAGTCGCCCGTCTACCCGCTGCAGCGCGCGCGCGATGTGTTGGCGGCGGCACGCCCGCCGAATCTCGAAGCGCGGATTATCCAAGATGTCGACAGCGCTGAGGTGTAGCCGGAGATCCCGCAGACGGCGGGCAGCCTCGGTTCTTGGGTTCCGGCGACGCTTAGGTTCAGGAACCGAGGTCGTGACGGCGTGGCGAAGGAAGCGCCATCACGTCTGTGGTGAGCGTATGCTCTCGCCGCTGAAATTCCGAAGCGAGGCAGAGCATGGACTGGAACGATTCTCCCGAGCAGGCCGACTTCCGTAGCCAGGTGCGGGAGGTGATTCAGACGAAACTTCCGGAGCGCTACCAGCATGGGGCGAACCAGGAGGGGCCGCGGAGCTGGCAGTCCGATCGGATCTCGACGGAGCCGGCGGCGAAGGCGGCGGCTGACGAGTGGGCGGGGGCCCTCGCGGAGCGGGGGTGGATCGCGCCGCACTGGCCGAAGGAGTACGGCGGCGCGGGGCTGAGTCCGATGGAGCAGTTCATCTTCAAGCAGGAGATGGCCCAGGCGCAGGCGCCGTCCGTGGGCGGGATGGGCGTGTCGCTCCTCGGGCCGACGCTGATCGTGCACGGGACGGAGGAGCAGCGCGCGGAGCACCTGCCTCGGATCCTGTCGGGCGAGGTGGCGTGGGCGGAGGGGTACTCGGAGCCGGGTGCGGGGTCGGACCTGGCGTCGCTGCAGACTCGGGCGATCCGTGACGGCGACGAGTACGTGATCAACGGGCAGAAGATATGGACGTCGGGTGCGCACACAGCGGACTGGCTGTTCGCGCTGGTGCGGACGGATCCGGAGGCGCCGAAGCACCGGGGGATCTCGTTCCTGATGATGGACATCCACACGCCGGGCCTCAATGTGCGGCCGCTGATCAACATGGCGTGGGAGCACGGGTTCAACGAGACGTTCTTCGAGGATGTGCACGTGCCGACGAAGAACCTGGTGGGCGACGAGAACCGCGGCTGGTACGTGGGCGCGTCGCTGCTGGACTTCGAGCGCTCGAACATTGCGGGGGCGATCGAGAACCGGCGGCTGATCTCGGACCTGATCGACTACGCGGCGAGTGAGGCGGGGCGGGGGAAGTCGCGGTTGTCGGAGAGCGTGTCGCTGCGCCATGAGATGGCGGAGGCGTACGTGCAGACGGAGGTGCTGTTCAACTTCTCGTTCCGGGTGATCTCGATGCAGAACCGGGGGTTGATCCCGAACTACGAGGCGTCGACGAGCAAGCTGTTCAACTCGGAGCTGGTGCAGCGGGTGGCGCGGCTGGGGACGAAGGTGTTCGGGCAGTACGCGAACCTGTGGGACAAGGATGAGGCGCGTGCGCCGCTGGGTGGGGACTTCACTCGGCTGTATGTGACGTCGATTCCTCGGACGATTGCTGCGGGGTCGTCTGAGATCCAGCGGAACATCATTGCGACTCGTGGGCTGGGGCTGCCTCGGGGGTAGCCCTCTCGCGTCGTGCGGTTGGGTGTGCGTTGAGCGCCCCTCGTCCTCGGTGGAGGGCGGGGGGCGTCTTGTGTTTGTGATGTGGG
>CAYPYF010000134.1:0-4330 GCA_964414675.1 uncultured Dehalococcoidaceae bacterium
CAGGCCGGTGTGTCGGTGCTCGCCCAGGCGAACTCCGCTCCGCAGTCGGTCCTGTCGCTGCTCGGCTAGTCCATCCGGCAGGCCGTAGGCCCGAATGGGCTACGACGGCAGGCAGAGAGGCCCCCGCGCGAGCGGGGGCCTCTTCGTGCGTCGGAGCCCACCCTCGTCGGGGTGATCCCCGATGTGCGAGCCGCCGCGCGGCAGGGAGACTGGCGCTCTCGCGTCCATCGCTCGGAGTCGGCCCATGACCACCCTCACCCGCGTCCAGGAGCAGTACGAGGTCCTCCCGTACCCGCATCGCGATCCCGAGCGCGAACTGGAACTCCTGCGACAGACGACGCTGTGCGAGCTGCCGCGGATCCAGGCGCTGGCCTGGGGACGGCCTCGCGACCTGTCGACGTTGCGCGTGCTCGATGCGGGCTGCGGGACCGGCGACAACACCGTGTTCCTCGCGCAGCAGTTGCGCGGGACGGGCGCCGAGGTGGTCGCGCTCGACTTCTCCGACACCTCACTCGAGGTCAACCGAGCCCGCCTCGCGAAGCGCGGACTGACCGGCGTCCAGCACGTGCTCGCGCCGATCGAGGACGCCCCCACGCTCGGCCTCGGCGAGTTCGACTTCATCGTGTGCACGGGCGTCCTGCACCACCTTGCGTCACCCCTCGAAGGGTTGCGCGCGCTGCGGTCGATGCTGAAGCCGGACGGCATCATGGGGCTCATGGTCTACGCGCGGTACGGGCGCGAGCCGGTGTACCTGATGCAGTCACTCCTCCAGCGGCTCGCGCCGCCGACGATGGAGCCGGCGCAGCGCCTGCGCATCCTGAAGCGCACGATCGAGGGCCTGCCGCCGCAGATGCGGAGCGTCCGCGGCCTGCTCGACATGCCGCAGTTCCGCGCGGAGATCACCCAGAGCGACGCCGGGGCGTACGACCTGCTGCTGCATACGCAGGACCGCCCCTACACCGTCCCCGAGGTCCACGAATGGACGGCAGAAGCCGGGATGCGCGTGCTCGACTGGTCGGTGCCGCGCGCGTACGACCCGTCGGCGTACCTCGGCGCGGTCGGGCTGGGCCACCTCGATGACGCGGAGCGGGCGGCGACGGCGGAGCTGATGCACGGGGGGATGACGAAGCACGAGTTCTTCGTCGAGCGCGACGATGCGCCCGCGCGGCCGGCGCTGGCGGCCGATGACGTCTCGGCGGTGCCAGTGTGGACGGGGTATGACTTCGCGGACACTGTGCGCGCCGTGCTGGCGCAGCCGAAGATCGGGCCGGAGTTCCGATGCACGTTCGGGCCGGAGCGTGACGTCGCCGTGCCTGCGGACGCCCTCGGGCGGTACTTCATGGGCGCGGTCGACGGTACGGCGAGCGTCGGGGAGATCCTCGAGGGTGCGCGTCGCGTGGCGGGGACGCTGGCGGCGCATCGCGTCCGTGCTCGGTGGGCGGAGTTCGCCGAGGCGTTCCGGGCGGTGGCCGCACTCGCGATGTACGCCGGCGCCACTGAGGGCGCGTCCGGGTAGGCGTTACTGGAGGTGGTCGATCAGGATCGCCGCCGTTCCGAGGAACGCGAGGAAGCCGGAGATGTCCGTCGCCATGGTGAGCCAGACGCCTCCCGAAAGGGCGGGGTCCTGCCGCAGGCGGCTGAGCGCCATGGGGATGAGGACGCCGAAGACCGTCCCGACGACGATGTTCGCCGCCAGCCCGGCGAACACGACCAGGCCGAGCCACCAGTTGCCCTGCCACGCCCAGGCGACCGCGCCGACGAGCAGCCCGGACTCCATGCCGAGGATGACCCCGACGACTGCCTCGCGCTTCACGAGGTCACCGGTGTCACGGATGCTGATGCGGTCGATGGCGAGCGACCGCACGATGATCGTGAGCGTCTGGATGCCGGCGTTGCCGCCCATCCCGCCGATCACCGGGAGGAACGCCGCGAGGATCGCGACCTGTGCGAGCGTGGACTCAAAGAACGAGACCACCCACGCGGCGGCCAGGGCCGTGGCGAGGTTCACGGTCAGCCACGGCATCCGGTGGCGAATGGACGACCAGATGCCGCGGAGGTCCTCGTCCTCGTGGACGAGGGCGAGCCTGTAGATGTCCTCGGTCGCCTCCTCCTCCATGACGTCGATGAGGTCGTCGCTCGTGATCGTGCCGAGGAGGTGGCCGCGCGCGTCGACGACGGGGAGGGCGAGCAGGTTGTGGCGCCGGAGGACGCGCGCAGCCTCCTCCTGGTCCTCGTCCGCCTGGATGGTGATGAGGTCTGAGGTCATCAGGTCCGCGACCATGCTGTCGAGCGGCGCCGTGATCAGGGCGCGGACGTTCAGGACGCCCTCCAGCATGCGGTCTGGCGCAGTGACGTAGAGGTAGAACGGCTTGCTCGCGTCCGCGTGCGTGCTGCGGAGCTGCTCGATCGCCTGGCCCGCCGTGAGCTCGGGACGCAGGGTGATGACCTGCCCGGTCATCAGGCCGCCGGCGGTCTCGTCGTCGTAGGTGAGGAGCTGCTCGAGTTCCTCGCGGCGCTCGACGGTGAGCGCGCCCATGACCTGGGCGGCGGTCTCATCGTCGAGCTCCTGCACCATGTCCGTCGCGATGTCGTCCGGGACGGCGGCGATGGTGTCCGTGAGCATTTCCGGCTCGAGGAGCCGGATGATGTCGCTGCGCGTGGAGGACGCGGCGTACTCCATGGCTGCCGAGATCGTCTCGGCGTCGAGGCCGGCGATCACGTCCTCGAGGTCATCCGCGGAGAGGTGCTCCAGCACCTCGGCGGCGTCCGGCGAGCGCATGTCCGAGACGAGGTCCGCGGCGCCCTGGGCGTCGTCGTCGCGCAGCAAGTCGAGGACCTGATCGACGGGGTCGACCTGGTCCGGCTGCTCGTCCAGATTCAGGGAGTCAGTCTCGCGCATCGCACACGATTGTCACACACGAGCGCGTTGAGGCGATTTTGGGTGCGTTTTGCGCGCTCCCAGCGTCGCTGTCCGAGCGTGGTCAGGCGAGCGCGTCCAGCCACTCCCGGGAACGGGCGACGGCCTTCGGCTCCTCGTTGAAGATGCCGTGGCCGATGCCGGGGAAGATCTGGAGCTGAGCGCCAGTGATGAGCCGGCTCATGATCACGGAGCCGCCCGGCGGGGTCTGCGGGTCCTTCCCGCCGACGAGGATGAGCGTGGGGACGGCGACGGCCTTGAGCGCCTCGTCCATGTTGTACTTCGAGACGGCGCGCCGGGCCGCCGCGAGGTGCGGGTTCGTGGCCTCGATCTCGTCCGCCTGGCGGAGCCACGCGGACTCGAGCGCCGGGCCGACGCGGCTCGAGGTCGAAAGCAGGAGGACCGCGTCCACCTTCTCGGGGTAGTCGATCACGAAGCGCTGGGAGATGGCGCCGCCCATGGAATGGCCGGCGACGATCGCGCTCGGGATGTCGAGGGCGTCCATGAGGCCGGCGAGGTCGGTCGCCCAGTCCTCCAGACGTACGGGGCCATCGACGCCCTGCGACTGGCCCATGCCACGGACGGAGTAGGTGAGGTGGCGGTAGCCGGGGATCATCGGGAGGTGCGGTCGCCACGTCTCCAGGCTGGAGCCGATGCCGTGCGTCCAGACGACGGTGCGCGGGCCTTCGCCGGTGAACTCGTAGTGGACGCTGCGGCCGTCCACATCGATCGTGGCCATGGGTCACCCCCTCCCGCGCCCTGCGGCGGACGCGCGGCGGGAGTATACGCGCCCGTACACCCCTTCCCCGGCCATCCTCGGCCTGCGTGCTACGATTCCGCCGCGTTGATAGGGGCGCCGGTGGCCGACGCGATTGATCCCCGCGGATTCCGCGACGTCATGGGCCGGTTCGCGACCGGCGTGACGGTGGTCACGATTGCTCATGACGGCCAGTTGCGCGGGATGACCGCGAACGCCTTCTCGTCCGTCTCGCTGGATCCGGCGCTCCTGCTGGTCTGCATCGACGAGCACGCGTCCATCTACCCGATGTTCCAGTCCGCGACCGCGTTCGCGGTGAACATCCTGGCGTCTGACCAGGCGGCGGTCTCCCAGCTGTTCGCGTCCAAGGGCGAGAAGTCCGAGGTCATGGGCGGGCACGCGCATCGCCTCGGGCCGCAGGGCTCGCCAGTCCTCGACGGGGTGATGGCGTGGGCGGAGTGCCGGATCGAGCACCGCTACGCAGGTGGCGACCACCTGATCCTCGTCGGACGCGTCGAAGCGCTCGAGATCCCGCGCCCCGAGGCCGACCCGCTGGTCTTCTACTCCGGCCAGTACCGCGCGCTGGGCGCGACGATCCCGCGCCCCGAGGCGTAGCCGGCGCATTCGCCGAAGATCCCGTGCCGATCGAGGGATTC
>CAYPYF010000134.1:4340-5360 GCA_964414675.1 uncultured Dehalococcoidaceae bacterium
CCGTCGATAGCCTCGTGAGGCGCCAAGGAGTGCCCCGCCATGGATGCCATCGACGGCATCTCTCCGACCGCGATCGCCCGGCAGGTCGTAGCCTCCGGCTCGGCCGGGGCGGCGCGTGCGGCGGGCACCGCCGCGAGCGAGGCGGATGCGTTCGACACCGTGCTGCGCCGCCACCTCGACGCGCCGCGGTCTGACATCGCCTCGATCCGGTCCGAGATCGCCTCGATCCGCTCGGGCGCGGTGCTGTTCGAGCGACCTTCGCCGGCGTCCGACCTCGAGTACAGCGCCTCGGGCGCGATGGTCTCGATCGCCGGGTTCGCCTCGATGCCGGGGTGGCTGGACGCGCAGCTCGCGACGCAGGCGACCGGCAACGCCGCGGACCCCTACGGCTGGCGTGACATGAGCCGCCAGATCGCGGAGCGCGTGATCGGCCCCGGCTACGGCGCGCTGTTCGAGCGGCAGATGGACCAGGAGTCCGGCTTTGCCCCGGACGTGGTCTACGGGACGCGCGTCTCCTCCGCGGGCGCGGAGGGCATCGCGCAGCTGATGCCGCAGTACTACCCGAATGTGAACCGCCTCGACCCGGTATCCGGCCTCACGGCCGGCGCTGAGACGATGCGCCATTACCTGAACGTGTGGAATGGCGACGTGCGGAAGGCGATGGCGTCCTACAACTGCGGCCTGGGGCGAGTGCAGTCGCTGGTGAAGGCGCACGGCGCGAACTGGGAGGCGGGACTGCCCGCCGAGACGCGCTCGTACCTCTCGTCGATCCTCGGAGCAGCGGCGCCGGTGTTCGCGGGTGTCCAGCCGGTGTCCGGGGCAGTCTTCGGTGGTCGCGGGGCAGGGGGCGTGCTGACGGCGCCGCTGGAGGGCGCGGTCGCGAGACGCGCCAACGGCATCACTGTGGACTACTTCGGGGGGATCGGGTCGGCGATCCAGAGCCCGACGGACGGCGTGGTCGTCGAGGCCGGCAACGGCCGGCTGGTGCTGGACCACGGCAACGGCTGGCGGACCGTCCTC
>CAYPYF010000135.1:0-5342 GCA_964414675.1 uncultured Dehalococcoidaceae bacterium
GGTGCCGTTGATGACGTACTCGTCGCCCTGCCGCTCGGCGCGGGTCTGGATGCTTGCGAGGTCGGAGCCGGCGCCGGGCTCGGTGTAGAGCGTGGACCAGGTGTCCTCGCCCTGCGCGATGCGCGGAAGCCAGAGCTGTTGCTGCTCGGCGGAGCCGAAGCGCTGGATGGCGGGGCCGACCCAGGCGACGCCCTGGCCGCCTCCTCCGGGCATCCTCGCGTACGTGCTCTCCTCGTTGAAGATGGCCTGCTGGAGGTGGCCGGCGCCGAGGCCGCCGAACTCTTCCTTCCAGGGGAGGGCCAGCCAGCCGCGCTGCGCCAGCTCGCGGTTCACGAAGCGTGCGAGCTCGGCGCGTTCGGCTTTGTCGACCTCGCCGACGAAGTCGCGGAAGTCCCAGTCCTCGGGCAACTGGCCGGCGAGGAACGCCTTGAGTTCCTCGCGGAAGCGCTCTTCATCCGGGGAGAAGGTGAAGTCCATGGCCCTCGTCCTGGGCTACCGGCCGGGCTACCTCGTGGCCGTGCGGGTCGGCACTGCCCACCGTCCGCGACGTTCTGCCGGGGCCTGGTACCTGCCTCGTGCCGTCGTGGCAGCGAAGTCAGATCCGTTTGCGCGCCGGTCGTCGCGGGATGAAAGTGTAACAAGCGGTGGTCGCGAGCGACTCGGAACTTATCCGGGGTCGGGAGCGTTCCTTCTTCATGACTACTCCACATCTGCGCGTACACGCGCCACGTTTCCATTCCCTCGGCCGCCTGATCGTGACCGGCAGCGCCGTCGCAGCGCTCCTCCTCGTGGGGTGCAGTGACGAGGACGGCGACGGGGGCACTCCGACGACCACGGCGACGGCGACCGACACCGGCGTGCCCACGGCGTCGCCGTTTCCGACTGGCACCGGGGCGCCCTCGACGGCCACGCCCGACGGCACGTCGACCGGTGAGCCGACCTCGACGGCCGAAGCGACCGAGACGGTTGAGGGCGAGCAGACCGCCGAGGACGCCGTCGCGGTCCTCGACGCGTACTTCACGGCGATCGGCACGAGCGACTACGAGACCGCGTACCACCTGTGGCGGAACGACGGCGAGGCGAGCGGCCAGACGTACGACGAGTTCGTCGCGGGGTTCGCGGAGACGGCCTCGATCTCGTGGGAGATCGGTGAGCCGGGCCGCATCGATGCCGGCGCCGGCCAGCGGTACATCGAGATCCCCGTCCGCGTCGTGGCACGGACGACCGGCGGTGGCGAGCAGGCGTTCGAGGGCACGTACGTCCTCCACCACACCGCGAACATCGACGGTGCGACGCCCGAGCAGCGGACGTGGCACATCCACTCGGCGGACGTCGTCGAGGTCGAGTAACGGGGTGGCATCGGCCTCGGGGGTGCGCTCCCGGGGCCGATGCCGACTTCGGTGCGTTGGAAAGTCGCCCCCTACAATTGTCGTTGCGGGTGGTTGAACTAGCCCACCGCGCTACCTGGAGTCCCATGCGCCTCCTCGCCGGCTTCAGCCTGGCGGCAGCGTTCCTGCTGGTCTTGAGCCTGCCCACACCGCCTCCGCCCGACCGGGCGGAGGCTTCGATGCGTGTCGAGCTGCTGGCGGTGGACGGCGACGTCGACCGCGCCGAGCGGCTGGTGACGAGCCTCGGCGGCGAGGTGGAGATCACCTCCGGCGACCGGGTGCAGGCGGTCCTGCCCTCCTCGGCGCTCGGGGTGATCGAGGTGTCTCGGGACGCTGTCAGAGTGGCGACCCCTGGTGTCTTCGTGCCGCTGCAGGTGGTGTCGGCGACGGAGCTCATCGGCTCCGACAACTGGAATGCCGCGGGGTTCACGGGGTACGGCGTGAAGGTCGCGATCCTCGACGCCGGCTTCAACGGGTACGCGAACCGCCTGGGTGGCTCGCTTCCGGCAGCGGTGACGACGCGCAGCTTCCGTCGCGACGGGAGCATCGAGGGTGGCACGGAGCACGGCCGCCGCGCCGCCGAGGTGGTGCATTCGGTGGCGCCCGGTGCGCACCTCTACCTGGTCAACTTCTCGACGGTGACGGAACTTTCCGCGGCGGTGGACTACCTCATCGCGGAGGGCGTGCAGGTCGTGTCGTTCTCGCTCGGGTACATCCACAATGGGCCAGGCAACGGTACGGGGCCGGTGAACGAGGTGGTCTCGCGGGGTGTGCAGGCCGGGCAGGCGTGGTCAGTGGCCTCCGGGAACTGGGCACAACAGCACTGGGTCGGCACGTTCGCGGACAGCGACGGCGACACCATCCACGACTTCGAGGACGGCGTGGAGATGAACACGCACCAGTTCTCGGCGGGCGACCTGATCACGGTCTCCGTCCGCTGGGACGAGCCGTGGGGGGCAGCCTGCTCCGACTACGACATCGAGCTCTTCGGGCCGTCGGGCGCCCTCGTGCGGGCGTCGCGGGCGATCCAGAACTGCGACGACGACCCGGTGGAGTCGCTGCAGGTGCTGGCGACGCAGACGGGCCTGTACGGGCTGCGGGTGATCCAGGCCCACTCGGCCGAGGGGCCCCGGGAACTCGACATCATGATGGTGGGCACGCCCGACCGGGGGAACCCGCTGAGCCTGTATCGCCCGCAGGGGTCACTGTCCGAGCCGGCGGACCATCCGAGCGTGATCACAGTGGGGGCGCTGACGGTCTCCACGACCCGGTCGGAGGCGACGTACTCCTCGCGCGGGCCGACGACGGACGGGCGGTTCAAGCCCAACCTGCTCTCACCGACCGGTGCGGGGAACTCGTCGCCGTCTGCGGCGTTCGGGGGGACCTCGGCGGCGGCTCCGCACGTCGCGGGCGCGCTGGCGCTGCTGCAGGAGGCGTTCCCGGCCGCCGATGCCGACCGCCTCGCGTCACTGCTTCAGACCCGGGCGACGGGGGTGACGGCGTCTCCGGACGGTTCGGGTGCGCGACGGCTGGACATGGGCAGTCTCTTCGGCGTGGGGCCGCTGCTGCCGGCAGGCGCCGAGGCGGCGCAGTTGCTGGGCGGGACGCAGACGGGTGTGATGCTGTCGGAGTACGACGGGCCAGATAGGTACCCGGTGCGGTTCGTCCACCTGCTGGTGGACTATCAGCCGGTCCGGAGCGTGTTTGCGTTCCAGGACGAGGTGTGGCGGGCGTATTCGCCGCTGGTCCCGTCGTGGGTGAACAGCCTGTCGCTGATCGACGACGGGCAGGAGATCTACATCTTCTTCGATCCGTTCGCGCCGTAGACCTCGTGTAGTTCTTAGTGGTCGGAGGCGGAGCCCTCACCCCATCCCTCTCCCCGTGTGGGGAGAGGGGGCCGGAGGTGTGTGCCTCGGGGGTGTTCGCTCGGTGCTGGGAGTGTTTGCGGCCCGCCTCGGTGGGTGGCGTTCGACGGGCGGGGCCTGCCTGGCGAGAACCGTTGTCTTCGGGGGCGGAGCCCTCCCCCCTCCCCCTGAGGGGGAGGGGGCCGGATTCGGAGGGGGAGGGGCGCGGACTAGCGGGTGCGTTCGGTCTGTCGCTCCAGGCGGCGTTCGAGGCGGGTGCGGCGGTGGGTGAGGGCTTCGCGCCAGCGGGATGCGGTGGCGCGGTCGAGACGGGCGAGGTGGGCGGTGCGACGGAGGGCTTCGTCGACGACCTCGATGGCGGCGGGGTAGTCGCGGCGGTCGTGCTCGAGGGCCTTGGCGATCTCGACCAGGGGGCCGATGCCGCTTCCGGGGCGGGCGGCGACTTCGCGCCAGAGTGGCTCGGCGAGGTCGCGGCGGCCGGACTTGCGGTGCAGGGCGGCGAGGCGGAGCGCGACGTCGTCGCGGACACTGCCGGGCGGGAGCATCTCGAGGGCGCGGTCGAGCCAGTGGATGCCGAGGGGACGAGCGTCCTCGTCGTGGCGTCCGCGGGCGGCGAAGAGCCGGCCAAGGGCGACGGCATCGAGTGGGTTGGCCTCGCGCGCACCGCCGAGGAGTGCGCCGAACCTCGCGAGGATCGCGGCGAGCGAGACGACGTCGAGGGCGTTGTGCTCGACGATCGGGGCGAGCACGCGCGCGTCCTGCACGCGCAGGTAGCGGAAGTAGTCGCGCGGGACCTCGCTGCCGGAGACCTCGCCCGTCGGGCGCGTGAGGCCGAGCACCTCGTTCTCCACGATCGCGAGGCGGCACGACTCGATGGTGCCGCGCCAGGCGGTGCGCGCCGGGGTGAGCAGGTCGACGTGGCGGAGGACATCGAAGCCGGCGCGCTGGCGGTGCATGGTGGCGCGGCCGTCCAGCATCGGCGCGTCGAAGGCGCGGCCGTTGTAGGTGACGAGGACGGAGTCGCCGCCCTGCACGTCGTAGTCGTCGAGGATGGCGCGGAGGACGCCGGCTTCCTCGGGCGGTGAGGTGGCGAGGTACTGGCGGAGGACGAACTCCGATCCGCCGCCGGCGTCCGCGGTCACCTCGAAGCGGCCGGCGGCGACGAGGAAGGCGATCGCGCCCGCGCCACCGAGGCCGGTGGTCTCGATGTCGAGGAAGACGAGGTCCTCGATGGCCGCGTCCTCGACGCCCTCGTCAGGGGCGATGAGCCCGTAGGTGGCGGGGGCGACGTGCGCGATGTCGGCGAGGGGTTGCGTGCCGACGACGTGGTCGAGCGCGAAACGCTCGGTGATCAGCCAGCATTCGCCGGCGCCCGTCTCACGGCGGGTGACCTCGCGCGCAGTGCCGGAGATCGCGGCGGTCGCGAAGGTCTCCTCGACACCCCACCGGCGAGGGCGCCACTCTCGGAGCGGAGCCGTCGGGCGCATGGGCTTTGCCTCGAGGCGGCGGATGAGGCCGCGCAGGCGTTCGCGGACCTCGGCGGGGGATTCGCCTCGATCAGTGGTGCGCGCAGTACTGGGGACGGGGTGCTCGAGGACCACGGTCAGCCGGCCGCGTCGGTCGTGAGATCGGGCGGGGACGCCTCATCCGTGGTGGTGGGTGCGATGCCGGCGAGCATCGCCCGGAGCGCGAGCATGGCGACGGCCTTCGCGCCGGGCGTGCCGGGACCGACGCAGCCGGGGCAGCCGTCGCTGCAGCCGCAGGACAGGGCCATGCCGAGCGCCATCGTGAGCAGTCGGGGTGTCTCGCGGTAGAGGTGCTCGCCGAAGCCGACGCCGCCGGGGACGGACTCCCAGAGGAAGAGCGTGGGAAGGCCGGTGTGGGGGCTCTTCGCCTGGGTGGAGAGATGGAGGTCGCGGGGGTCGCACATGAGGAGGAGCGGGGCGACGTTCGAGAGGAGTGCACCGACGCCGTGGAGGGCGGCTTCGACGGTGGTGGTCTTGACGCCGGTGGTGACGGCCTCGGGGAGTGCGATCCAGAACGCGCCGGTGTGGAGGTCGTCCTGGGGCAAGATCGGCCTCCCCCAGGA
>CAYPYF010000136.1:0-5318 GCA_964414675.1 uncultured Dehalococcoidaceae bacterium
CGCGCCCCTCGACCAGTTCGACGCCCATCTGGCGCGCGAGGAACGAGTGCTCGAAGTACGCGGAGTTGTAGGAGCCGGGCGTCAGGATGACGGTGCGCACCTGGTCGGCGGGGACGCCTTCCGGCCGGACGGCGACCGCCATCTCAGAGAGGTGCTCCGGATAGTCGCCTACCGGCTCGACACGCGCGGCCGGGAACAGGTCCGGCACCGTGTTCAGCATCGTGCGGCGGTTCTCGATGACATACGAGACGCCCGAGGGGGTGCGGAGGTTGTCCTCCAGCACCTTGAACACGCCGTCCTGGTCGCGGATGAGGTCGATCCCGGCGATGTGCGCGTACACGCCGAGTGGCGGGGTGAAGCCCTGCATCCGGCTCTGGAACGCCGCGTGGGTGAGCACGAGTTCGGCGGGGATCACGCCGTCGCGGAGGCATCGCTGCTCGGAGTAGATGTCGGTGAGGAACCGGTTGAGCGCGGTCACGCGCTGCTGCAGGCCCGCCTCCAGCCGCCGCCATTCACCGGGCGTGATGATGCGAGGGACGAGCGAGAACGGGAAGATCCGCTCCGTGCCGGTGTCGTCGCTGTAGACCGTGAAGGTCACGCCGCCGTTCATCGTCTCGAGGTCGGCGATGTCCTGCCGCATCACGTACGTCTCGGCGTCCCACTGGCTGAGGCGCTCGTAGTAGCTGGCGTAGGAGGGCCGGATGCGGCCCTCCGGCGTGAACATCTCGTCTGGCCCGGGGCCGGGCTCGTAGCCCTCGAACAGGCCGGTCATCGAGAGGCCCGCGGGGTCGCGTCCGCCGAGAGGCGATGGGGCACGGGAGACCTCTTCGGGGAGAAGGTACGCACGGGCGGCCGCAGGGGAGTGGCCGTCGTGGCTACCCGCGCATCTGCTGCGTCCGGATCTGCCCGGCGCGCATCTGGGGCGTCTGGCGTTGACCCGCGCGCATCTGCTGGCTCCGGACCTGGCCGGAACGCATCTGCTGCGATGACGCCCGCATGAGGGCGGGGGAGGTCGCTGCGTCCTTCATGTCGTGATATTCGGCGAGGCATGAGACACCAGCATGTCTGCTTTGTGACATCCATGTGAACGCGATCGCGGGTGAACCGCCCATCCGAGGCCGCATCGGGCCGTGGAGCCACTAGACTCCGCGAACCGACCGGACGGGACCGACCCTGGCGTCCTCGCCACCCTCCGCTGGGAATCATAGCGACCCGTGTGAAGGAGTCCCCATGCAAGCCGCCGTTCTTCGTGGGCCTGACGCGATCGCCATGGAAGACATCACCCTGGACGAGCCGCGCGCCGGCGAAGTGCTGGTGAAGGTGGTGGCGTGTGGCGTCTGCCATTCGGACCTCCACGCGATCAACCGTGCGAAGGCCGGCACGCTCCCCGTGCCGGTCATCCTCGGACACGAGGTGGGTGGCATCGTGGAGGCCGTGGGGCCGGGCGTCACCTCCGTCGCCGAGGGCGACCACGTGGTCTGCGCGTTCAAGCCGAACTGCGGCATCTGCTACTTCTGCGTCCGCGGCCAGCCCCAGATCTGCGAACGCTCCGACTACCCGGACCGCATGTTCAACGGTACCTCGCCGCGACTCCGCGACGAGGGCGGCAACCCCGTCCAGCAGGGGATCGGCGTCGCGGGCTACGCCCAGTACACGGTGATGCCGGAGCGGGGCGTCGTGAAGGTGCGCGAGGACGCACCCCTCGACCGCATCTGCCTTGTCGGGTGCGGCGTCACCACCGGCGTCGGCGCCGCCCTGCGGACCGCGCAGGTCGAAGCGGGCTCGGACGTCGCCGTGATCGGCCTCGGCGGCGTCGGGCTCAATGTCGTGCAGGGCGCACGGCTCGCGGGGGCGCGCCGCATCATCGGCATCGACACGGTGGCATCGAAGGCGGACCTCGGCGCGAAGTTCGGCATGACTGACTTCGTGAACGCCAACGACGTCGATCCGATCGAGGCGGTCCGCCGCCTCACGAACGACCGCCTCGACTACGCCTTCGAGGCGATCGGCCTCGGTAAGACCGCGGAGCAGGCCTTCGAGATGGTCCGCCGGGGTGGCACCGCGGTCATCGTCGGCGTCGTCGGCGAGGACATCACCGTCGCCGGTCGCGCCTTCCTCGGCGAGAAGCGGCTCATCGGGTCGTTCTTCGGGTCCGCCAAGCTTCAGTACGACCTGCCGGTCTACGTAGACCTCTACATGGACGGCAAGCTCAACCTCGATGATCTCGTCTCGAAGAAGCGCCCGATGCCCGAGATCAACGAGGCGTTCGCGGACATGATGGCCGGCACCGTCGCACGCTCCGTCCTCGAGCCGGTGGGGTAGCCCGCGGCCGCTGAGACGATTCGTTCATCCGCCGGATCGCGATCGGGCCGATGATGGCGTCAGCGACTAATGCACCGTAAGTGGGTCGGGCGTACGCTGGTCGTCATTCCACGACAGGACCGTCAGTGACTGCCACATCTCCCGCGCCTTCGACGCGGCGCGAGCCGACGCTTCGCATTGCGATCTTCCTCATCGCCCTCAGCGCCACCGCGCCCATCTCCATCGACACGTTCCTCCCCTCGATGCCCGCCATTGTCGAGGAGTTCGGCAGCACCGAGGCGTTCCTGACGCTGGGCGTGACGCTCTTCCTGGTGTCGTTCGCCGCCTCGCAGCTGGTCTACGGTCCGGCGTCCGACCGCTGGGGCCGCCGGCCCGTCCTGTACGTCGGGCTCACCATCTTCGTCATGGGGGGCATCCTCTGCGTCTTCGCGCAGTCCGCAGAGATGCTCATCGCCGGCCGCATCCTGCAGGGGATCGGCGGTGGAGTTGGCCCGGCCATGGCGAATGCCATGGTCCTGGACCTGTTCTCTCGCGAGGGCGCCACGAAGATGATCGGCTATCAGGCGATCATCCTGCCGCTGGCGCCTGCCGTGGCGCCGGTCTTCGGTGGCGCGATCGCCGCGGTCGCCGGATGGCGCGCCGTGTTCGTCGTCCTCGCTGTCGCCGGGGTGCTGTTCGCGACGTGGTACACGGCGACGCTCGGTGAGACCAAGCCGCCGCGCGAGGGGCCGCGCACGGGCCTGATGCAGGACTACCGGACGCTGCTCACCAGCCCGATCTTCCTCGGCTTCGCGATGGTGATGGGGCTGATGTTCAGCGGGCAGTTGCTGTTCGTCTCAACCTCGTCGTTCGTCCTCATCGACCGTCTCGGCGTGGCGCCCACGGTGTTCGGACTCGCGTTTGGCTTCATGGCGCTGGGCTTCATGGCGGGCGCCACGATCTCCAGCCGCCTGGTCGGTAAGTTCGAGGGCTACAAGATCGTGCTGCTCGGCGCGTCGATTGCCGGGGCCGCCTCGGCGAGCATGGGCATCTTCGTGCTCTTCGGGATCGAACACCCGCTCATGGTGATCGTGCCGTCGTTCGTGTCCGCGCTCGGCATCGGCATGTCGCGGCCGTCGGCCATGGCCGGCGCCCTCGTCCCGTTCCGGGAGATGGCGGGCGTGGCATCCTCGACGCTGATGTTCATCCAGATGGCCGTCTCGTCCGGCTACAACGTCGTCTACTCCACGTTGTTCGAGCCGGGCGTGGTGGCGCTCGCGGTCGGGATGTTCATCCCGATCACGCTCGGCCTCCTCGTCGCCGCGTTCGTGGGCACACGCGCGCGACGCTACAGTCGGGAGCAGGCCGCCCCCGAGGCTGCGAACGCCGCCGGCTAGGAGCCCGTCCCGGTCTAGGCTCGGCCGGACTTCGCCAGACGCGCGCGCTGGCTCTGGTCCAGGACGACCTTCCGGAGCCGCACGGACTTCGGCGTGATCTCCAGGCACTCGTCCTCGCGCAGCATCTCCAGCGCCTGCTCCAGCGAGAGGTTCCGGGGCGGCGTGATCTTCTCGGTCTTCTCCGCCGTGGAGTCGCGCATGTTGTTGAGCTTCTTCTCGCGCGTGATGTTCACGTCCATGTCGTCCGTGCGCGCGTTCTCGCCGACGATCATGCCCTCGTACACCTCGACGCCCGCGGGGATGAACAGCGCGCCGCGCTCCTGCAGCGCGAGGATCGCGAAGGCGGTCGCCGGGCCTCGGCGGTCCGCGACCAGCGAGCCGTTCTGGCGGGTGCGGAGCTCACCGAACCACGGCGCGTAGCCATGGAACACGTGGTGCGCGAGGCCGTTGCCGCGCGTCTCCGTGAGGAACTCCGTGTGGAAGCCGATGAGGCCGCGCGACGGGATGATGTAGTCCACGCGGATCCGGCCCGTGCCGTGGTTGATCGTGCGCGCCATCTGGCCCTTGCGGACCGCCAGCAGCTGCGACACCGCCCCGAGGTACTCCTCCGGGATGTCGACCGTCAGCGCCTCCACCGGCTCGTGCACCTTGTCGTCGATGCGGCGCGTGACCACCTCCGGGCGGCCGACCGTGAGCTCGAAGCCCTCGCGGCGCAGCGTCTCGACGAGGATCGCGAGCTGCAGCTCACCGCGGCCCTGCACGATCCAGGCGTCCGGACGGTCGGAGTCCTCCACCCGCAGCGACACGTTGCCGACGAGCTCCGCCTGCAGGCGGTTCTGGAGCAGACGCGCGGTCAGCAGGGTGCCCTCGCGTCCGGCGAGGGGCGAGGTGTTGATGCCGACAAGCATCGAGAGGCTCGGCTCGTCGACGCTGATCAGCGGCAGCGGCTGTGGGTCGTCGGTGTCGGCGAGCGTCTCGCCGATGGTGATGTCCGCGATCCCGGCGACAGCGATGATCTCGCCCGGGCCGGCCGACTCCACCTCGACGCGCTCGAGCGCCTCGGTCACGTACAGCTCGCCGAGGCGCGCCTGCTCGATCGTGCCGTCCCGACGGCACCACGCCACCATCTGGCCGCGGCGGATCGTCCCGTTCACCACCCGGCACATCGCCAGGCGGCCGACGTACGGCGACGCGTCGAGGTTGGTGACCAGCGCCTGCAGCCCATGGCCGGGCTGGTGCACCGGCGCCGGGATGCGCTCGATCAGCAGGTCCATGAGCGGCTGGAGGCTGGTGCTCGGAGTGTCGATGTCCAGCGTCGCCGTGCCGGCGCGCGCGTTCGTATAGACGATCGGGAAGTCGAACTGCTCCTCGTCCGCCTCCAGGTCCAGGAAGAGCTCGTAGACCTCGTCCACGACTTCCTTGATGCGGGCGTCCGGCCGGTCGATCTTGTTGATCACCAGGATGACCGGGAGCTTGCCCTCCAGCGCCTTGCGCAGGACGAAGCGGGTCTGCGGGAGCGGCCCCTCCGAGGCGTCCACGAGGAGCAGCACGCCGTCCACCATCGTCAGGCCGCGCTCGACCTCGCCACCGAAGTCGGCGTGGCCGGGGGTGTCGATGATG
>CAYPYF010000137.1:0-625 GCA_964414675.1 uncultured Dehalococcoidaceae bacterium
TGATCGACTACATCTTCCGCGAGCTCGCCGTCTCCTACCTCGGCCGCGACGACCTCGCCCACGTCACCCCCGAGGAACTCGAGGCCGACACCGACCCGGTCGAGGACTCCCCCGCAGCCGTCTCAGCCGCACCTGTAGCCGTCGCCGCAGCCGCCCCGGCCGCGGTCGTGACGCCCTCGCCGGCCCCGCAGCCGGTCCCCGCCGCGTCCGCCGCTCCGGCCGCGCCCGCTCCAGCAGCCGCGCGCTCATCCTCGATCACCCTCACGACGACCACCCTGGTCGCCGTCCCGCTCGCCACCACCGGCGGCTCGTTGGTCCAGTTCACCGCCACCGTCGTCCCGTCGCCGGGCGCGCTCGGCACGGTCACGTTCCTCGACAACGGCGTCGCGATTCCGGGCGGGTCCAACATCGCCCTCGACAACGGCGTCGCCATCTTCTCGACGACCGCGCTCGCCGTCGGCACGCACCCCGTCACCGCCGCCTACAGCGGCGCCGCCGGCTTCGCGTCCAGCACTTCGGACGTGCAGACCGTCGTCGTCACCGGCAGCGGCGGCGACGCCCCGGTCGTCAGCACCGTGACCTTCAACGCCGGCGTCGCCGGCTTCACCGCCGGTCAGCGGTCGCG
>CAYPYF010000137.1:635-4584 GCA_964414675.1 uncultured Dehalococcoidaceae bacterium
CCGAGCGCACCACGACGATCTCCGCGACCGACGAGGCACGCCAGAAGGGCTTCGAAGGCGACCCCTGCGACGAGTGCGGCCAGCTGATGATGGTCCGCAACGGGACGTGCCTGAAGTGCATGAACTGCGGTGCGACGAGTGGGTGTAGTTAGAATCCCAGCAAACGATGGATTCGAGCTAAATCGACCAGAACAGCAGAGGGACAGTCGGGGGACACGCTCTGGAATCTAACCACTAGAAACGCCGTGCTGTTCGAATCAGGCTCCCAACTGATGTTGGGAGCCTGATTTGTCTACTGAGGCGACAGATCCCGCTCCGTGACGCGATCGCGCAGCCTCGCCTGTGACCGACCAAGGCGTATTGGTCAGCACCTTGATATACTCCAACTGCTGATCGTATATACGAGAGCCAGGGAGGAGTGTGCGATGACGAAGACGCTGATCGACATCGATGATGACGCGCTTGCTGCCGCCGCGCGTGAGCTCGGCACCACGACCAAGGTCGAGACAATCAACCGCGCCTTGCGGGAGATCGCCACGCGCAGGGAGCGGCTCGCGTTCGTCGAGCACCTCCGGACAAGCGCTGACGACCTTGGAGATGCGGAGGTCATGGCCGCTGCGTGGCGATGACCGTGTTCCTAGTCGACAAGTCAGCATTCGAGCAACAGCGGTACAGCAACGACGCTGACGCGACCTTGCGCTCGCTCGCTGCGGAGAACCAGCTGGCGACCTGCGCGATTGTCGCGTTGGAGTTGCTGTACTCGACGCGTGGCCCGGCTGACTACGAGACGCGCTGGAACCACCTGGCGTCGCTGACGTGGTTGCCCGTGGACGAGGAGGTCACACGCGCAGCGTTGGATCTCCAGCGCCGGCTGGCGCAACGCGGCTTGCACCGCCGTCCGATCCCGGACCTGCTGATCGCCGCGACCGCGTTGGTCCACGATGCGACGGTGCTGCACTACGACAAGGACTTCGACCTGATCGCCGAGGTCACCGGACAACCGGCGCGCTGGATCATCCCACGCGGCTCAGGTCACCAGGCCTAGTCACACCGGCTGCACAATCAGTGTGCCAACACACCCCGCTGGTCCCCAACGTCTGAAGTACCCTTCCCGTGTATGGAGGCAATGGGGACAGCCCATGGTTGAGCAACTGAGCCGACAAGGACTCTACGACCTGGTCTGGTCGGAACCAGTCTCGAATATCGCACCACGGTTCGGTGTCTCGGATGTCTGGTTCGCGAAGCTCTGTCGAGCGGCAGAGGTCCCACTCCCTCCGCGTGGTCACTGGGCAAAGCTGGCACACGGGAAGATCAGCGAACGTCCTGTGCTGCCTCTCCCAACTGACGGCACTCCTGAGATGGTGACCATCATAGGTAGTGGCTCCGAACAGAGTGACGCGAGAGCTCAGCAGAAGGATCAAGTCCAGACCGAGGTGGCGGCCAGTCCTCCGATCCCTGTTCCTCGAGAACTCAGGCGGCCTCACTTACTCGTGGCGGCCACGCGCACGAAGGCACGAGAAGCTCTCCCGCAGGGAGATGGGCGCCTTCACGTCGGACCAGCGCCCGGGATCTTCCGGCTACGTGTCTCCCGAACTGCCCTCGCGAGATCGCTACGACTCCTACAAGCGATCTGCCACGAAGCTGAGCGCCGGGGTTGGGAGGTCAAGCCTCGGTCGAAGACCCGATTCGACGAAGTGGTAGGCGGGGTGATCGTGATCGGGAGGCAGTCATACCCGGTCAGCATTGAAGAGCAGACCGAACCGGTCCCGTTCACTGAGGACGACATCCGCCGGTGGCGAGCGCAGTCTCCGACCTCCCGCCAGAACGAGGAACCCTCGCTCCGTGAACGACGACGAGAACCAACTGGTCGACTCGCACTGATATTGCCGTCGGCGTGGGATCAGAGTCGCAGTCGATGGACGGACAACCGGCGCGGAGATCTTGAAGATCACCTCGTTGAGTTCTTCGCGACGATCACAGGACGCGCTGCCCGTGATGAAGAGCGCCAGCAGCAATGGGAACAGGAAGAGCAAGAACGGCAAGAACGCGAGCGCCTCGAACGAATCGAACGGGCACGCGCGAAGCGACTAGACGAGGAGATCCTCGCGGCACATCGATCGAACCTCATCCGAGACTACGTTGCGAAAGTTCGGGCACACCTCGACGCCCTCACAGAGGCGCGAAGAGCGCATCTCCTTGCGTGGTGCGACTGGGCCGAGAGTCGGGCTGATCGCCTCGATCCTGTCACGAACCTCGACCTCATCGAGGGATTCGACGACGAAGGTGATCGCTGGGGGGTAGCTCGCCTCGCCGCAGATTCGTTGGCGGACACCAACACACGCCACAGCCGCGAGGCATGACTGTTCGCCTTCTTCCCAACTGCCCCAACGATGACCAACAGGGCGATAGGCGCGCGCGTAAGCTTCGATTCCCGATCACGTCCATAGGGCGGCGGCGTTCGGCCAGCACTACTGAAATCACATCGACTGCCTTCACTCAGACATGGTTGAGCTCACGACTGCCCTTAGGAAGTCGCTCTGCCCACTATGGCGTCGTCGATGAGTGAACCAACCGGTACCCCATCGCTTGATCAATTCGGTAGGATGCTCGCGCCAGTATTGCGACGGATGAGTGTTCTTGATGCGCACAATCTACGACTACAAATTCGCTGCGGTCGATGTCGAGACGACCGGACTTTCACCGCACTACCACCATCGCGTAGTCGAGATTGGTGTGGTGCTGTTTCGCCTCGACGGAACCATCGAACGCGAGTACGAATCGCTCGTCAACCCGCGTCGAGATCTCGGTGACACCGAGCGGATCCACGGCCTGACGATGGCCGATCTCACACACGCACCCGGGTTCGAGGACATCGCAGGAGATGTCGGGGCACTCCTGCACGACCGCATCGTCGTAGCTCACAACGCGCGATTCGACGTCGCATTCCTCGAGGCCGAACTCGGCCGTTCAGGCATCGGATCCCCGACTCTTCCGTACCTCTGCACGATGCAACTGGCGGGCTCCCCAGAGTACGGACGGCGGCTGGCGGACGTGTGCGCGAGGCTGTCGGTATTGCATGGGCAGGCGCACACCGCGATCGGTGATGCTCGGGCGGTGGCTGGCATCCTGTCTCGCTGGTACGAACGGCATCCGGCAGGCTCGGCGCTCAGACTCACTGACTGTGGCCTGATGAGCGAGCCGGACCCGACGAGGTGGCCACCACTCACGCCGCGCGGGATCGCGCTCGTCCGCGGCGAGGCAAGCCGCCGTGCAGCGGCGGAACGAGGATACCTCGGCCGGTTGATCGACCGACTCCCCGCGCAATCCAGTGAGGCGACGGGAGACGAAGCGGCATATCTCGACCTGTTGATGCAGGCCCTCGAGGACCGGCATCTGTCAGCCGAGGAAGCGCTTGAGCTCGCCTGGATCGCCGGTACCGAGCACCTGTCAGCCGATGACATCCGCCGTCTGCATCGGGAGTTCTTCGACGCGATGATCGCTACGGCCTGGGCTGACGGAGTCATCACCGACTTCGAGGCGGCGGACCTTCGCCTAGTCGGGGAGTTCCTCGCGATCGCCCCCGCCGATGTCGAGCAAGTCATCTTGACGCGCCCATCGACCGATACGCCAAAGCCGGCCGCGAGCATGCTCCTCACACCCGGCACGAGTGTCTGCTTTACCGGCGAGTTACTCGCGACGATCGGCGGTCTTCGAGTCTCCCGCGAAGATGCTCATGCGTTGGCGATCGCCAGGGGCTTACAGGTGCGAGACTCGGTGACGAAGAAGCTCGACATCCTCGTCGTGGCAGATCCGCAGAGCCAGTCCGGGAAAGCGCAGAAAGCTCGTCAGTACGGGACGCGCATCGTGGCGGAAGCTGCCTTCTGGCAGATGTGTGGCGTTCGGACGGACTAGTAATCAGCCTCGCGGATCGTCCCGTCGCGTTCTGACA
>CAYPYF010000137.1:4594-4990 GCA_964414675.1 uncultured Dehalococcoidaceae bacterium
TGACAGGTAGCCACGTCCGATGCCTGACGGGATCAGGTTCAGCAGACGGTCACGTATCCCCTGCGTGAGGTTCACGCCGAGTAACCGTCCACTCGCCTCCGCCAGTCCGTCTCGACTGAGAGCGCCGGAAACAGAACCGGCGATGCGGAGCGCCCGCAGGAGCTCTTCATCCGAGTACCACTCGAAACGACGGCGAGCTTCCCCCACCCTTACACGGACCGGAACCAAGGCGATGTCGAGGCTGTTGGGCCACAGCCAGGTACTCCGTCGCAGGATGCCGCCCTTCCGCTCCGCCTCACGGGTGGCCTGCTCAAACTCCTGACGAATGTTGGCACCGAGCCGACCGTAACCGTGGTCGTCACGGAGCGCCTGCAGGAGCTCTTCCTCGTGCAGCGG
>CAYPYF010000138.1:0-4802 GCA_964414675.1 uncultured Dehalococcoidaceae bacterium
GAGCGTGCGAGGGGGAGCGCAACGGCGAGGAGGACGAGCGTGGCGGCGACGGCGCCGACGGCGAGCGGGCGGCGCGGCATCCTCGGCACTACTCGAACAGCCACCAGCGGCGGCGGCGTGGGGGCGTCGCGGAGGGGGTGAGGCCAAAGCGGTCGATGGCGGCGCTGATCATGATCTGCGCGGCTTCCTCGGCCGAGTCGGTCACGGTGAAGCGGGCGATGTCGTGCTCCTCGATCTTGCCGCTCGCGACGAGGCGGGACCGGAAGAAGCCCATGAGGTCGCCCCAGAACGCGCTGTTCATGAGCACGATGGGGAAGTCCTTGATCTTCCCGGTCTGGACGAGCGTGGCGGTCTCGAACGCCTCGTCGAGGGTGCCGAAGCCGCCGGGCATGACGATGAAGCCGTAGGAGTACTTGAGGAGCATCACCTTCCGGACGAAGAAGTAGTGGAAGGTGACGAAGCGGTCGAGGTAGGCATTCGGGGCCTGCTCCGTGGGCAGGATGATGTTGCAGCCGACGGAGGCGCCGCCGGCCTCGCGGGCGCCGCGGTTCGCGGCCTCCATGACGCCAGGGCCGCCGCCGGTCATGACGGTGAACCCGGCCCGCGCGAGGCGCGCGCCGACCTCGCGCGCGAGGTCGTACTCGGGGTCGCCTTCGTGGACACGCGCGGAGCCGAAGACGGTGACGCAGGGGCCGAGGAAGTGGAACGCGCGGAGGCCCCGGAGGAACTCGTGGCCGATGCGGAGGAGGCGGAGGAACTCCGAGCCGCGGTTGTGCGGCCCGAGGAGGAACTGACGCTCCTCCTCGCTGTGCTCGCGCGGCCCCTCGACCCGCGGGTCGTCCGCGATGCTGCCGCGACGTTCGGTCATCTCTGGCCCCCCTCACCCCGAGGGTAGAGGGCCGCGCCGTCAGTCGCGCGCGGTGTTGCTCGGGGTGTCGCGCGGGTGTCGCCCCCGTCACGGACGTGCCGCCAGCCGTCGTAGCCAGGGGACGCGGCGACACCGGTGGTGGCGCTCAGGCGAGTCCGAGCGTGCGCTCCGCCCAGTCGAGGCCGACCGGGGCAGCCCAGAACCGGGCGCGACCGTGCTCGTCGCGGACGCGGTAGCCGACGTGGCCGCCGCGCTCCGTGAGCGCGACCTGCACGCGGCCCTCGGCCGCGCCGTGGTATCGCTCGACGAGCGGGGCGGGGACGAAGGGGTCGTTGCGGGCGGTCAGGAGGAAGGCCGGGATGCGGAGACGGTCCAGGAGCGGGCCGGCCGCGGCGGCGCGGTAGTAGGCGTCGACATCCTCGAAGCCCGCGGCGGGCGCCGTGAAGTGGTGGTCGAACGCGCGGATGGAGCGGATGTGGCGCAGGTCTGCGGGCGGGTCGGGGACCGGGCGGAGTGCACGGATCGCCTCCACCATCGCGCAGAGGCCGAGGACGAAGTTCAGGCGGTAGAGGAGGTTGGCGGGGCGGTTGATCTGGCGCTCGATGACGAAGAAGTCGAGCGCGGGGTTGAGCGCGATGACCGCGTCCGCGCGGCTCGCGTCGCCCTCCAGCGCCGCGTATCGCAGCGCCATGTTCGCGCCGAGCGACGCGCCGGCGAGGACGAACGGCCGGGGCAGGCTGTGCGCCTCCATGGCCGCGAGCACGACACCGAGGTCGTCGCTCTGGACGGCGCTGAAGAGCGTGGAGGCGAGCGCCTCCGTGCCGCCGTGGTTCCGGAGGTTCACGCGCACCACGTGCCAGCCGCGCCGGAGCGCCTCGTCGGTGGTGGCGAGCACGTGGGGCCGCAGGGCGGAGCCACCGAGGCCGTGGACGACGAGCAGGGAGCCGCGGGCAGCCACCGGCGGCGGCTCAGGCGGCCTCGACCAGAAGGTCTCGACGGACGTGCCGGGGGCGACCTCGACGAGGCGGCGTTCGGCCTCGATGGGGTCGATCGGGAGGGGGAGGGCGGAGGCGAGGATGGTCTCGAGGTGGCCGCCGCGCATCCACCACGGGAAGGGGGCGGCCTCGAGGCGGAGGGGTTCGGCGGTCGCGGGCATGACCTGAGTAGAGCATCGCCGCATGCGGAGGGCGAATGGTGTCCTGGTTAGGTGCTCGCGGCGTGGCGTCCTCACGGTGAGCGGAGGCGGGAGCCCTCACCCCATCCCTCTCCCCACACGGGGAGAGGGGGCCGGAGGGGGAGGTGGAGGTGGAGGTGGATCCGCTCGGGGCGGGGCCTGATCGGGCGGGGGGGCACTACTCTGACGACCGGAGGACACATGACGACCGTCGAGGATCGCTGGGCTGCCGAGCCGTACTGCTACCTGACCACGGTCGGGCGGGTGTCCGGGCGTCACCACGAGATCGAGATCTGGTTCGCGGCGGTGTCCGACACGATCTACCTGATGAACGGCGGCGGCGAGGGCAAGGCGGCCGGGCAGGCGGACTGGGTGAAGAACGTCCTCGCACGGCCCGCGGTCCATGTGCGGATCGGCGAAGAGCAGTTCGACGGCATCGCGCAGCCGCTGACGTTCGACAGCGCGGAGCACGATCAGGCGCGCGAGCTGCTGGTGGCGAAGTACGCGACGCCTGAGAGCGACCTGGCGGACTGGCGCGCGACCGGCTTCCCGGTGTCCGTGGTGCTGATGCCGGCGGGGGACACGTAGACGGACGCGGGATCCCTCCGGCTGGCGGATGACGCCCGAGGGCGACCTGGCGGACTGGCGCGTGACTGGCTTCCCGGTGTCGGTGGTACTGATGCCGGCGGGGAACACGTAGGCGGACGCGGGATCCCTCCGGCTGGCGGATGAGGCCCGTGAGTAGGAACCTCTAGGCATGGCCGCTCCGGGTGTCGCGCTCGTCTCCTCACGCACCAACGCGCACGACTGCGTGCGCTGGATGGCGTGGTTCACCCTCGGCGTGACGGTCGCGACGATCGTCATGGGGGCGGTGGTGCGCGCGACGCACTCGGGCGACGGGTGCGGGCCGAACTGGCCGACGTGCGAGGGCACGCTGGTGCTGCCAGGGACGGGCGAGCGTGCCCAGCTGATCGAGTTCTCCCACCGCGCGATCTCGGGTGTGAGCCTGATCGCGGTGATCGCCCTCGCGGTGCTCGTGTTCCGGGCGTACGCGGCGGGGCATCCGGTCCGGAAGGCCGTGCTGTGGAGCGTGGGGCTGCTGGTGGTGGAGGCGCTGATCGGCGCGGTGATCGTGTTCTACGGCTGGGTCGCCCACGACCGGTCGGCGGCGCGGCAGGTCTCGGTGCCGGTCCACCTCGTGAACACGTTCCTGCTGACGGCGGTGCTGACCTACACGCTGTGGCTGATCGAGGGGTACGCGAAGCCCGTGCTGCGGGCGGTGCCGACGCGCACGAAGGTCATCCTCGGGCTGGCGTTCGCGCTCCTCGCGGTCGCGGCGACGGGCGCGACGACCTCGCTGGCGGACACGATGTTCGCGGCGGAGACGCTGGCGGAGGGCATCCGGCAGGACTTCGACCGTGAGTCGGAGCTGATCGTGCGGCTGCGGGTGCTCCACCCGGTGGTAGCGATCACGGCGGGGACGCTGATCGTGTGGTTCACCTGGCGTCACCTGGACGAGATCGAGGAGCGAGGGCACGCGTGGGCGGCTCAGCTGCTCGTCTTCGGGATCGTGGTGCAGGGGGCGCTGGGGTTCGTGCACATCGCGCTGGTGACGCCGCTGGTGACAGGGCTCGCCCACCTGCTGATCGCGCAGGTGCTCTGGATCGCCCTCGTGTGGGTCGCGCTCGCGCTGCTGGCGCCGCGGTCCTCGGACGATGCGGGCGCCCTCGGTGGCTCGGGGGCGGGCTAGCCGCCGGCGGCGATGGCCTGGCGGACGGCCTGTCCGATGACGGAGGCGTAGGCGGCGCGCCCGGCGGGGCTGAGGTGGACGCCGTCCGCCCAAAAGTAGTCGCCGACGTTGCTGCTGATCGCATGCCAGTCGACGACCCCGAGCCCACGCTCGCTGGCCTGCTTCGCGATCGCGCCGTTCACGTCTGACTCCCAGCGCCGCGGGACGGTGACCGTGACGAGCAGGAGCGTGCGCCCGCCCAGGGCATCCATGATCTCCTGGAACTGTGAGCTGCTGAAGGTCCCGTTCGCGCCGAGGCTGATGACGACGAGGTCACCGAGTGCGCCCTGCTGGGCGAGGCGGGTGAGGACCTCCGGGGTCGTCCAGAACTGGCGGCCGACCTCGGCGTCGACGACGGCGCCCGGCAACTGCGCCTGCAGGTCACCGAGCGCGCCGAGGGCGATGGAGTCGCCGATCACGGTGACGGACGCGCCGAGCGGGGTGGGGTCAGGCGTGGCGCTGGGGGTGGCGGCGGCGACTCCGTCCACGGTGCCGCCCGACGACGCCGATCCGGACGAGGGGACGCCGGCGTCGGGGGTCTCGGTGGTGGTCGCCACGGCGGTCGGCTCGGGGGTGTCGTCGTCGTGCGCGGCGACGATCTGGTCCGGCGTCGCGACGGGAGACGATGCGCCCGGGCGCGGGGTCGCGGACGTCGTAGGAGTCGGGGTGCTCGCGGGCGTCGAGGTCGCACCCGTGGCGGGCGGGTCGACGGCGCTCGGGCCTGTCCCCGGGCCTCCCGTGACAGATGTGGGCAGGGTGACGACGGCGACGACATCGCTCGTGGCGGGGGTGGCCGAGGCGTTCGCGGCGACCTGGCGCTCGATCGCCGCGAGGTCGTCCGCGAGTCCGGTGCGGATGTGCAGGCCGCCGGCAGCGACGATCGCGACCATGCCGAGGGCGACGACACCGGCGGGGCGGGCCCAGGGGCGCTGGAGGAGCGGCCCGACGCCGAGGTCGAACGTGGGGAGACG
>CAYPYF010000139.1:0-1655 GCA_964414675.1 uncultured Dehalococcoidaceae bacterium
AGCTCGCGCTCGAACTCCCGGAAGAGCAGGTTGTAGCGCGGCTGCACGGAGTCGAAGCGCGTGACGCCGAGGACCTCGGCCTTCCCGTTCGCCTTCGCGAGCTGGTAGGCGAGCCAGTTCGACACGCCGATGTACCGCGCCCGCCCCGACCTCACGATGTCCTCGAGGGCGCGTAGCGTCTCCTCCACGGGCGTGTTCGGGTCGTAGCCGTGGAGCTGGTAGAGGTCGATGTAGTCAGTCCCGAGGCGGTCGAGGCTGGCGTCGACGGCGTCCAGGATGTGCTTCCGCGAGTTGCCCTGGTCCCAGCGGTTCGGCCCCACGCGTCCGAAGCACTTGGTCGCGAGGATGAAGTCCTGCCGCTTCCCCTTGAGCCAGCGCCCCACGATCTCCTCGGTGCGGCCGGTCGTGTCGACCTCCCCGCCCAGCGGGTAGGCGTCCGCGGTGTCGAGGAACGTGATGCCGCCCTCGGCGGCGCGGTCCATGATCGCGCGCGAGGTGGGCTCATCGCACTGCAGCCCGAAGGTCATCGTCCCCAGGCAGAGCCGGGAGACGAGCAGGCCGGTCCGGCCGAGACGCACATGTTCCATCGGGTACCCCTCGCCGTTCACGCTGCGCCATCCGGCGAGCGGAGATCGAGAGTACCCCGTGCGGTGATACAGGCCTCGTCCGCGTGCAGCCCCCGCCTCACCGCACTAGTCTCGTCGAGGGCGGCCCGGAGGAACCTCGTGCGTCGACTCGTGCTGCTGGCACTCATGCTGTCGCTCCTCGTGGCCTGCGACGGCGACACCGGCACCGCGCCCTCCGAGGTGTCCGTAACGGCCGAGGTCTCGCCCTCGACCACGCCCAGCATCACCTACCTCCACACGCCGACCCCGACTCCCGCGTGGACGCGCACGCCCGAGCCCACCCCTACCGTCGAGCCGATCGGCCACCCTCCCGGGACGGAGACCGGCATCCAGATGGTCGACGCGGTGGTGGTCGCGTTCGTCCAGGGCGACGAGGATGCCCTGAACTCCCTCATTGACTGGCAGATCGCGCCCTGCGTCGCCGTGCCGGTCAACGACTACGGGCCGCCGCCCATCTGCCGGGAGGGCCAGCCGGAGGGCGAGCCCACCGAGTACATCCCGGTCAGCGCCTGCCACGGCGGCTACCGCACCCCGGCCGAGGAGGAGTACACGTTCGACTTCGCCCGGAAGGGTGGCCTGCTGTACGGAGTGCGTGGCCCACTCGCGTTCGAGGCGGAGGATCAGGCGTACCTGGTGGTGGTGACGACGAGCGCCGGGGACACGGTGTACGGACATTCCTTCGTCGTGGGCGAGCACGGCGTGTTGAGTCAGCAACTTGGGTGCGGCTTCTCGCCGGAGTTCACGTGGGAGCGGTCTGCCGCGCACCCCACGGTCGTCGCGCCGCCGGAGGACGCCCTCTACGGCTACGCACCCGAGAACCGCATCGACGATGGCGGCGTCCTCGACAACGTCGCCCTCGCGGTCGCGCTGCGACTCCCTGCGCAGCTCCGCACTCGTCTCTCTCCGAACGAGGCGGCATGCTTCGCGCACATCCGTATCAGCACGCAGTCCGCGGATAGCTGCGACGAGACGCCCGATGATCCGGACGACCCCGCCTTGGTCGTGAACGGGTGTCACGCCGGCGTGCGC
>CAYPYF010000139.1:1665-4667 GCA_964414675.1 uncultured Dehalococcoidaceae bacterium
CGGCCTCTACGCCTTGCTGGACCACCGTCCGAGGCTCTACGGCGCGCGCCAGATCGCGGGCTGGTGGGACGAACGGGCGAGCGCTGTCCTCGTCCTCTCTCGCCCGGGCCAGCGGTTCGCGCCGGCGTTTGCGATCCTCCTGAGTGAAGACGGCATCGTGGGCCTCGACAGCTCGTGCGGCGAAGACGCGGCCGCACTCTGGGCGAAGTACGACGACATCGCCGTCGGCGACCCGATGCTCCCGCCCTGGGAGCCCCGCTAGCGCCTCAGCCCGCCGACCGCCCAAGGGCGATCCCCCCGACCGCCGCGAGCAGTCCGAGCGCGACCGTCCCGAGCACGTACGCAATCGCGAGGGGCCAGCGCCCCTCCTCGACCTGCCGGAACGCGTCCAGCGTGTACGACGAGAACGTCGTGAACCCGCCCAGCACCCCGATCGAGATCCCGCTCCCGACCCACCTCGGCGTGTCGGGGAACCGCAGCTCGATCAGCCCGAACATCAGCCCGAGGACAAACGCCCCCACGACGTTCACCACGAACGTCCCCGCCCCGATCACCCCGGCGCGGTCGGTGACCTCGGTGGCCACGACATACCGCAACCACGAGCCGAGCGCTCCACCAAGTGCAATGGCTATTGGGACGGGCATAGGGCCTGCGTTTGGCTAGGTGCCCTCGACGATGGCCGCGATGTTCAGCGGTGGCAGCGTCATGACCTCGACGCCAGCCGCGCCCGTCAGCGCTGAGAATGTGCCTCGCAGGACCCCGACGAGGATCGATGGGGCGTTGTACCTAATGAGTCCCTCTGCCCGTCCGCCAGATCCCGTTGCACCTGCAACCCGAAAGACCCCACGGATCGTGGCGTCGCATGAACCCGCAGGAGCTAGGTGTCGGAGTCGTAGCCTAACCGTGTAGAGATCGGTCGAGGGCTCGTACTCCACGGACGGTACGGATACGGCGGTCGAAGGGGCATCTCCGGCATCGCCTTCGAAAAGGAGGTGTTCGATCGTCGTTGAAAGAAGGGCGAGATCAGCCAGCCGAGCGGGCCGGACGCGTGGACGTGTCACGACTCTAGGCCGCTAGTGCCAAGTCGCGGGCACCGCCGAGAGTCACCTCGACGTGTGCGTCGACAAAGTCCGATAGCGTCCACTCAAATTCAAGAGCCACGGCGAGTTTGCCGAGGGTGCGAAGCGTGATGTTCTCGTCACCACGGAGCAGTTGGGTAACCCACGCGGGGCTGGCGTCGAGGCGCCGTGCAAGTGCGGACCTGGTGAGGCTCAACTCACTCATGCGTCGTGCGACGATGCTGCCAACTTGGGTCGTGAGTACCTCGAAGTGGAACTCCGGGTCAGACGAGTACCTCGCGAAGAGGTCTGACGTCGAGTTCATTGGGTTGCTCCTCCGTGTCCCAAAATCTCTTTGCACCGAGACCGACCGAGCCGAAGGTCGGAAAGCGCGATCTCCTTTGATGCTTTCGTGAACGCATGGAACACGACAAGGTTGTCGTCCCCGTCCCAGACCCAAAAGATTCGATCCTGCTGCGAGGGCTTCAACTCAAAGAAATCCGTGTCGGTGACCTTCTTGCACTTCTCTGCATTGTGGAGCGGCGGGCCATCGTCCGCGGTTGACTTGAGGAGTGCCATCGCCTTGCGCTGACGTTCCTCTGTCTGCTCCATGATGTAGTCAAAGACAGGGTTGGTGCCTCGGTCGGTGATGTACGCGAGGATAGCGTGTTGCTTGCCTGGGTACATCAGTTCGAGAGGCAAGGGTAAAGTCCTAACTTAAGACGGTCAAACCCCGATTTGACCGTATAACAGGACTATCACATTAGCCGTTATAACCACAAACGTTCCGGTCACCACGGCCGCTCGTAGGCCTTGTCGTAGTCTTCGAAGCGCTGGTTCTGGGACTTGGACCATGAGACGCGGTTGGGGTTGTCCTCGCGGGAGCCGGCGCGGTCGGTGGCGTTGATGAGCCACATGTTGCTCGAGGATCGCACAGCGGCGGTCAGACCCATCACGTCCCACGCCTGGTTGATCTGCATCTTCGAGAGGTGTAGCGCGGCGCTGTCGTTGAGGGCGATGCGGCGCGCGAGCCACATCGTGGCGTCGCGGAGCTCCTCGCGGGGGACGACGCGGTTCACCATGCCGGTCGCCTCGGCTTCCTTCGCGGTGAGGAAGTCGCCGGTCCAGAGGATCTCCTTCGCCTTCTTGATGCCGAGGTCGAAGAACTGCGTCACGTACTCGTGGCTCACCACGCCCCAGCGCACGGAGCGGTCGGTGAACTTCGCGTCCTCCGAGGCGACGATGAGGTCGCAGCAGGACGCGACCATCCACGACCCCATGATGCAGTAGCCCTGCACCATCGCGATGGTCGGCTTCGCGAGGTTCCGCCAGCGGTCGTGGAGGCGGAAGTAGACGCCTCGGTCCATCGTGCGAATGCGGCCCTCGGGGGTCATGTCGCGCGGGAACTCGTCGAGCTCGGAGCGCATCTCCTCGGTGCCGAGGTCGTGGCCGGCGCCGAAATGGTCGCCCGCACCGGTGACCACGATCACCTTCACGGTGGGGTCTTCCTCGGCGTGCCGGAACGCCTCGTCCAGCTCGAAGTAGACGCGACGGCTGACGGCGTTGAGGTGCTGCGGCCGGTTGATCGTGACGGTGACGACGTCGCCGTCCTGCTCGTAGAGCACGTTCTTCAGGTTGAGGGTCATGAGGGGCCTCCCGTGGCCGCGGTTGCGTGCGCTGGCGGGCGGAATGGTACCGCCAGATGGGGAGCCCTCGGGTGGCGCGATGTGGCGAGGTGGCGTGGGGAGGCCCTCACCCCAGCCCTCTCCCCGTGTGGGGAGAGGGGGACGGAGACGAAGCGGTCACATCCGCTCACGCTGAGCCTGTCGAAGGGGGAGCCGTCGGGACGCTGGGGTGCAGCAGTGCTGCAGTCCCGGAGGCCCTCACCCCATCCCTCTCCCCGTGTGGGGAGGGGGGGGCTGGAGGCGGAGCAGTCGCACCCGC
>CAYPYF010000140.1:0-784 GCA_964414675.1 uncultured Dehalococcoidaceae bacterium
GCGGTCGATGGCGACCACCGACGGCTCGTCGATGACGATGCCGCGGCCGCGCACACTGACCAGCGTGTTGGCAGTACCAAGGTCGATGGCGATGTCGTGCGAAAACATCCCCAGGAAGGAGGAGAGCGGGTTAATCAAAGGAAACCGGACCTAAACGTGGGGAGAAGGCCGGGCGCTCGCCGTCTGGGGAGGACGACGGGTCGAGTATAGGTACGCCTCGGACGGCGCGGCAACCTCGGAGGTCGCCGAGGCCCGAGATGGGTCGGGACGCCTCGCCCGTCACGAACAGAGTCAGACTCAGATTCCTCTCGCACCCCGTCCGGCCCTCTCTCCCGGGGGAGGGATGGGGGTGAGGGGCCGTCACGTCGCGCTCGAGGTGGTGCGGCGCCACATCCAGAGCCAGTGGGCCGCGGTCGCTGTCATCGTGACCGCGATCCCGGCGGCGAACATCGAGACGAGGTGCTCGTGAGCGCGCTCGCCGAGGTATACGAACAGCAACACCTGCGGCAGCGATCCGGCGACCGATGCCACGAGGAAGGTCCTGAACCGCACCCGGGTGAGTCCCGCCGCATAGGAGACGCCGTCGAACGAGAACCCCGGGAGTAACCGCAGGAGGAACACCGCCTGTGCGCCGGAGCGCGTGAGCTGCTCGTCCAGCCAGGCAAGGCCCAGGCGGTCGGTCAGGCGGACGAAGTACCGGCGTCCCCATCGTCGTGCCAGCCCGAAGCAGAGCGCGGCGGCGAAGGCGTATCCCACGAGGCTGATCACCACACCCCATGCCACC
>CAYPYF010000140.1:794-4664 GCA_964414675.1 uncultured Dehalococcoidaceae bacterium
CCCCGAACGCGAGGCCGTTCGCAAACACGACGATGAATCCCGGCACAGGTGCGATTACAGCCTGGGCGACCATCATGGCGACCGAGACGACGGGGGCGAACGGCCCGAACGATCGTAGGTAGTCCCGCAGCGATGTCGCGTCGCTCTGCGAGAAGGCGGCGCGAGCACGCTCGACTTCGTGCTGGACGAACGGCGGTGCGCCCAGCACGGCCACGACGATCGCGCCCGCGCCCAGGAGTATGGCGAGGGCGAGTAGTGGCGCCGGGGGCACCCAGCGGATGGTGGGATGTGCGGTGCGGGCCATGAGTCGCTCCTCCAGCGGCCTCAGGCTCGGCGCAGCGCGCCTCGTGCGCGTCTCCCTCAGGGATGACTACGGACGGAATCACCCGAAGGGAGGATCGGCAGAGGACATAACCAGGGCGGACGAACGCTACACGCCCTCGGCGACGCCCCGGAGCAGCCACCCGACGCCGTAGGCGAGCGCCGCGGCCGTGCCGCCGAGCGCGAGGGTCTCGAGGCCATCCCGCCACCACGGTCGCTGGACCACCATCCCCTTCACGGCGCCGACCGCGAAGAAGGTGATCCCCGTGGCGATGGCGCTCGCCGCGAAGAGTCCGATGCTGATCTTCACGCCCAGCGCATCAAGGATGAAGACGATCAACGGGATCGCTCCCGCGCCCAGGAACGCGAGGAACGTGACGCCCGCCGCAATCCGGGCCTCTGATGCGGCTTCGGGCGGCCCGGAGTGCTCGCGAAGCAGCGACTCGACCCACGCGTCCCGGTCTGCCGTGAGCGCCGCGACGATGACTCCCGCTGCGTCCGGCGACACGCCCCGGTCGATGTAGACCTGCCGCAGTTCGGCGCGCTCCTCCTCGGGGTCCTGCGAGATCGCCTCGAGCGCCTCGAGTCGAGCGAGGTCGCGCTGGTGCCGGTCGGCCTGCGCCGCCAGGAAGCTGCTGACCCCCATGGAGAACCCGTCCGCGAAGAGGTTCGCAAGGCCGAGGATGATCACGATCGCGCCGTCGAGGCCCGCGCCGACGGCGCCGGCGACGACGGCGAATGTGGTGACCGTGCCGTCCACACCGCCGAAGACCGCGTCTCGCAGATGTGCTGGCGGCTCGGGGCGTGCTTCGCGTTCCTCGGTCCGTCCGATCTCGCGCGTGGCTTCCAGGATCTGGGACGGCCTCATGCGTCCGAGGCTACCCAGTTTTCGAGATCGGCGACTCGGCGACGCACCGGGTCGCCCGTAGCGCGGGCTGCGGCTGCCTATGCGCCGTTCCATCCACGCTCTCGTAGCAATGCCACGAAGGCGGCCTCATCCTTCAGTTCAACGCCGAGCGACTCCGCCTTGTCCCGCTTCGATCCGCCACCGTCCCCGGCGAGGACGAACGACGTCTTCTTGGAGACGGCGCCGGTGACCTTCCCGCCGAGCGACTTGATCAGCTCCTCGGCTTCGTTGCGCGACCACCGGTCGAGGGATCCCGTGACGACGATCGTCTCGCCATCGAGCGCGCCGCCGCGCGCCGCGATCTCCTCGTCCATCCTCAGGCCGCGCGCCACGAGGGCGTCGACGAGGGCGGCGTACTCCTCGTCGTGGAGGTACTCGTAGACCGCTTCCGCGACGATCGGGCCGACGCCATCGACCGCCTGGATGTCCTCCAGCGTTGCCTCGCGAAGCGCCTGCATCGAGCCGAAGTGCCGGGCGAGGGCGCGCGCGGTCTCGCTCCCCACGTGGCGGATGCCGAGGGCGATCAGGAGCCGGTGGAGCGGCTGACGCTTCGACTGCTCGAGTTCCTCGAACATCGCGTCGAGGGTCTTCGGACCGATGCCGTCGATGGCGAGGAGTTCCTCGCGCTTCTCGGGGAGGTCGTACAGGTCGGCGATCGACGTGACGAACCCTCGGTCCACGAGCATCGCCGAGCGCTCCTCGCCGAAGCCTTCGATGTCCATTGCGCCGCGGTAGGTGAAGTGCTCGATCAGGCGCGCGAGCTTCGTCGGGCAGGCGCGGTTGGGGCAGTAGTAGGCGGCGTCGCCCTCATCGTGCGCGACGGGGGTGCCACAGACCGGGCAGGCCTCGGGCATCTCGAAGACCGGAAGGTCGCGGCCCTTGCGCTGTGAGAGCACGGGGCCGACGACCTGAGGGATCACGTCGCCGGCGCGTTGCACGATGACGTCGTCGCCCGGGCGGATGTCGAGCCTGCTGAGGTGGTCGAGGTTGTGCAGCGTCGCCATCGACACGGTGACACCACCGACGAAGACGGGCTCAAGGACGGCGAACGGCGTGAGGACGCCCGTCCGGCCGACGGACACCTGGATCGCACGCAGCCGCGTGACCGCCTGCTCGGCGGGGAACTTCCACGCGGTGGCCCAGCGTGGCTCGCGCCCGACGACGCCGAGCGCGCGCTGCGTCGCGAGGTCGTCGACTTTGACGACGACCCCGTCGATGTCGTAGTCGAGGGCATCGCGGCGCTCGACCCATGCCTCGGCGAAGGTGGCGACCTGCTCCACGGAGTCGAACGACTCGGTCAGCGGGTTCGTCGGAAAGCCCAGTGATCGCAACCACGCGATCGCCTCGGAGTGGCTCTGGGCGGGACGGTCGCCCTCCACCCAGCCCAGCTGGTAGATGAAGAGGTTGAGCCGCCGGCTGGCCGTGATCCGCGGGTCCAGCTGGCGGAGCGAGCCGGCGGCCGTGTTCCGGGGGTTCATGTAGAGCTGCTCGCCTGCCTCGGCACGCTGCTCGTTCAGGCGGCGGAACTCGTCTTTCGAGAGATAGACCTCGCCGCGGACCTCGAACGCCGCCGGCAGCGTCGAGGGCTCCGCGTTCAGCACGAGGGGGATCGAGCGGATCGTGCGGAGGTTGCTGGTGATGTCCTCGCCGCGGAGTCCGTCGCCGCGGGTCGCGCCGTACTCGAACCGTCCCCCGCGGTAGATGAGGGAGATCGCGAGGCCATCGATCTTCGGCTCGCAGACGAAGCGGAAGTCTTCACGCTCGGACAGACGGACCATGCGCTTCTGCCATGCGAACAACTCATCACGGTCAAAGACGTTGGAGAGCGACAGCATCGGCTCGCGATGCTCGACGACGGCGAAGCCGACCGCCGGCTCACCGGCGACACGTTGCGTCGGCGATTCGGGGGTGATGAGCTCGGGATGCGTCTCCTCGAGGACGCGCAACTCCCTGATGAGCGCGTCGTACTGCGAGTCGCCGATCTCAGGCTCGGCGAGCGTGTAGTAGCGGTGGTCGTGGTACCGGATCTGCGTGCGGAGTTCCTCGACCCGCTCGCGCGCAGCCTCGAGCTCCCGCCCGAGTTCGGCGGCCTCCGCGTGCGTCTGAGCGTCCGTCATGCGGCCACCTGCGTCATTCCTCCAGTATAGAAGTGACGGCCGGTGCCGCTCTTCGGCCGTGACGCCCCCTGGCGTCATGTGGCAGACCCCCCGTTCCTCTACAGATCGTTCACCGGAGGGCAACACTTCTCCGTCAGGCTGTAAGTGGGTCGAGGGGTACACTCGATCCACCAGCACAACCACAGGTGGGCAGCATGGATGTCGTCATCGTTGACTACGGCGCGGGGAACCTGCGTAGTGTCGCGCGTGCCGTCGCCCATGCCGGTGTCGAGGCGAAGGTCTCCGCCAACCCTCGCGATGTCCTCGCCGCGAAGGCGCTGATCGTCCCGGGCGTCGGCGCCGCCGAGGACACGATGGCGAACCTGACGGCCGCGGGCCTCGTCGAGCCGATCCGCGAGTACATCGCCTCGGACCGGCCGTTCCTCGGCGTCTGCATGGGCCAGCAGGCGCTCTTCGACTACTCCGAGGAGGGCGGCCGGCACGACTGTCTCGGCATCCTCCCCGGCAAGATCACGCGGTTCCCCT
>CAYPYF010000141.1:0-4636 GCA_964414675.1 uncultured Dehalococcoidaceae bacterium
ATTCCCACCGGCGGCTCCAGACAACACCCCACGTCCCGCCACCTCGCTGCCCCACCATGGCGTCGCGGGCATCGCGGGCACGACCGATCGAGGGCGACCGATGAGCAAGTTCCGCACGCGCATCCGCGACATCGGCCACGCCCCCGGGGGCATGGGCTTCTCCGCGATCGCGCGGCAGGAGCGCCCACGCTACGTCATCGTCGTCGCGGAGGCCGGCTCCGCCGCCGAGGCCACCGCCGCCGTCGAGGCCGGCGCGGACGCGATCGTGCTCACCGGAGCGATGCCCGCCGGGCTCTCCCTGAAGGTCCCGGTCGGCGTCCGCATCGAGGACGCCACCCACGCCGAGGTCACCGCCGCCCGGGACGCCGGCGCGGACTTCTTCCTCTTCGACGACGGCCGCAGCCACGCCGCCGCGCTCACCGTGGACGACATCGGCGCGGTGCTCCTGCTCGGCGCAGACCAGGACGAGCAGCGCCTGCGCTCCGTCGCCGCGATCGACCTCGACGCCGTGCTCGTCGAGGCGGACGCGGACCTCATCACCGTGCGCGAGCAGATCGAGCTCCGGCGCGTCGCCGGGTTCACCGGCGCGCCGCTCCTCCTCCGCGCCATCGGCCGTCCAGACGCCGCCATGCTCGAGGCCTGGCGCGACGCCGGCGCCCCGGCGGTGCTGGTGCCGGCCGCGGACACCGCCGCCACGCTCGAGGCGGCGCGCGCCGTCCCGGCGCCCCGGCGCTCCACGGAACGGCGGCTCGCGATCCTCGGCGGACCCGCCCGCGAGGCCGACGACCACCACGATCATGACCACGAGGACGACTAGCGCGCGTCGTGATCGGGTGCCTTCGAGCAGGTCGGCCCGCTCGCAATCACTCACGTCCACGTCATAGTTGATTGACGCGCGTTCGACGCCGTCCGTAGGATCGCGGCATGACTAGCCCTGCCTCCGAGGATCAGACCGCCGCGCAGGACGCCAAGGTCGCCCGTTACCAGATCGGCGAGGTCGCCGACCGGACGAGCGTGACCCAGCGCACCCTCCGGTTCTACGAAGAGAAGGGGCTGCTGCGTCCGCCCGAGCGGATGGACGGCGGCTTCCGCCTCTACTCCGACGCCGACGTCGAGCGCATCGAGTACATCCGCCGGCTCCAGCAGTACCTGGGGTTCACGCTCGCCGAGATCAAGGAGATGGTGGAGGCCGAGGACCTGCGCCAGCAGATCATCGCCACCTTCCGCCCGGACCGCGAGCTCCCCGCGCGCCTGGAGCGCGTCACGCGCATCATCGGCGCGCTCGAGCGCCAGCTCGAGGTCGTCGACCATAAGGTCGAGGCCCTCGCCGAGATGCAGGGCGACCTGCGCTCGAAGCTTGAGCGCGTCGGCGCACGCCGCCAGGAGCTCCTGACCGCGATCGCCGAGGATGCCGGCGGGAAGTAGCCCCTCGCCCCCTCGCCCCCGCGGACTCCCCGGCCCCCCCGCATCCCGACCCCACCCGATCGCTGGGCCATACCCGATCGCTGGGCCAGCCACGTAAGCACTCGCAAGACCCGCACCCGATCGCCGAACCACGGCACACAGAGATACCCGCTCACCCTGAGCCCGTCGAAGGACGAGCCCCGCAGGACGCCCACCAGCGCAGGCTCGCAGAGCCACACCCGATGCTCCCCACACCCCGCCAAACCTGAGGGCGTCCCGCAGCCACGATCCCCTACCATGCCCCGAGGGGTCGGCGCGGAGCGAGAGAGACCGCCCGCGTGGCAACCGTGCACCCTTCCGGCGTCCCGGACGCCGCACCCGAAGACGATCCCTCCCCCGAGACGAACGACCAGTGGTGCTCCGTCGCCGAAGCGGCGCGCGCCCTCGACGTCAGCGTCACCACCGTCCGGCGCCGCATCGCCGACGGGAGCCTCACCGCGCGCCGTGAGCCGTACCGCCAGTCGTTCCGCTGGCTCGTCCTGCTCCCCGCCGACCGGACGCCCGGGGCGACCGAGACGCCGAGCGTGGGCATCGGCGGCGTGGACCGGCTCGCCGTCGCGATCATCCGCGACACCGACGACGAGTTGCGCGCCATCGCCGCCCGCGTCGACCTCACCCGTCATGCCGTCGTCTCCGTGATCGAGCGGGAGCGCACCGTCGCGCTGCGACAGGCCGAGGTCCTCGAGGAGCTCGCCGATGTCCCGACGAGCGCGGTGCCGGAGGCCTCCGAGGTCCCCACGCCGGACCCTCGTCCGGAGGGCTCCCGACGAGCGCTGCTGGTCGCGCTGCTCGTCTGTGTACTCGCGGTCGTGTCGAGCGCCACCCTCGCCCTGCCCGCCTGGAGCGCCGGCATCGTGGGCGCGTTCGCCGTCATCGGCGGGCTCATCGCCGCCGTCGAGGCCTACCTCGTCGTTACGGCCTGGCTCAGCGGCCTCGGACGGCAGCGGGAGTCCGCCTGACGAGATCTGCGGACGCGCACACCTGCTACACATTCGTCACACAAGCCCGCGGCCATCCCCTACGCTCGAAGCACCGACGGTTCCCGTCGCGCCCAGTCGTCTGACCCCCACCTCAGATCGCTTGACGCTTATGGGCCCATTGCACGCGGACGCGGGCGAGGGCGTCGCTATCCCATCTGGAGGCCGCATGGGGTTCCTGGACAAGTTCCTCGGCAAGAAGACCAAGCAGCAGCAGGCCAACGTCACGCGCAACACCAGCGTCGCGAAGGGCCTCGACATGCAGAGCGACGAGATCCGCGCCGAAGGCCGACGCAAGATGGAGGCCGAGATGGACGCCCGCCGCACCGAGCGGGACGCCCCGAAGCCGTAACGCAGAAGCCATCGCCGCGAAGTCCTCCCTCACGATCTGGCTGCACGCCGGGTCGCGCGGGCGACCGCAAGCGCCGCCTTCGGGCGGCGCTGCTGCGTCACAGCGATCGAGACGGACGCAAAACCTCGCGCGAGCCGGAAACTCGGCAGAAAAACACAGCATCCATCCCGAACTCTCCCTAGAACGACGCACCGCGACTGACATACCTTTGAGATGCGGCGGGAGCATCCGGCAGTCCCCCTCGAGGCTGCCTCGAACGGTGGTCCCCGTGCCGCAACGCCTCGTGCCGCAGGTCGGTCCCCCGCGCACCCTCGTCGCCCACTCCTCGCTCTCACGTCGCCGGATGCTTGCCGGCCTCGGCGCCCTTGCCGGCGCCGCGCTCGTCGCCCCGCGCGCGCTGATGGGGGCCACCTCCGGCGGTCCGGCCACGCCCCTCTGGACGAAGAGCCTCCCCAGGGCGCTCGTCAGCAGCGCGCCGAAGCACCTCGTCTGGGTCTGGCAGTTCCGCCACGACGGCGACCCGGTGGAGGTCCGTGACCGGCTCGCCGCGCATGGCCTCGGCGTCGTCCTCAAGACCCATGACGGTGCGGACTGGATGTCGAAGTACGACACCACCGACTTCGGCATCTACGGCCCGCAGGCGGTCGCGGACTTCGCCCGGTTCTTCGAGGACGGCGGCGTCCCCTTCCACGCCTGGGCGCTCGTCAAGGGCCGGAAGCCCGAGGTCGAAGCGCAGATGGCCGCGGACGTCCTCAGCGCCGGCGCGCGCAGCATCTTCCTGGACCTGGAGGCCCACGCCGGCTTCTGGGAGGGCACCGCCCAGGCCGCCGGCCAGTTTGGCGAGCTGCTCCGCGCCCGCCAGCCCAACGCCCGCATCTCCACCTCGATCGACCCGCGGCCCTGGGAGATCGACCGCATCCCCCTGACCGAGTTCGCCGGCTTCTCGGACGAGATCTCGCCGCAGGCGTACTGGGGGTTCTTCAACAACAACGCCAACGCCGTGAAATACCGCGCCGCCGGCTCCACCGTCCCCACCGCCGGCATCAGCCCCTCGTTCGTCGTCAGCACGATGATGGAACGCCTCTCCGAGTTCGGCCGCCCCGTCCACCCGATCGGGGACGGGACCGTCACGGACGTCGAGGGCTGGCGCGAGTTCATCCAGCAGTCGTACGACACCGCCGGCGCGGAGACCGTCTCCCTCTGGCGCTACGGCGTCGCCACCGATGAGATGCTCGCGCTCCTCCGAGACACCCCGCCGCGCGTCGCCACCTACATCGTGCAGCCCGGCGACACCCTCGGCGGGATCGCCAGCCACCTCGGCACGTCGATCAGCGCGCTCGCCGCGACCAACGGCATCACCAACCCCAACCTGATCAGTGTCGGGCAGCGCCTCGTCGTCCCGTCCGGCGTCAACGCCCCCACGACGCCCGTGAACAACACGCCCACCGTCCCTGCAACCTCGGTGCCGCCTCCGGCGACCGGCGGCACGGGCGGCAGCTCACGCACGTGGCCCCCCGCGCCCGCGTGGTCACAGCCGGCGGCGTCCTCCGGCGGCGGCACCTACACCGTCGAGCCCGGCGACTCACTCCTCGGGATCGCGCTCCGGCACGGGACGACACTCGATCGGTTGATGTCCGCCAACGGCGTCACCAACCCCAACTTCATCAAGATCGGCCAGAGGCTCACCCTGCCCTGACGCCCCGGCCCTCACACCGAGGCTCAACCAGCCCCCCGCAATCCTCGACCGGCGCATCCCCCTGACAACCGCGATACGCCTACCGAAGCCCCTCCCACCGGGGACGCATGCGTAGGAGCCCTCACCCCAGCCCTCTCCCCGTGTGGG
>CAYPYF010000142.1:0-4627 GCA_964414675.1 uncultured Dehalococcoidaceae bacterium
CCCGGTTTGCCGCCACCCACTGGCGACGCGTGATCGCGGACGGCGATGCGACCGCCCTCGAACAGCTGCTCGACGACACCTTCGAGGCATGGCGACGCGAGCGCCCGAAGCGCGGCACGCCGCCGGCCGACTGGCGCGCGATGCACACCGCGGCGCTGGTGGCCGCCGATCCGGAACGGATCCGCGTGTCGATCCTCGCGCAGCCGGATGTGCAGGTCGTCGCGGGCGAGCGCGTCGAGGTGTCCTCGGAGCGTGTCGTGGCGCGGCGGGCGGCGGTGCGGATGGTGGAGCGGCTGATGTACGAGGTGCCGTACGCCTCCTTCGCGCACGCACAGGTGGACGTCCTCACGGAGTACCGCCAGCCGGACGGCCCGACGCTGTCGCGGTGCCTGCTGACCACGCGGGTGACGCGCGAGCAGGCGCGCTACGCCGACTGGGAGGAGGGCGACGCCGACGCCATGCTGGCGGAATGGGCGACCTCCGAGGTGACGGGCGACGACTGGCCCAACCCCGACCGTGACGCGATCATCCATCCCGAAACCACCGACGCCCTGCGCGCCGCCGAGGATGCCCTCCGCGCGCCCGCCGCTGATCCTGAGACGCATCCCGACACGACGACCGGGGAGGACCGATGAACTCGAAGTTCCGCTGGCTGACGGCCGGGGAGTCCCACGGCAAGGGGCTTGTCACGATCGTCGAGGGGGTGCCTGCCGGCCTCCCACTCTCCGAGGACTACATCGCAGCCGACCTCGTACGGCGGCAGCAGGGGTACGGCCGCGGCAAGCGGCAGCAGATCGAGAAGGACCGCGCGGAGATCATCTCGGGTGTGCGGCACGGGCTGACGATCGGGTCGCCGATCGGGCTGACGATGATCAACGCGGACTTCGCCAACCAGAACTGGGCCGTCCGCATGGCGGTGGACCCGGTGGAGGCCGAGGTGGAACGGGTGACGCTGCTGCGTCCCGGCCACGCCGACCTCGCGGGGACGCAGAAGTACGGGTTCGACGACGTGCGTCCGATCCTCGAGCGGTCGAGTGCGCGTGAGACGGCGGCGCGCGTGGCCGCCGGCGCGATCGCGCGCGCGCTGATCGCGCAGGTGGGGATCGAGGTGCACTCGTTCACCCTGCAGGTCGGCGAGCTGCGGATCCCGACGCCGGGGCATATCGACTGGGCGGACGTGGACGCCTCGCCGGTGCGGGTGGCTGACCGCTCGTACGAGGAGCGCGTGATGGCGCTCATCGACCAGACCAAGGAAGACCTGGACACGATCGGCGGGGTGTTCGAGGTGCGCGCCTCGGGCGTGCCGTTCGGCCTCGGGAGCCACGTGCACTGGGACCGGAAGCTCGACGGGCAACTGGCGCAGGCGATCATGTCGATCAACGCGGTGAAGGCCGTGGAGATCGGCGAGGGCGTCGACAACGCCGCGAGGCCCGGCTCGCAGGTGCAGGACGTGATCCTGCCGGCGGACGCCTGGGAGCGCCGCAAGTGGGAGCGCGAGACGAACCGCGCCGGGGGCATCGAGGCGGGGATGACGAACGGCGAGGACATCGTGGTGCGGGGCTTCATCAAGCCGATCGCGACGGTGCCGAAGCGGCTCCAGACGGCGGACCTGCTGACGGGCGAGGAGACGACGGCGTTCTACGAACGCTCGGACGTGGCGGTGGTGCCGGCAGCGGGTGTGATCGGCGAGGCGATGGTCGCGATCGTCCTCGCGGGGGCCGTGCTCGACAAGTTCGGTGCGGACCACGTGAGCGAACTGCGCCGCAACTTCGAGGGCTTCGAGGCGACCGTGGGGCCGCGCGAGCCGAACGGGCGGTCGGACTGATGGGCGTCCCGAGCGGGAGCACCGCGCCACGCCAGATCGTCCTCGTGGGGCTGTCCGGCGTCGGCAAGACCAGCGTGGGGCGCCTCCTCGCGGAGCGCCTCGGGTGGCCGTTCGTCGATACGGACGACCTGATTGCGGCACGCGAGGGGAAGCACCCGGCGGAGCTGATCCCGGAGCGCGGTGAGGCCGCGTTCCGCGAGATCGAGGCGAAGGTGATCGCCGAGGCCGCGCGGCAGCAGCCCGCCGTGATCGCGACGGGCGGGGGCGCCTTCCAGCGCCCCGACAACCGCCTCGCGCTCGGTGCGAACGGGTACATCTGCTACCTCGACGCGACGGCGCCGGAGGTCGCGCGGCGACTGGCGGAGGACGCCGATGGGCCGGTGCGTCCGCTGGTGCAGGACGACCCGGTGGCGCGGCTGGAAGAGCTGGGCGAGGAGCGGCGTGCCTCGTACCTCCTCGCTGACCTGTGGGTGCCGGTGCAGATGCCCGACCCGAACGTCGCGGCAACGCGGATCCTGCGGGCGTGGGCGGAGAAGGGCGTCGGGCTGCTGGACAGCGCGCGGCGTCGCGAACGCCTCGGCGCGGCGACGCCACCGAGGGGGCCTGCCGCGCTGGTGGACACCGGCGACACGGTCTACCCGATCTGGGTGGGCAACGGCGAGTTGAGCCGCCTCGGCGAGCGGTTGCGGCAGGTAGGGCTCGAGGGGCGGCGGGTGTTCCTCATCACCGACTCCGAGGTCGTGGAGCGGCACGGGGCGACCGTGGCGAAGGCGCTGGCGACCTCCGGGATCCCGGGTGCGTCGTACGTCATCCCCAGCGGCGAGGCCTCGAAGTCCGTGCGCGTCGCGAACGAGCTGTACGCGTGGCTGGCGGCCGAGAAGGCGGAGCGGCGCGACGTGATCGTCGCGCTCGGCGGTGGTGTCGTCGGTGACCTCGCGGGGCACGTGGCGGCGACCTACCTGCGGGGGATGCCGCTGGTACAGGTGCCGACCTCGGTGCTGGCGATGAACGATGCGGCAATCGGCGGGAAGGTCGCCGTGGACCTGGCGGCCGGGAAGAACCTCGTGGGGGCGTTCCACCAGCCACGGGCGGTGGTGAGCGACATTGACACGCTGCGGACGCTGCCGAAGCGGTCGTTCATCGAGGGCTTCGGGGAGATCATCAAACACGGGCTCATCCTCGATCCCGTGTTGCTGCGCGTGCTGGAAGAGAACGCGGGGCCGCTGTCCTCGGGATCTCCGGACTGGGACCTCGTCACGTATGTGACGGCGAGGTCGGCGCGCGTGAAGGCGCTGGTCGTGTCGAGCGACCCGACGGAGCAGGGGCTGCGGGCGGTGTTGAACTACGGGCACACCATCGGCCACGCGATCGAGCAGGTGACCGGGTACAGCGCCTACCTCCACGGCGAGGCGGTCTCGATCGGGATGATGGGCGCGGCGCGGATCGGCGTGGACCTCGGGATGATCGACGAGGACCTCCTGCACCGGCAGGCCGACCTCATCCGGGCCTTCGGGCTGCCGCTGGTGGCGCCGGGGCTGAACGTGACCGTGATCATGGACGCGATGCAGCGCGACAAAAAGGTCGTGCAGGGGCAGCAGCGGTTCGTGCTCCTCGAAGAAGTCGGGCGCGCGACCGTCCGCGGCGACGTGCCGGCGGACCTCGTGCAGCGCGCGGTCACCTCGCTGGTCCGGGGCTAGGACGCTCGACGTGCCTCCGGTGATCGCGCTCATGGGGCCGGGCGGGCAGGCGCGCGTGACGCTCGACGCCGCCCTCGCGGCCGGGATCGAGGTCGCGGGACTCCTCGACGACTCCGATGCGACCGAGTACTTCGGGATCCCGGTGATCGGGAGGGTCGCTTCGTGGGCCGAGCGGGGCGACGCGCAGTTCATCGTGGGGTTCAGCGACCAGTTGCTGCGTGTCGAGATCGGCGAGTCGATGCTGGCCGCGGGTCGGGTGGTGCGTCAGGTCGTGCATCCATCGGCGTGGGTGTCGCCGTTTGCGCGGCTCGGGCACGGGGTGTGCGTCATGCATGCGGCGGCGGTGCATCCGGACGCGGTGATCGGCGACTTCGCGATCCTCAACGCCCGCGCATCTGTCGACCACGATGGCGACATCGGCCGAGGGGTCACGCTGGGTCCGGGGACGACGTTCCCGGGGGCGGTGCGCGTGGGCGAGTTCGCCTCGGTCGGTGCGGGGGTGGTGTCGCGGCCCGAGGTGAGCATCGGGGCTCGTGCGCTCATTGGTGCCGGGGCGGTGCTGACGAAGGATGTGCCGGAAGGCGAGACGTGGGCCGGGAATCCGGCGCGGGCGCTGGGTACGCCCTCGACGGGGCGTGGCTGATGGTCGCGCGCGGGCGGCTTCGGCAGATCGTGGCGCGCGCCGAGGGGCGGGTGCAGGGCGTGGGGTACCGGGCGTTCTGTGCGCACGAGGCGTCGCTCCTCGGTGTGACGGGGTACGCGCAGAACTTGCCGGACGGGCGCGTGCACGTGGTGGCGGAGGCGGACGAGGGGACGCTGCGGCAGTTCGTGGACCGTTTGCGCGAGGGACCGACGATGTCGATCGTGCGGCAGGTGAACTTCCAGTGGGAGGACTACACGGGGGAGTTCTCCGGTTTTGAGGCTGTGATCTAGCGGCAGCCCCTCGACGGGTCTTGTGTGACTTCGTGAAGTTGGTTGGGCCTACCCCTCGGCCCCCTCCCCTCCAGGGGAGGGGGCTTTTCGGATCCTGGCGGAGGTGGGTTAGGCCTCGGCGGGGTGTGGGGTCTCGGAGGGGGAGGGGAGCCCTCACCCCAGCCCTCTCCCC
>CAYPYF010000143.1:0-4603 GCA_964414675.1 uncultured Dehalococcoidaceae bacterium
GGCCGCACGCCCGGCTGGTGCGTCCAGGTGCTCGAGCAGTACGAGCACAACATCCTCATCCGCCCCCTCACGGTCTACGCCGGCCCCGCGCCGAGGACCTACGTCCCCCTCGAGGAACGCGCGTGAACGGCGGCCGGTAGTGCGCTGCCAGGAGTGCGGCCAGGGCGAGACGCGCACGGGCATGACCACCGTCCCGATCCAGCTGCTCCACGCGATCGTCCTCGTGAAGGGCGTTCCGAGCGACATCTGCGACGCCTGCGGCAAGTTCTTCGTGGACATGACCACGAGCCAGGAACTCCTCCGCATCGCGCAGGAGGCGGCCGACGGCGGCCGCGAGGTCACCGACTACCGCATCGAGGCTAGCGAATGACCGCCCTCACCCCCGTCACCCTCCCCACGCTCCGCGCGACGCCCTCGGCGGTGCGGGCGCTGATCGAGGGCATCCCGGAGGAGGTGCGGCAGGCGGCCCCACCACCCGAGGCGAAGGCGGGCGACTGGAGCATCGCGACGGTCGTGGCGCACCTGATCGACGGGCACCGGCGGCAGTTCGGGCGCATCCGGCTGATGGCGGAGCAGGACAACCCGGTCCTCCAGAACGTGGACGAATGGGCGTCGATGGAGGCGTCCGGCCTGCTCGGGCGGCCCACCGATGAACTCCTCGCGACGTTCGAGGAACTGCGGGCGGCGGACGTGCCCTGGTATGCAGGACTCGACGCGGTCGCCCTCGGACGGACCGGGGTGCATTCCGTGGGTGGCGAGGTGACCGTGGCGAACATCCTCAACCACGCCGCCTACCACGACGCCCAGCACCTCGGGCAGATCGCGCGGCTGATCGAGGTCGCAGCCCACGCCGGACGCGGCAACATGGGCCTCGTCGACATCTAGGGTCGGCCTTCGCGTCGCGGTAGACTCGCGGTGTGCGGCAGCAACTCCTCGTCCGAGCCCAGCGCGTGCCCCTCCTCCGGTGGCTGGCCGAGGTCGCCTCGAACCTCTTCGTGCCCCGGCAGGCTGTCGGCGTCCTCGCCGTCATCGTGAACGCTGAGGGGAGCGTGCTCCTCGCCCGCCACGCGACGAGGCCGAACGACCCGTGGGGGCTCCCCGGCGGCTGGGTCGGCGCGTGCGAGCTTCCGGACGACGCCGTGCTCCGTGAGGTCGAGGAAGAACTCGGCCTCGCGCTGCCGCTCCGCGGCTACGTCGGCAGCCACGTCCACGACTACGGGCGGCTCCGGCCGCGCGGCATCACCCTCGTCTATCGCCTCGACGCCTGGCACCGCGACGACGAGCCCGTCCGCCCCCGCACGTGGGAGGTCATCGAGACGCGGTGGGCGAGCGTCGCGGAAGTGTGCGCCGCCGTGCCGCCGCCCACCGCGGCGAAGGTCCGCGAGGCACTCGCATTCCCGGACCGTGGGACAATCGGCGCACCATGAGCCTCCTGCCGCTCCTCCGCACCGAAGCCGTCCGCCGCGGGCTCCTCAACGAGGGCGCGCGCATCGACGCCGCGACCGCGTTCCGCCTCGTGCGGGACATGCCCTATCGGCGCGCGAGCGACCGCCAGCCCGAGACCGTGCTGCGCGAGTGGCAGGGGACCTGCTCCGGAAAGCACTACCTGCTGGCGGAGCTCTTCGACGAGCTCGGCCTCGCGACGATGCTGATGATCGCGACGCACGAGTTCGACGCGGAGAACTCCCCCTGGCTGCCGCCCCACCTCGCCACCGAGGTACGCCTCGCGCCGCTGCCGGACGTGCACACGTTCCTGCGGATCGAGCATGACCCCACGCTGCACGAGTGGATGACCGTCGACGCCACCTGGCCCGCGACCGCGCGCACGCTCGGGATGCCCTCGAACGCGTCGTTCGAGGCCGGCCGCGACCAGGTGATCGCGTGCGACCCGATCGAGATGTTCCACGTGCCCGAGGACGCCGACCCGCAGGAACTGAAGGAGCGCATCCTCGCGGATCACGTCGGCGCCCAGGCGGCTCGACGCGACGCCTTCATCGCGGCGCTCTCGGACTGGCTCACCTCGAACCTCGGGTAGCCCTCGTATCGGGTGGAGGCCCGTGGGGCGCGCGTCGAGTAGCATCGCGGTCGCACACCTGAGGAGCGGCGACGACGTGAACACCCTGCGCGGCACCCTGACCTATACGGCCTTCGCGACCCTCGTCTTCCTCGGCATCCAGTGGATCGACGACGTACGCGACTGGCAGATCCTCGTGATCAGCGGGGTGATGTTCTTCGCGTTCACCTTCGCGATGCTCCGCCTCATCCAGCGCGTCCTCGCGATCGTGATCAAGCCGCGCGCCCCACGCAGCCGGAACGACGGCCGCGAGCCCGGCCCCGCCGTCATCGAACCCACCACCGAGCGCCCCGACCACGCGCGACGCCGCCGCGAGACCCGCCGCACGAGGGGCCGCCGCCGCTAGGCCAGCATCCCAATCCAGCACTAGTCCGCACGCGCTATGCTCTCCGCACCCACCTCGGAGGTGCCTCGATGCGCCCACCGCGTGCCCGCGTCCTCGCCCTCACCCTCGCGCTGTTGCTCGTCGTCCTCGTCGCCGCCGGATGCACCTCGGGCAACGACGCCGAGGCCACCACCCCCGAGCCCTTCGTCCCCGTCTCCCGCGCCGTCGAGACCGAGGCCGGGTTCCTCATGGTGCATCGGGACATCGCTCCGAGTTTGAGTCGAGCGACACCCATCGACGCCGACACGCTCGAGGACCTCGACGGTGAGATACCCATCGAGCTTCCGGGTGCCCTGGATCCGACCGGGCGATGGCTTGCCGCGTTCGACCCGGCGGCATGGCCGGATCAGACGGTGCAGGTCTTCGCCCTCGCGACGTGGGAGCTGGCCTGGGCGGTCGAGGGCGTCCCGTCCGGGCAACTGTCGTGGCGGGATGACGCGCTCCACCTCTGGGGCGACCACTGCCATGCGCAGGGCGATAGCGGCGCGTGCGATGTCGCGTGGACGCGAGGCCTCTGGCGGATCGAGGAGGGCGGCGCAGTAGAACTTGTACGGTTCGACTTCGCTCCGTTCCTGTCGACGGCGATGTTCTCGACCGATGGCGCACACGCATACGTCCTGGGAGCCGAGACGGACATCTGCTGCGGCATCGATCCGGAGGGGGATCCGTTCCTCGCCGTCCTCGACCTCGAAGCCGGCAAGGTTGAGGCGCGGATCAGACTGCCCGGGCTCCTCGTCGGGCAGCCGGGAGACTGGCTCGGGAGCACTGACCACCTGTTCGGCGGCTACTACTGGCCCGGGATCGCGCTCTCCCACGATGGCTCCATCGCCTACGTCGTCCACGCCGAGACCGACCGGGTGACCGTCGTCGACCTCGACGTCCGGCGCGTCGAGGCGACGCGTTCGTTCGAGGAAGACGAATCCGGTGTCTCCCGCATCGGAGGCTGGCTGCTCGATCGCTTCGCGCACCGGGCGGAAGCCAAGGCCTCGGCGCAATACATACGCGCCGTCGAGATCACAGCCGATGGGCGCTATCTGCTCGTGAGTGGCTCAACCGTGGAGGAAGGTCCGGACGAGGTCCCGACCGACGGCTTCGTGGAGCCAGTCGGAGCGGGGCTCACCGTCCTCGACCTCGCGACCATGGATGTCGTCTACGCGGAGGACGACACCTGGTGGTTCGAACTCTCGCCGAACGGCTACTCGGTGCTCACCTGGGGCCGTGTCTCGCCCGGCCTCGCCGTCCTCGACCTCCGCACGTTCGAGACCCGCGAACTCTGGCCGACACGCGACGTCAGCTTCGCCTTCGTCGCTCCGAACGGACGCATCGGGTACGCCGCCCTCGGACTGTCTGGCGTGCGCACCCTAGTGGCGTTCGACATCGACACCGGCGAGGTGCTGTCGGAGCGGCGGTTCTCGGACGAGGGCTGGCCTGCGCCGCTCCCGACGCCATCCCGCTAGACGCCTACACGCACGCCTCGCGCACAGCCCACGCCATCTCCTCCGTGCGCACCTGCACGACGTACGGATCGTGGAGGCCGTCCGTGAGGTATGCGACCGCGAGGCCGAGATCCGGCTCGGCGTACGAGATGGCGCACTGCTGGCCGCTGTGGCCGAAGGTACCCGGTCGGTCGAAGGGCGCGAACAGGCCATCGACGATGAACCCGAGCCCGAACGAGGACGGCAGGCCCGTGGTGAGATCTTCGTCCGCGCGCACATGTACGCGCGTCGCCTCGGCGACGGTCTCGGGCGAGAGCAGCCGCACGCGGTCGAGTTCCCCCCCGCCCGCCAGCATCGCGTAGAACCGCGCGAGGGCGTCCGCGGTGCCGATGCCGTTCGCTGCCGGCAGCTGGCCCCCGAGCGTCGAGGGCGTCCGGAACCGCGCGACGATACCGCTCGTGCGGGCCTCGGTGCCCTCGGGGTCCTGGAACGTCACCTCGCTCATCACCTCGGGCAGCGCGACAGTGTCGAGGTCGGCCGTACCGAGGGACGCGTCCATGCCGAGCGGGACGAAGATCTCGTCGCGGAAGAACTCGCGCGGCATCCGGCCATCCACGCGGCGGATCACCTCGCCCAGCGCGAAGCCGTAGGTCACCGGGTGGTAGCCGACCGCCGTCCCCGGCTCCCAACGCGCCTCGATGCTCGCGG
>CAYPYF010000144.1:0-4577 GCA_964414675.1 uncultured Dehalococcoidaceae bacterium
CCGCCGTGGGGGCGGTTTTTTTGTGCTCGTGGGGGTGGGGAGGGGCGGAGGGGGGAGGGACCCTCACCCCAGCCCTCTCCCCGTGTGGGGAGAGGGAGTCGGAACGGGAGTCGGAGGGGGAGGACGTTGAATCTGACTTAGCGTCTGACCCCCTCTCCCCACACGGGGAGAGGGTTGGGGTGAGGGGCCCTCCGCCTCCCCTCCGTTCGCCTCCCCTCCGTTCATGGTCTCTTCACGACTTGGCAGCAGTTGATGGGTGTTCTGAGGGAGGGTGCGCGGTACGCTTTTGGTCTGATGTCGCTGACCCGCATGTTCCTGCTTCCGGTCGCTGCGATCGTCGCTTCTGCGGCGTTGCTGGCGTGTGGCGGGGGCGACGATGCGACGCCGTCGCCGTCCTCGACGGAGGGGTCGGAGGCGACTGAGGGGATCACGATCTCGACGCCGGCGGGGACGCCTCGGGCGACACGGACGCCGGCGCCGTCGCAGACGGCGAGCGCGGAGGCGGTGGAGGCGATCCGGAGCCTGAGCGAGTTCGTCTCCGACCACGGCTACCCGGAGGATGCCTCGTTCGCGGAGGTGCGGATCCCGCGCCTGGGCGTGGATGCGCGCGTGGCGAGCCGGTACGTGGGTGGCGACGGGGTGATGGCGAGCCCCCAGGGGCCGGCGGACATCATCTGGTACGACCTCGCGGCGTGGCCCGGGATGGGCGGCGCGCCGGGCGACGGTGGCAACGCGATCTTCTCCGGCCACGTGGACTACAACGCAAACGTCCGATACGCGGACGTGCGGTACCGCGGCCCGGGTGTGTTCCGGGAACTGGCGGGGCTGACCTCGGGCGACATCATCGAGGTGGACTACGCGGGGTCGACGTACCGGTACGCGGTGGTGCGCAACGAGCAGATGGGGCCGAACTCGGACTGGGGCTCGATGTGGCGTACGGGCGCCCGGGAGATGATCACGCTGTACACGTGCGGCGGCGAGTTCGATGTGAATACGCATTCGTACAGCGACCGCGTGGTGGTGCAGGCGGAGCGGATCCCCTAGCCCCACGATCTGTGGCTGTCGGGAGCCCTCAAGCCGGTCGGAGCCCTCACCCCAGCCCTCTCCCCGTGTGGGGAGAGGGGGTCGGAGGGTCGGAGGACCCTCACCCCAGCCCTCTCCCAAAACGGGAGAGGGGGTCGGAGGTGTGGTGCGGCCGGGGGGCCTCGCGTCTGTCGCCGGATGCCTCACCCCAGTTGGGACCCTCACCCCGGCCCTCTCCCAGGACGGGAGAGGGGGCCGGAGGGTCAGCGCGTTTTGCCACGGTGTATGCGGCACGTCTACGATGGTTGGCAGGTGAGGAGCGGCCTTCGTGATGTTTCTCGTGTCCCTGGCGGAGGTCCGCGACGTCGTTGTGATCGTCTACGGGGCGATGGGGGTGATCCTCATGCTCGCCCTCGCGATTGCGGCGTTTGGGATCTGGTTCGCGGTGCGGGCGCTGACGCGCAAGGTGAACGCCCTCCTCGATGACCCGGTGAAGCCGACGCTGGACGAGGTCCGGAAGTCCGTGGAGAACATGCGCGGGACGACGGAGTTCCTCTCGGACAGCGCGGTGCACCCGCTGATCCGCACGATGGCGACCGTACGAGGGCTGCGTCGCGGTACGGCGGTGCTGACGGGCATCCGCAACCTGCGCCCGAAGAAGTAGCGGGGACATCGTGTCGTTTCGTGTCCTCCTCACACTGACCGCTGCTGCGGGTGCCGGCTACGCCGTTGCGCGGCAGTTGCTGTCCGATGACGCCGCGGCGCGCATCGAGCGCCTCCCGGAGCCTGCACGCGGCCCGGCCGAGGCGGCACGCTCGCGTCTGCTGCGTGGCCGCGAGCGTGCTCGCGAGGCGGTCCGCGCTGCCCGTGCGGAGCAGGCGATCGCGGAGCAGGAGCTGACGGCGGAGTTCCATCGCAAGACGGGCCGTCCGTAGGGCAGCGTCTCGCGGCTATCGCAGCGACAGGGGTCGCGTTCCGCTCGCCACGCCGGCGTCGGGCGCGCCTTCCTCGACCCCACGCCCCGCCTCCTGGCCTTACTCGCTGCCTCCCTGGACCGGGACGACACGGAAGAGCCGCCAGTGCTTGCTGCCCTCGAACTCGTGCTCGAGCTCGAGCCAGGGGACGCCCCCGTACAGGTCCGGGTAGAAGCGATAGATGCTGTCGTGTGACAACACGGCCTCGCTGTCATCGGCGGGGTCGGGGAGGAGCACCCAGTCCGCGGTGTTCGCGGCGTCCAGGATGTCGTCCGGGAATGAGCGGTCAGAGTCCAGCATGAGTCGCGAGGGGTCCTTGACGCTGAGCATGTAGAGGCCGGCGCGCTGCTTGTCGACGAGGATGGTGCCCTCGGTGGAGTTCAGGTAGGCCGCGATGTCCTCGGCGAGGTCCTTGCTGGGGATCTGGTTGCGGACCTCCGTGGCCGTTCCCTGCTGACCGGCGATCGTGAGGGAGAAGATCCGCTCGTCGTAGCCGACCCCGGGGGTCTGCATCGCGAAGAGCGAGATGGCGTTGGCGCAGAGGAACAGGGCGGGCACGACGCCGAGCATCACGATCGATCGCCCTCGCTGGCCGATGCCCTGGCTCCAGTCGGGGGAGGTGAGGACGTAGCCGAGGACGATCGGCGTGAGCAGGGGCAAGTACACCCAGTACCGCAGCCACGGGGCGATCGAGCCGCTGAACGCCTGGTATGCCTGCATCGCGTGGATCGAGAGCGACATCATCAGCAGGAGCGCCGCGATCGGGTCGCGCCGCCGCGCGGCGACCCACGCGAGCGCGATCACGGCGGGCACGAAGAGCGCCGAGGCCTGCAGCGTGCGCTCGGTCACGTAGCGCATCGTGCCGGGGATGCTGTGGACGGCGTACTCGAGGACATGGCCGGGCGCGTTCCTCGCGACGTCCGCCGCCCCTCGGACGGAGTAGACGCTGCGGTAGAAGAACAGCGGGTCGCCCTGGATCGACCAGTTGAAGTACATCCAGATGACACCCACGAAGACGATCGGAAAGAGCAGCGCCACCAGGAGCGCCTCGGTGCGTCGCTTGCGCCGGCCCGGTGTGGTGCGCTGCGTCATCGTGGCGAAGAGCAGCACGCCCACGGCGGACGTGCCGGCGATCGCGAGCGCCTCGTACCGCACGAGGAGGGCGGCGGCGATCGCGATGCCCATGCCCGAGATCGCCGGGAGCGGCGCCACGGGTAGCCTCAGCGCGGCGTTGACCGCGAGCAGCACCAGCAGCGTGAAGGCGCTTTCGGCGGTCCCGTTGGTGAAGTGCAGGATGACGACCGGGTTCAACAACGCCACGCCCATCCAGACGATGCGCGTGGTGGGTCTGAGGTTCAGGGTGCAGAGGATCCGGTACAGGACGGTGACGCAGCCGGCCGCGAAGATCGTGGAGGTCAGCTGACCCGTGAACGCGGCGATGCCGAGGTTGTGGGTGATGGGGAAGATCGCGATCCTCGCGAGCGTGGGGAGCGGCGGCCAGACGAACCCGATCGCGCCGAGGTGCGGGTCACGGGAGTAGAGGACGGTCTGCGCATCGATGGTGCGCGAGAGCGAGTCCGCGTTCCAGATGTCCATGCCGTAGTAGATCAGGACGGCGATGGCGAGCCAGACCACGAACGATCCGGCGAAGATGTGGACCTCGACGTTTCGGAGGAGATTCCCGCCGGCGGGGCGCCGACTGCGGATCGGCGTGAGCCCTCCCAGTGGCGCGATCGGTTCGGACGATCGACCCCTCGGCCCGATGCGTCGAGGATCGTCCGCAACCGTCTTCGGCCCCACGAGCGCGGCCGGCCGGCGGTCGGTGGGTGGCGGCAGGCTGGCCCGGCGGACGGGGCGCTCGGACTGGTGCTCTTGTGACGTCATGGCCGGGACGGCTCCTACATCAAGCGCTGTGCCCCCGAGATGTGGGTTTCACCGCATCAGCCCGCGATCAAGCCCACCTACCGTACTTGGATTTGAGCCCCACGTTGACGATCCCCGAAGCGGGTTCCTCGGGCGGGGTGTCTGTCCCGTGTCACAGCGCTCCGGTAGACTCGGCGGTGGAGAGGTGGCCGAGCGGTTGAAGGCGCTCGTCTCGAAAACGAGTAGGCCCGCAAGGGTCTCGCGGGTTCGAATCCCGCCCTCTCCGCCACTGAACATCCGGCGTCGCGTCTAGCCCCGCTCAACCACCGTGGCTGGCCTTCGCCCTCCGGCCCTCCTTCGGGAGATCTCCTGTACGGGAGCCATCGGAGGGCGTCGCGAACGACTCCGGACGCGACCTCGCGGAGAGGTGCTGGAGTGGTTGAACAGGCTCGCCTGGAAAGCGTGTAATGGGAGCAATCTCATTCGTGGGTTCGAATCCCACCCTCTCCGCCAGTTGACCTGTCGTGACGCCTCGAGGGAGACCTCGGGGCGTCTCCGTGTGTTCGGGCGGGTCGAGGTTGCGGGCGCCGGATGTGTGTTTCTGTGCTCGTTGGTTGCGGCCGCTTCACCCCCACCCCCACCCCCACCCTCCCCCCTCAAGGGGGAGGGGGCCGGATCCGAAGGGGGAGCAGACAGTCAGGAGCGAGGAGTCAGGAG
>CAYPYF010000145.1:0-4549 GCA_964414675.1 uncultured Dehalococcoidaceae bacterium
GATCGTCCCCACGTTCAGGTGGGGCTTCGTCCGCTCGAACATTCCCTTGGCCATCGCTGTTACCTATCTCCTGAGAACGGGTCTCGAGTTGGGGGTCCGGTTAGGACGCCTTCGCCTTGCTGATTTCGTCTGCAATGTTCGACGGCACCTGTTCGTAGTGGTCGAACTCCATGGATGACGTCGCCCGGCCCTGCGTCATTGAGCGCAGGTCCGTCGTGTAGCCGAACATCTCGGACAGCGGCACGAACGCGCGCACGATGCGCGTATTCGCCACGGTGTCCGAACCCTGCACCAGCCCACGACGGCCCGAGATGTCACCCAGCACGTCGCCGAAGTAGTCCTCCGGCGTCGTGATCTCCACCTTCATGATCGGCTCCAGCAGCACCGAACCGGCCGCAGCCAGCGCCTCGCGCATACCGATCGAGCCGGCCGTCTCGAACGCCATTTCGTTCGAGTCGACCTCGTGGTACGAGCCGTCGATCACGGCCACCTTCACGTCCACCACCGGGTATCCGGCGCGCACGCCCGAACCCAGCGCACCCTCGACACCGCGGCGCACCGCGCCCACGTACTCCCGAGGGATCGACCCACCGGTGGTCTTGTCTTCGAACACGAAGCCGGCACCCGGTTCCTGCGGCTCAATCGTGAGCACACAGTGGCCGTACTGGCCGCGGCCACCGGTCTGGCGGACGAACTTGCCTTCCGCCTTCGCGGCGCGGGTGACCGTCTCGCGGTAGGACACCTGCGGCTTGCCGGTGTTCGCCTCGACTTTGTACTCGCGACGCATGCGGTCGACGATGACTTCCAGGTGCAGCTCGCCCATGCCGGAGATGACCGTCTGGTTCGTCTCCGGGTCGTTCCGCACGCGGAAGGTCGGGTCTTCCTCGCCCAGCTTCTGCAGCGCCTCGCCCATCTTCGCCTGGTCTTCGCGCGTCTTCGGCTCGACGGCGATGGTGATGACCGGCTCCGGGAACGTGATCGACTCCAGCAGCACCGGGTTCTCCCGGTCGCAGAGCGTGTCACCCGTGAACGTGTCCTTGAGGCCGATCGCCGCGGCGATGTCGCCCGCGAACACCTCGTCCACTTCCTCGCGGCTCACGGCGTGCATCTTCACGATACGGCCGAAGCGCTCGCGCTTGCCGCGCGTCGTGTTCTGGATCTGGTCGCCGGTGCGCACCACGCCCGAGTAGACGCGGAAGAACACGAGGCGCCCGACGAACGGATCCGCCACCACCTTGAACGCGATCGCCGTCAGCGGCTGGTCGTCCTCGGGACGGCGCTCGATCAGGATCTCCGGGTCCTCCACGTTGTGCGCCACCACCGGCGGCACGTCTTCCGGGGACGGGAGGTACGCGACCACGGCGTCCAGCAGCGGCTGGAGGCCCTTGTCCTTCAGGGCGGAGCCACAGAGGACCGGGGCGATCTTGCCGGCGATGGTGCCACGCCGGATCGCCGCGACGAGGAGCTCGTCCGAGAGGGCCTCCCCGTTCAGGTAGACCTCCATCGCCTCGTCGTCGTTCTCGGCCACCAGCTCGCACATGATGTCGCGCGCAGCCTGCGCCGCGTCCGCCATGCTCGCCCGGATGTCGCCCACGGAGGCCTCGCGGCCGCGCTCGCCGGTGAAGGTCAGTTCCTTCATCGCGACCAGGTCGATCATGCCCTCGAAGGTGTCCTCGGCGCCGATCGGGATCTGGATCGGCACGGCCACGGCGCCCAGGCGGTCCTTGATCATGGCCACGCAGCGCTCGTAGTTCGCGCCCATGCGGTCCATCTTGTTCACGAAGCACATCCGCGGCACGGAGTACTTGTCAGCCTGACGCCACACGGTCTCGGACTGCGGCTCCACGCCGGCGACACCGTCGAAGACCACCACGCCGCCGTCCAGGACGCGCAGCGAGCGCTCCACCTCGACCGTGAAGTCGACGTGTCCGGGAGTGTCGATGATGTTGATCGTCTTGCCGGCCCACTGCGCCGTCGTCGCGGCGGAGGTGATCGTGATGCCGCGCTCGCGCTCCTGCTCCATCCAGTCCATGACCGCCGTGCCCTCGTGGGTCTCACCAATCTTGTGAGTGCGGCCGGTGTAGAACAGGATGCGCTCGGTCACAGTGGTCTTACCCGCATCGATGTGCGCGATAATGCCAATGTTGCGCATGTCTTTGACCGGGACTGGTCGGGGCATGTCGTCTTCCTCGAAAACTCAGTAGCTACCGGGATGGCCGTACCACCCCTGCCGTTGCCGGCCCACCCTCTCGGGGTGGAGCGCTACCAGCGGTAGTGCACGAACGCCCGGTTGGCCTCAGCCATCCGGTGCGTCTCTTCCTTGCGGCGCACGGCGTTGCCCTGGTTGTTGGCAGCGTCGAGCAGTTCCGCGGCGAGCTTTTCCATCATTGAGTGGCCAGAGCGGCGACGGGCCGACTCCCGCAGCCAGCGCAGCGCCAGGGTCTGGCGGCGCTCACCACGGATGTCGATCGGCACCTGGTACGTCGCACCGCCGACACGTCGAGGCTTGACCTCGATCACCGGCGTCACGTTCCGGAGCGCCTGGTCGAAGATGTCGATGCCGCGACGGCCCGTCACCTCTTCGATCCGGTCGAACGCCCCGTAGACCACCTTCTCGGAGGTGCCCTTCTTGCCGCTCAACATCAGCATGTTGATCAGCTTGGTCACCGTGCGAGAACCGAACCGAGGGTCCGGGTGCGTGGGGCGAACGGGGGCGCGGTTACGTCGCATCTGGTTCTCTCAGACTCTCAGCGGCGCGCTATGCGCCCTTGCGCGTGCCGTACTTGGAGCGGCCGCGCTTCCGGTTCTTCACGCCCTGCGCGTCCAGCGCGCCACGGACGATGTGGTAACGGACGCCGGGGAGGTCCTTCACACGACCACCACGGATCAGCACCACGGAGTGCTCCTGCAGGTTGTGACCCTCGCCCGGGATGTACGCCGTCACCTCGATGTTGTTCGAGAGCCGGACACGGGCCACCTTGCGGAGGGCAGAGTTCGGCTTCTTCGGCGTCACCGTCCGCACCTGGGTACACACGCCGCGCTTCTGCGGCGAACCCTTCGGGCTGCGGATCATCCGGTTCTTGAGCGTGTTGAAGCGGAAGCGCAACGCTGGCGCCTTCGTCTTCTTGCGCACCTGGGTCCGCGGACTGCGGACCAGCTGGTTGATCGTCGGCACGCCGACTCCCTACCCCATGCCCCGGCAACCACCCCCACCCCGGCCATCCCGGGTGTTGGTGATCGAGGGGTCGCAAAATGGCAACAACAACGGCCGGATGACCTGGTTTCGAACCTGCTCGGCAGACGATTGCTCGTCTTGGGTGCCGGCGGTATTCGACCCCTGGCGGTCACACGACCGATTCGCGTAGGACCCACGCACCTCCGTTAAGAGGCGCAAGGATTGAGTCTGAGGCCAGCAGACGACTGTGTCAAACCTGCATTGCAGCAATGTGCAGTTCAGCGCAGGGGGACGAAGGCGTCACGCGCTCCCTCCGCAACGGGGAGCGCAGCCCGCTCATCACGAACCTCCGAAGGATAGGCCCCTCCCCCTTACACGCACCACCGATCGGAGGCACACGCGAGGTCCGAGGGCACCCGGGGGCGCTACCGCCGGAAGATCACCTTCACGAACGACTCGCGCAGCGGCGGCAGACCCGCGTCCGCGCCCGCTGCGCCCGCCGCCTCGGCGCGGCGCTCCTCGTACATCCGCACCATGTCCGCCTCGGTGCGGCCACCCATCTGCGAGGTATGCGCGAGGATGGCGCGGATCTTCGCGCGGAAGTGCCCGCTGATGTCCACGTGGTAGTCCGGAGCCACCGTCCCCATCCCGCCACCCGCGAGGAGCATCGCGGCCGGCCGATGCGGCTCCAGCCCCTCTTCCTTGTCCAGCGGGTAGTAGAGGTGGTCGTCCGAGGACGGATAGATCGCGTCGTACGTTGCCTGCCCGGCCACGCGGTGGTCCCGGTGGTTGAACCCCGGGCGGAACCCGTCCCACGTGATCACGAGTTCGGGGCGGCTCCGGCGGATGTGCCGCACGATCAGCGCACGCAGCTCGTCGTCGTTTGTCGTCCCGCCATCGTGGAACCCGAGGAACACCGGCTCCGCCGCGCCGAGGATAGCCGCAGCGTTGCGCGCTTCCTCCTCGCGCTCCCCGGCCAGCATCTGGCCGGTCACGGTCGGATCCTTCGTCCCCTTGTTCCCGCTCGTCGTCACGATGATGTCGACGTGCCAGCCCTCGGCGCAGAGTTTCGCGACCGTCCCGCCCGAGGTGAACTCCAGGTCGTCCGGGTGCGCGAACACGCAGAGCGCACGCTTCCCGAACTTCCGCCCCACCTGCTGGATCAGGTCCTTCCCCGGATCGATCTCAGTCTGCCCCGACCGCCGAGGTCGAGGCGCAGGACTGAGCGGAGACACAGGCTGGTTCACCATGCGCCGAAGTGTACCCCCGCCCTCCCGTCCGCCTCTGACCTCCGACCCGCCCCCTCCGGCCTCCGACCCCCCTCCCCCCTCGGTGGGGGTGGTTGGGGGTTGAGCGGGGTAGTGCCCCACCCCC
>CAYPYF010000146.1:0-4265 GCA_964414675.1 uncultured Dehalococcoidaceae bacterium
CCGACCAGGCGAAGTTCATCGAGATCAACTCGCTGTGGTTCGACGACCCGGCCGCGGCCCGCGCGCAGGTCGGTGGCGGCAGCGCTCCAACCGCAGCGCCTGCCGCGGCACCCGCCGCCGAGGCGGCCCCGGTCGCTTCGGAGGCCTCCGTCGCCGAGGTCACGGCAGACGCCGCCGCCGCTCAGGCAGCGACGCCCGCACCACCGGCAGCGGCACCGTCGGGCGAGGTCCTCGCCGCTGCGCCCCCGAAGCCGAAGGCTGCACCGGCCGGCACGTACAAGTTCGGCGAGAACGGTGTCGAGGGTAAGTGCGCGCTCTGCGGGACCTACGTCATCAAGAGTGGCACCCCCTACGGTCGCAAGTCCGTCCTCTGCCCGGACTGCGCGAAGAAGCAGACTGCGTTCGTCGAGGCAGCCGGCCGCCGGTGACCACCCCCTGATCGATGCAGGACGGCCCCGCTTCGCGGGGGCCGTCCTGTTGCCTGCTCTATGGTGCCGATGCCTCGCGGTTGCCGAGCGGCTACCTGGCAGATGCCTAGCGAATGTCTCGCGCTCGGCGGAACGCGGTGAGCAGTCCCACCTTGCTCGATTGCAGGATGCCGCCCGAGTAGATGCGCGCGGCGAGCCAGATCACGCCGGCCAGCGTCACCAGCGCCAGCACGAGCGCCACGACCACCTCGATCGGCGAACCGCCACCCGAGGCGATCCGTGACGGCATCGTCAGGGGCGCGGTGAGCGGGAAGATCGAGAGGATGCGCGCGATCAGCGAGTCCGGGTTGTCGGGGATGAAGATGAGCCCGGCGAAGTACCCGCCCATCATCGGGACCATCAGCGGGAACGAGGCGCTCGTCGCCTCCTCGGGCCGGTTCACGGTGGCCCCGACCGCGGCATAGAGGAAGTTGTAGAGCAGCAGCCCGACCACCAGCCACATGACGGCGAGCGCCAGCCCGGCCACGGCAACGGTCGGCAGGGCATCGGCGCCGACCGTCGCGAGGAGCGCGCCGGTCAGGGCAGCGCCGCCGAGCACGATCTGGCCGAGCGCCAGGACGAGGATGCCCAGGACCTTCCCGACGAGCAGCTCCCACGGCGCGACCGCCGAGAGCAGCACCTCGACCACGCGGTTCGACTTCTCCTCGATCACGCCGACGAGTACCCACTGTCCGTAGAACGAGATCGCCATCAGCAGCACGATCGCCGAGAGCGCACCCACACCCTGGCCGACACCCGAGTCGTCCTCATCGTCCTCGGGTACCGGCGGCACGAGGGTCTGGGAGTCGACCACGGGCGGGGCGATGAGGGACTCCGCCTCGTCGATGCTGAGACCCAGCGCCGCTGCCCGCTCGGCGAGCGTCTCGGCGAACAGCGACTGCCGCGCGATCGCCTCGAGTGTCGTATCGACCTCGTCGTGGAAGAGCAGGACGCCGGGCGCGGTGGACACGGCGTCCAGGTCGCCGGCGGCAAGCGCTGCCTCCGCGGTAGCGGCATCGTCGAAGTTGGAGACGGTGATCTCGCGGTCGAACGCTTCGGCCGCTGCTTGCAGCGCCGCCGCCTGCGCGGCGGTCTGGGGCGTCAAACCCACGGCGTAGGGATCGTCCTCGAACAGGTCGGGGATGATCTGCGCAGCGAGGACACCGCCCACCGCCAGCAACGCGAGTGCGATGGTCGTGACCTGGTATGCCTTCGTCCGGACGCGCTCGCGGATCTCGCGAAACGCCACCAGGCGGATCTGGCGCGCGCTACTCATGCCCGCACCGCCTCGCGGAAGAGGTCGGTCAACGACGGCGGTTCAAAGCGGAACCCGCGCACCTCGGCAGCGTCACTCGCCCTGGCCAGCAGGCCGGAGGCATCGGTCGTGACGGGCACCCGCAGCCGGATGCGCGAGTCGCGCTGTTCCTGCACCTCGGCGCCGGGGATGCTTCCCCACCACACCGTCGCCGCCGCCGGGCCGGAGACCTCCACGTACCGGAACGGCGAGGCATCCCGCACCGCCTCGAGCGGCCCGTGCACCACCACGCGGCCGCGGTTGATGATCACCACGTCGTCGCAGAGGTCTTCGACGAGGTCGAGCTGGTGAGATGAGAACAGGACACCGGCCCCGCGACGCGCCTCCTCGCGGATCACGTCGCCCATCGTCGCGACCGCGATGGGGTCGAGGCCGGAGAACGGCTCGTCGAGGATGAGCAGATCAGACTCGAACGCGAGCGAGACGGCGAGCTGTACCCGTTGCTGGTTCCCGTGCGACAGCGTCTCGACCTTCGAGTCGCGCCGCTCGGTGAGGTCGAGCCGTCCGAGCCAGCGCTCCACCTGGGCCTTCGCCCCCGCCGGGTCCGCGCCGTGGATGCGCGCGAAGTACTCCACCTGGTCGCCCACGGTCATCTTCGGGTAGAGGCCTCGCGCCTCCGGCATGTACCCGAATCGTCGGGCCTCGTCGGGGCCGAGCGGGGCGCCGTCCCACAGGACGCTCCCCGAGTCCGGCCGGACCAGCCCGAAGATGCTGCGCATGGCGGTGGTCTTGCCGGAGCCGTTCGGCCCCAGGAAGCCGACCATGCGGCCGGGCGGCACATCGAACGTCGCGCCGTCGAGGGCGACGACGTCTCCGTAGCGCTTTGTGAGGTCGTGCAGCTCCAGCATCACCCCCACCATAGTGGGCCGCGAGGCGGTTCGTCCTCCCGCGACGGCGAGGGCGCCGGCGAGGAGAGTGAAGCCCGATCGAGCGGTACGATGGGAGGGTCATGAACGCACCCGATCCCGCCCGCCAGACCCGTCTCGAAGCACTCCAGCAGGCGCTGCAGGAGCGGATCCTCGTGCTCGACGGATCCTGGGGCGTCCTCATCCAGGGCAAGGGCCTCGACGAGGCCGACTTCCGATGTGAGCGCTTCGCCGACTGGCCGCGCGACCTCAAGGGCGACGCCGACGCACTGAACCTCAGCCGTCCCGAGTTCGTCCGAGGCATCCACGACGACTACTTCGCGGCCGGCGCCGACATCGGCGGGACGAACACGTTCACGGCCACGCGCGTCTCACAGACCGAGTTCGGGATGGAAGACCTCGTGTTCGAGATGAACGAGGCCGGGGCGCGCCTCGCACGGGAGTCCGCGGCTGAGTTCGATGCGGCCGACGGCCGTACCCGCTGGGTCGCCGGCGCGATCGGCCCGACGAACCGCACCCTCTCGATCTCCGCCGACGCCAACGACCCCGGTGCGAGGTCGGTCACGTTTGCGGAGATGCGCGACTGGTACAGGGAAGCAGCACGCGGGCTCATCGCCGGCGGCGCCGACATCCTGCTCGTCGAGACGACCTTCGACACGCTCAACGCCAAGGCCGCCGTCTTCGCCATCGACGAGGTGTTCGAGGAGGACGGCATCCGGCTGCCGCTGTGGGTGTCCGGGACGATCGTGGACCTCTCCGGCCGCACGCTCACGGGACAGACCGTCGAGGCCTACTGGACCTCGATGAAGCACGCGCGCCCGTTCGCCGTGGGCTTCAACTGCTCGCTCGGCTCGGCGCAGCTCCGGCCCTACGTCGCCGAGCTCGCACGCATCGCCGATGTCCCCGTCAGCGCCTACCCGAACGCCGGCCTCCCGAACGAGTTCGGCGGGTACGACGAGACGCCCGAGTACATGGCGGCCGAGCTCTCCTCGTGGGCGCGGGACGGCCTCCTGAACATCGTGGGGACGTGTTGCGGCAGCACCCCCGCACACACGAAGGCGCTCGCGGACGCGGTGCGAGGCCTCTCGCCCCGCCCGATCCCGGAGCACCGCCCCGTACTCACCCTGTCCGGCCTCGAGCCCCTCCAGGTCGGGGCGTAAGTGGCCCCCACGCCCGCGAATCCCCTCGATGACACCGATCGCGCGACACGCCGCGCGTCGTTCATCAACGTGGGCGAGCGCACGAACATCACCGGGTCGGCCCGCTTCAAGCGCCTGATCCTGAACAACGACTACGACACCGCCCTCGATGTCGCCCGCCAGCAGGTCGAGGCCGGCGCGCAGATCATCGACATCAACATGGACGAGGGGATGCTGGACTCCGAGGCGGCGATGCGCCGCTTCGTGAACCTCATCTCCGCGGAGCCGGACATCGCCCGCGTCCCGCTGATGATCGACTCGTCCAAGTGGTCCGTGATCGAGGCCGGCCTCCAGTGCGCCCAGGGCAAGACGATCGTGAACTCGATCAGCCTCAAGGAGGGCGAGGACGCCTTCCTCGCCTCGGCGCGCCTCGTGCGGCGCTACGGCGCGGCGGTGGTCGTGATGGCGTTCGACGAGG
>CAYPYF010000147.1:0-4232 GCA_964414675.1 uncultured Dehalococcoidaceae bacterium
GGAAGGGGCGGAGCGAGGGAGCCCTCACCCCAGCCCTCTCCCCGTGTGGGGAGAGGGGGCCGGAAGGGCGGAGCGGGCCCCCCTCTCCCAGAACGGGAGAGGGGGGCCGGAATTGGTGGGAGAGGCCCGGAGGGGCTGATGAACGACATACACCGCAGGGTTGAGGCGGTCTGGCGCATCGAGGGGGCGCGGGTGGTGGGGGCGCTTACGCGGGTGGTCGGCGACCTCGACCTGGCGGAGGACCTCGCGCAGGACGCGCTAGCGGATGCGCTGGCGCAGTGGCCGGAGTCGGGCGTGCCGCTGAATCCGGGGGCCTGGCTCACGGCGGTGGCGAAGCGCAAGGCGATCGATGGGTGGCGGCGGCGTGAGCGCCTCGATACCCGCTATCGCTCGATGGTGCGGGACCTGGAGGGCGCGCACGAGGATGAGTGGGCGCCGGCGGAGGACGACGTGCTGCGGCTGATGCTGACGGCGTGTCATCCGGTGCTGTCACGGGAGGCGCAGGTCGCGCTGACGCTGCGGGTGGTGGGCGGCCTGACGGCGGAAGAGATCGCGCGGATGTTCCTGGTGCCGCTGACGACGATGCAGCAGCGGATCGTGCGGGCGAAGAAGACGCTGGCGGCGGCGCGCGTGCCGTTCGAGGTGCCAGCGCCAGAGGACTGGCCGGCGCGCCTGGGCGGGGTGTTGAGCGTGGTCTACCTGACGTTCACCGAGGGGTACTCGGCGACGGGGGGCGACCGGTGGATACGCCCGGAACTGGCGGAGGAGGCACTGCGGCTGGGGCGCATCGTCGCGTCGCTGGTGCCGACGGAGCCGGAGGCGCACGGGCTGGTGGCGCTGATGGAGTTCCAGGCATCGCGGTTCGGCGCCCGCGTGGGGCGGGACGGTAAGCCGGTGCTGCTGGCGGACCAGGACCGGCGGCGGTGGGACCGCGGGCAGATCTCGCGTGGCGTCGCCGCCCTCGCACGGGCGGACGCGGTGGGGCGCGGTCGTGGCAACTACGCGCTGCAGGCGGCGATCGCGGAGTGTCATTCGACGGCGCCGAGCGTGGAGGCGACGGACTGGGACCGGATCGTGCTGCTGTACGAGGCCCTCGGGCGGCTGGCGCCGAACCCGGTGGTGGACCTCAACCGCGCGGTCGCGGTCTCGATGGCGAGCGGGCCGGCGGAGGGGCTGCGGGTGGTGGACGCGATCGCGGCCGCGGGGAGCCTCGCGCAGTCGCACCTGCTGCCGAGCGTGCGCGGGGAACTCCTCGCACGGCTGGGGCTGCCCGAGGAGGCTCGTCGCGAGTACCTCGCAGCGGCGGAGCGGGCCACGAACGAGCAGGTGCGCCAGACGCTGCTGGCGAAGGCGGCGGCGCTGTAGGCGGGGCAGGAGTCGAGCCCCGGGGGAACCTCGGAGGGTCGGGTCGAGGTCGGGACGGTGGATGCCGGAGGGGGTGTGGTGGGCGGTACTGGATTCGAACCAGTGACCTCAGCGATGTCAACGCTGCGCTCTAACCAACTGAGCTAACCGCCCGTGCGTCCGCCCTCGTGCCTTGCGCCTGCACACCACGAGGGGTGCGGGGCTGTCGCGTAGGGGGTCGACGGCTGAAACTACGGTACACATGGAACAGGGTCAACGCACTGCCCGGGAACCCCTGAGCAGTGCTGGACCCGGGTAGCGGGCACTGTAGAAGGTAGTGCGCTGTGCACCTACCTGTGGCTGTTGATTTCGTTGACACGCCATAACGCCGCTGCTACGTTCCAGCCGAGTTCCGGGGCCTCTAGCTCAATGGCAGAGCAGCTGACTCTTAATCAGCCGGTTCTGGGTTCGAATCCCAGGGGGCTCACCACTCAGCCGCGGCGGGGACAATCGGGGGTGATGGGGCGGTTCCGCGCGGGGAAGTGTCGGAACTGGCAGACGAGCGTGATTTAGGATCACGTGCCGCAAGGCGTAGGAGTTCGAGTCTCCTCTTCCCCACCAGGCTCAGCGGTGAGCCACGAACAAGCACGTGGAAACGTTGCCGGCGGCGGCTACGCGGAGGGGTCCATGGCGAGACTGCTCGAGGTGAACAACCTCAAGACGTACTTCTTCACGGAGGAGGGAGTTGTGCGCGCCGTGAATGGCGTGACATGGCACCTCGATGAAGGCGAGACGCTCGCCCTGGTGGGCGAATCGGGGTGCGGCAAGTCCGTGACCGCGATGTCCATCCTGCGACTGATCCCGAACCCTCCGGGGCGGATCGTCGATGGGTCGATCCTCTTCGAGGGGAAAGACCTCCTGAAGATGGGCGACTCGGAGTTGCGGTCCATCCGCGGCAACCGGATCGCGATGGTCTTCCAGGAGCCGATGACTTCGCTGAACCCCGTGCTGACCATCGGTCAGCAGTTGCGGGAGGCGATCCAGCTCCACCTGGGACTCAACGACGACGATGCGAACACGCGCGCGGTTGAGCTCCTGGAGCTGGTGGGTATCCCTGAGGCCGACCAGCGCATCAAGGACTACCCGCACCAGTTCTCCGGCGGTATGCGCCAGCGCGTGATGATCGCGATGGCGCTGTCCTGCAACCCGAAGCTCCTGATCGCGGACGAGCCGACGACGGCGCTGGACGTGACCATCCAGGCGCAGGTGCTGGAGATCATGGCCCGGCTGGCGACCGACCTGGGCACGGCGGTGTTGATCATCACCCACAACCTGGGTGTGGTGGCCCGCTACGCGGACCGGGTCAACGTCATGTACGCCGGCGAGATCGTGGAGAGCGGCTCGGCCGTGGACGTCTTCAAGACGCCGCGCATGCCGTACACGGTGGGCCTGATGGCTTCCGTGCCGCGCCTGGACGCCACCGAGCGCGTCCGCCTGGCGACGATCGAGGGCCAGCCGCCGCTGCTGCTGCAGGAGATCCAGGGCTGCTCCTTCCGGCCGCGCTGCGACTGGGCGATCGACAAGTGCGCGACTGACCAGCCCGAGCTGGAGGAGAAGACCCCGGGCCACTGGGCGCGGTGCTGGCGGAACCCCCAGGTCGACGAGAAGACGCGCGTACCGGCAGCGGCCCAGGCCGCGACGCCAGCGAACTAACCGGAGGACGTAGAGATGACCACTACCACCGGTAGTTCCGGAACCAAGGTTGCTTACCAGAGCACGGTGAAGTCGGGCGAGACGCTGGTGGAGGTCAAGGACCTCCAGATGTACTTCCCGGTGAACGCCGGGCTGTTCATCCAGCGCAAGGTCGCGGACGTCCGCGCGGTGGATGGGCTTACCTTCCACGTGAAGAAGGGCGAGTCGCTGGGCCTGGTGGGCGAGTCGGGGTGTGGCAAGTCCACCACCGGCCGCGCGCTGATCCAGCTGTACCGTCCGACCGGCGGATCAGTGAACTTCGGCGGCACGGAGCTGACGAAGCTCAAGGGGAACGACCTACGTCGCTTCCGCCGCCGGATGCAGATGATCTTCCAGGACCCGTTCTCTTCGCTGAACCCGCGCATGAGCGTGCAGCAGATCATCGGTGAGCCCCTCGCGATCCACGGCCTGTACAAGGGCAACGAGCGCAAGGAACGCATCGAGTACATCCTGCAGGCCGTTGGGCTGAACCCCGCGTTCGCCCGTCGCTACCCGCACGAGTTCTCGGGGGGCCAGCGCCAGCGCATCGGCATCGGCCGCGCGCTCGCGGTGGAGCCGGAGTTCATCGTCTGTGACGAGCCGGTGTCGGCGCTGGACGTGTCCATCCAGGCGCAGGTGATCAACCTGCTGGAGGACCTCCAGGAGCAGTTCGGCCTGACCTACCTCTTCATCGCCCACGACCTCGCGGTCGTGCGGCACATCTCCGACCGGGTGGCGGTGATGTACCTGGGCAAGATGATGGAGCTGGCGGACCGCAACGAGCTCTACCAGAACCCGCTGCACCCGTACACGAAGGCCCTGCTCTCGGCGGTGCCGATCACGGACCCGGAGCTGGAGCGCAGCCGTGAGCGCATCATCCTGACGGGTGACGTGCCCTCGCCGTTGCGGCCGCCTCCGGGCTGCGTGTTCAACACTCGTTGCCCGATCGCGGTGGACGAGTGTCGTGAGCGTGTGCCGGAGTGGCGCGAGGTAGAGCCGGAGCACTGGGTGGCCTGCCACCGGGTGTAGCGTCTGGCGTCAGTGATTGCTGAGAGGGCCTCGCGTGAGCGGGGCCTTCTTGTTGTGTCTGAGGCTGCGGGGGGTGAGGTGTTGGGGGCTTGGTGGTGGGCTTGGTGGTGGGCTTGGTGGTGGGCTTG
>CAYPYF010000148.1:0-4115 GCA_964414675.1 uncultured Dehalococcoidaceae bacterium
CGCCCCGTGGAACAAGTTCTCCTACGGTGTCTCGAACCGCGCCGCCTCGCTGCGCATCCCGTGGCAGGTGGGTATCGATCGCAAGGGCTACGTCGAGGACCGCCGTCCGAACGCGAACATGGATCCATACCTGGTCTGCCGCCTGATCACGGACACCGTCTGCTCGTCGTTCGCGAAGGGCGTCAGCAAGGCAGCGGCCCCGCGCGCTCGCCGGAAGTAGTCCGGCCGCGACAGCGACCAAGCACGAGGGCGGCCCACGGGCCGCCCTCGTTGCGTGTCGGGAGCATTACCCCGTGAGCTAGTCGACGTCCGCGTCGGCCGGATCGCCGCCACCGATGATGAGGGGCACCCGCATCTCCGCAGGCGACAGTCCAGAGTGGCCTGAGCGCATCCGGCGGTACCCGTTTGCTCCCGGGATGCCCGCGTAGCGGAGCGCGCCTCGGCCTCGGGACACGCTCACGAAGTCGCCGGAGCGCTGCCGCATGTGGTCGCTCCACAGGCCGGGGCCGAACAGCTCGAGCTCCTCGGCGTCGGCCGCGGTCAGGAGGTAGAACGCCTCGCCAAAGCGCGACTGGAACGCCGAGGCGAACCGTTCCCCCGCGCCCTCGCGCGCGTGCCAGAACTGGACACGCATGTCGCCGGAGGGCGGGCAGCGCAGGTAGTCGAGCAGGGGGTCGGTGGTCGCCAGTTCGAGGTGCGGGCCGAGTTCGAGGTGTCCGTGGTCCGCCGTCCCCACGATCCGCCAGGTCCGACCGGTGTCGCCGAGGCGTCCGGCGATCGTCTGGAGGGCGGCGTTGAGCGCCTCCATCGCGTGGAACACCCGGTCACCGCTCGACCCCTCGTCGTGGGCTTCGGTGTCCGGCGATGGCGTGTACCAGTAGGTGAAGGTCGGCCCCTCCGCCGCCTCGACGCGACTGACGAGCATCTCGATCGCCTCGCCATAGGTGCGGTAGGTCCGCCGAGGGCGCCCCGCGGACATGTGCGTCGTGAACGGGGACTCGGCGATGCCGGTCGGCACCAGCAGTTCCGCGTCGCGGGTCATCGAGCCGAGGATCGGTGGCAGGCGGCAGAGGTCTGTGACCCCGAGTCCCAGGTCCGAGAGCGACATGCCGTCGCGTGCGCGGTCGTGCGCGAAGACGGTAGCCGGGCCCTCGAGCGACTCGATGTGCACCCACCACCCGGAGACGGCGTGCTGTGCCGTGTGGGCGGCGGTGGAGAACGACGTGACGGCGGAGGTGGTGGTGCTGGGGAACGGGGCGAGGATCGCACGGCGGGTGTGGCGGCGGATCCACGAGTTCCGCGGGAGCCGGTCGACCAGGTCGATGCCGAGGCCGTCCGCCAGGAGGAAGATCAGGTGCTCGGGCTCGCGTAGCTGACGGGCCAGGTCGCGGGCGTGCTCGGTCAGTTCGCACTCGACGCCCGAGGCGTGAGCGACGGCGCGGACGACGTCCACGAAACCCATCTGATCGGCGGACGGTCGGACCAGGGCTCCCCTGGCGAACGCATCCAGCAGGGCAGCACGATCTGACACTCAGTGTCCGCCTTCCCCGGCCCGCTCACTCTACAGAGTTCGGCGCGCGCTTGTGTCACGGAGGCGTGACGGCGCGCTGGCGTCAGGGGTAGCGGTACTCGCGGATCGGGCGCCAGATGCGCCACACGATGAGCGTCGCGACGATGGCGATGATGCCGCCCATCACCATGGTGTTCCCGGGGCCGATGGCGGCGGCCCAGAAGCCGACCCAGATGGTGCCGATGTTGTTGGCCGTCTGGGCCGCGAGGATCATGAACGAGAACGCGCGCCCTCGCATGTGGTCGGGCGTCGTCAGCTGCACCGTCGTCTGGCGCACGGCGACGGTGATGGCGTCCGCGCCGCCGAGGATGGCGATCATGACCATGCCCATCCAGAGCGTGTTCACGCTGCCGAACCCGAAGAGCGCGATCGCGTAGACCAGCGTCGCGTACAGGACCAGCATCCCCTTCGCGCGGTAGCCGGCGAAGAACATCACGCTGATCGCACCCATCACCGCGCCCGTCGAGTTCGCCGCGCCGAGCAGGCCGGTGCCCCCGGCGTTGGAGTTGAAGAGCCCTCGGGCGAGTGCGGGGAGGATTTCGCGGTAGAACGACACGACGGTGTTCCCGGTGTCCAGCAGGAAGAGGCCGGGCAGGATGGGATGACGCACCACGAACGTGAAGCCCTCGCGGATGCGTGTCAGCGTCGAACCCTCCGAACCGCCCTCGGCGCGGCCTTCGACGCGGATGAGGAGTGGCGCAAGCATGGCGACGACCGAGGTGGCGACGCCGATGAAGAACACCGCGGTCAGGTCAAACGACGAGGCGACGTAGGCGAAGATCAGCGGCCCGACGATCATCGCGACGCTCTGGCTCGCGGTGTCGGTGGTGACGCCGAGCATGATGTGCGTCCGCGGCACCGTGGCCGGCATGAGTGCGGACCGCGCGGGGTTCACCATCATCTGGGACGCGGCCATGATCGCGATCGACAGGTAGACCATCCACAGTCCGAGGGCGCCTCCGGCGTTGAGGACGCCCAGCAGCAGCAGCATCACGAGCGAGACCGCGTTCGCTGCGGCCATCAGCTGCTTGCGGTCGAGCTTGTCGGAGAGCGCGCCGCCGTAGAGCAGTGACGGGATCTGCACGACCAGCTGGACGATGCCGACGATGCCGAGTGCGGCGGCCGTGCCGGTCTCATCCTCGATCCACTGCGTGGTCGCGAGGATGCGGAGCCACATGGTGATCGTGGACATGAACGCCGCAAGCCACAGGAAGCGGTAGTCCCGGAAGCGGAACGCATCCCAGGGGCGGAGTTTCGGTTGGTCCCCGGTCAGGTCCGGGGTGTCAGCGTTCGAGTTGCTCAACGAACGCGCTCACGCTCGTCGCGGGGAGGTCGCACACCATGTTCTCGCAGACGTAGGCGGTCGCCCCGGTGCCCGCGGGGCGGCCCTCCAGCACCGGGAGGCCCTCGCCGGCGACGGCCGGCGCGAGAAGCACCGCCGGAAGATAACGCCTGCCGATCTCTCGCTCGAATGGCGCACGCGCCGAGGGCTCGCCGATGACCACGATCTCGCGCGGCGGGGCGAGGTGCAGCTCCATCGCCTGCAGCATCGCCCCGAAGCCCGTGGCCGCTCGCGCCATCTGGCCGGAGACGCTGTCGATGATCGCCCGGCTCTCGTCTTCCCACTCGTGTCGTCCGAGGTAGCGCGCGAGCCAGAAGCCGAGGATTGCCATCGAGGCGTTGCCGCTGGGCGTGGGCGAGTCGAAGAACGGCTTCTGCCGCAGGATCAACGCTTCGCCGTCGGCGGGGGACTCGAAGTACGAGCCGTCGTGGTCGCGGAACCGCCCCCGGGCGTCCTCGTAGAGCTCGCGCGCCCACTCCAGGTGCCCGAGGCCGCCGGTCGCCCGGTAGAGGTCCACGAGGCCGAGGCCGAGGTAGGCGAAGTCCTCCAACAGGGCATCGACCTTCGCCTCACCCGCGCCGTGAGCGCTCCGTCGGTAGGAGTGCAGGAGTCGTCCGTCGCGCACCATCGTCGAGCGGATGAACGCGGCGGTGCGCTCCGCCGTCGCGGTGTATCGAGGCTCGTCGAGCACGCGGCCGGCCTCCGCGAACGCCGAGATCGCGAGCCCGTTCCACGACGTCAGCACCTTGTCGTCGAGGCCGGGCGGGACGCGCTTGCTGCGCTCGTACAGGAGCCGTGCTCGCCAGTTCGGCAGCGCGGCGGCGAGTTCGTCGACCGGCCGCCCGAGGCGTGCCGCCACGGTCTCGAGGGGCTCGGGCCGGCTGAGGACGGTGCGCCGCCCGAACTCGGGGTGATGGGGATCCTCGAAGTTGCCGTCGTCGGTCACTGCGTACACCGCGCGGAACGCGGCGGTGTCCTCGGTGCCGAGGACCGCCTCGACCTCGGAGGGTGTCCAGACGAAGAACTTGCCTTCGATGCCCTCGGAGTCCGCGTCCTGTGCCGAGTGGAAGCCGCCGGCCTCGTCGAGCATCTCGCGTCCGAGGTAGTCGAGCGTCTCACTGACGACCGTGGCGAACGCCTCGTCGCCGGACACCTGGTAGGCGTGCGTGTACAGGCGGGCGAGCAGGGTGTTGTCGTAGAGCA
>CAYPYF010000149.1:0-4112 GCA_964414675.1 uncultured Dehalococcoidaceae bacterium
CGCACGACGGGCCGTCGAGGAACTGAACCGTGCGCTCGCGATCATCGCTGACCCGGAACTTCGTTCCGCATACGACCGGCGCTTCTCGGACGCCCCTCAAGCTGCGGCGGAGCCGCGGGCAGGCGCCGGGGCCATCCGCGTCATCTGGCGTGCGTTTCTGGTGACGGGACTGGCCGGGACCGCCGTTGCGCTCGGCATGACGAGTAGCTGGGCCGTAGGGATCGGGGCTGCCGGGGCCGTACTCGTGGCTGCAGTCGTGCTCGAGCTGCTCTCGCGGCCGAAGCGTGTCCGCGTCACCGCACTGGCCCACCTCGGGCTGAGCGAGGGGGCGACGAAGCACGACCTGGACGTCGCCTACCAGAGCCGGGCGCAGGAACTGCTCCTCCGACTCGGCCGCGACGCGCGCGCCGTCGAGGCCCTGAACACCCTCGACGAGCACTACCTGGTGGCGCTGCGACGGATGATGGCGCCCGAGCCGGCGCTGGAGCGACGCCCCGGTCGCAGCAGGCTGTGGATCGGTGCCGCCGTACGAGGCATTAGTCGTCTCCTGCTGGGCGCCGCACTCCTCGGGATCCGAGGGGTGGCGGCAGCGGCGGCCGTCATGAACGGCTGGGCGACCGAGACGGCATCGAGGGCGGCACGCGCCTCGACGCGCACGGGCGCAAGTACTGCGCGCACGGTGCAGAAGCGGATGACCGAGACCAGGACGCGGCCTTCCGCCCCACGAGCGCGTGCGGACATCCTCGCCCCGCCGGACCGACCGGCATCGGCTGTTGCGGACTCCTTCGAGCTCGACAAGGCCGTCGATGACCCCGGAGACCAGGTCCGAGCAGGCGTCCAGCCTCCAGTTGCGCCCTCGTCACCCGCGGGCCGACGATTTCCCCTCGTGGGCAAGGCGCCTGTGCAGACTGCGGTCATCGACCTGGAGCAACGACTGGCTGCGAGCCTGAAGGCGAACGCGCTGGAGATCGCGACGAAGCCGGAACCCGTTGCTCCCGAGCAGCCGGCGGCAGAACCGCGTCCACCACTGGTCCCCGCATTCCTGCTCCTGTACGCGTCCGCCGGCGTCCGGCGCGTCCCGATCAGCGACCGTCCGCTGCGGCTGGGGACATCCGCCGAGTGTGACCTTGTGCTGCCGAAGCAGGACGGCGTGACGGGTGAGCATGCGCTGGTGTGGCGTCGCGGTGACGCCGTGGTGCTGCATGTGACGGACCCGGCGGGCGAATGCCTCGTCAACGGCGCGCCGTCCTCCTGGGCCACGCTCGAGCACGGCGACGAGGTCCGCGTTGGACCGATCAAGCTCGGCATCGAGATCGGCGCTCCCGCCTCGTAGTCCCGGTCGGCGGCATTATCGGCACCACTGCGGTGGCGTCATCCGTGTGCGCTGCACCGATCCACCTTCCTCGACGACTTCGACACTTCTTTGCGAGTGCGTTTCGCCTGTTCGCACATATCAGGCACTTCGCCACGAACGGCTCTCTAGATTCATGTTCAGGGTCACACCAGAACTCACCTCATTCGTGACCTCTACTGCATGCTCTGGAAAGGTGACTGAACATGTCGGCATTCATTCAGATGGTGCGCAACTACGCGCAGGCATACAGCGCGAACGAGGACGGCCAGGGCATGGTCGAGTACTCGCTGATCGTGGGGACGATCTCCCTCGTGATCATCTTCGCGTTCCTCACCGGCGGCATCGAGACCGCCATCGAGGGGCTGTCGAGCACGATCGGCACCGCCATCGGTGGCGCGCCGAGCGCCCCGGCTGCGAGCTAGCGAACACTCGGAGCGAGGGGGACGAGGAATGCGCCGTCTCATCATGCGTGGCGAACGCGGCCAGGCCCTGGTCGAGACGGTGCTCCTCTTCCCCCTCATCCTCCTGGTGGTGCTGGTCCTGGTCGAGTTTGGATTCGCGTTCAACGCGTCGATCACGATGAGCAACGCATCCGCCGAGGCCGCCCGCTACGCGGCGGTCGGGGCGGCGCCGCTGGGCCTGGCGGCCTGTGACAGCACCGCCATGACGCCGGCGATCGAAGAGGTCGCGGTGCGCACCAGCGGCGGGATGCTCGACTGCGACGACGTGGTGGTCTCGTACACGAAGCGGACGGCGGGAGCGGAGTACGCGCGTGGTGACAGCGTCACGATCCGCATCGACCGCGAGTACACCACCGTCACGCCGCTCGGCGAGTTCATGTCCGCGCTGTCGTTCGGGACGTTCCCGAGCACGCTGACGATGAGCTCCTGCGCGGAGGCCCGCATCGAACGAGGTCCAGTGAATCAGACGGGACTGTTGCCGGGGACGAGCTGCTGATCGATTCGGGGAACCGCCCTCCTCTCACACGACGGATCGATCAGCAGCTCGTCCCCGGCAACGCACCCGACAGAAACGCGCGGGATCAGGAAGGGCTCGGACGTTGAAACTCATCCGCTCACTCACCTCCGGCGGCGTCCTGATGGCCCTGGCCCTGGTCCTTGGTGTCGGGACTGCGGGCGCGACATTCCTCTGGCTGGACCAGCAGGCGGCAGCGTCCGGAGACGCCCAGGTGGCGAGCGCCGAGTCTCCGCGCCCCACGCAGGACGTCGTCGTCGTCCTGGCTGATGTTGCCGCGGGCACCCGCCTCCCGAAGTCCGCGCTCGGCGTGCGCCGGGTCGCGGTGGACGAGGTGCTGGTCGGTGCGCTCACGAACCTCGACGACGTCGTGGACCGCGTGAGCCGCTACCCCCTCTTCTCCGGCGAGCAGGTCACGGGCACGAAGCTGGTCGCCCGGGATGCCGCGTCCGGAGCCGGCCTGGCGTTCACGGTCCCCGCGGGGATGCGCGCCGTCTCGGTCTCGGTCAACGAGGTCACCGGCGCGGGTGGCCTCATCCTCCCCGGCGACCGCGTCGACGTCATGGTCGCCACCGAGCACGCCCGGGTCTTCGGCCCGAGCACGACGAGTGGGAACGACAACCTGGACCGGCAGCCCACGGTCGTGACGGTGCTGCAGGACGTCCTGGTCCTCGCAGTCGGCCAGGAGCTGGCCGGCCAGTCCGACGGGCGCGACCCGGCGGCAGCGCGGACCGAGGAGTCCGCCCCGCAGCCTCGCGCGGCCTCGGTCACCCTCGCAGCCACGCCGGCTGATGCCCAGGTGCTGTTCATGGCTTCGCAGGAAGGCCCGCTGGGGTTCGCGGTCCGGTCATTCGGCGACGGCAGCCGCGGCGCGTTGCAGCCGGTCACGCTGGTGGAACCGGCCGCGATCGCTCCCAGCCAGGTGAACTCGTCGAACTAACGCTCGGGACAGAAGACCCACAGGACACGTCCGGATAACGGGAAGCAGATCGATGGCCAGAAACCTGACTGCACTGATCGTGGATCCCAACCTGGACAGCCGGCTGGAGGTCTCCAAGCTGCTCGCGCAGGTGGGCCTCGACACGGCCGGGGAGGCTGCCTACGGCGTCGAGGCGACCTACATGGCCGCGGAGCGTCGCCCCAACATCGTGCTCCTCGCCGTCGAGGATCCACCGATGCGTGGGTTGAGCACGGCGGAAGCGCTGCTGCAGCATGTCCCGGACACCCCGATCCTCATGTACTCCTCCAACCCCACGCCGATGCTGATGCGGCAGGCGATGCGCGCCGGCGCGCGCGACTTCCTTGAGAAGCCCATGCAGGCCCGCGAGCTGCGCACCGCGGTGCACGCGGTGCTGGCGAGCGAGGAGCAGCGACAACTCGCGCGATGGGCCGAGCAGAGCGCGGACCACGCCCGGGGGACGGTCATCACCGTCGCGGGCGCGAAGGGCGGGGTCGGGAAGACCACCATCGCCTCGAACCTCGCGGTCTCGCTTCGGCAGGTGACAGGCCAGGAAGTCGCGATCGTGGACGGCGACGCCCAGTTCGGCGACGTGGCCGTGATGCTCACGCTCGACGTGCAGCGCAGCGTCGCGGACCTCGCGCGCGAAGAGGTGGCCATCAACCGGCAGACGATCCAGCCGTACCTCGCGAGGCATGACTCCGGCGTGATGGCGCTGTCCGCGGCGTCCGAACCGGACGACTGGCGGGCCTTGCAAGCGAACCACATGGTGGACATCACCCAGGCGCTGGCCGAATCGTGCGAGTGGGTGGGGATCGACACCCC
>CAYPYF010000150.1:0-4097 GCA_964414675.1 uncultured Dehalococcoidaceae bacterium
GCTCGGCGCACGGGTCGTGGGCGCCGTGTTCCCGGCGCCGGTTAGCGGTGCGGCGCGCGAAGAGGCGTACGACGACTGACGCGGCCGCTAACGCGGTCCGATCGCCCTCGCCACGAGGATCACGACCACAGCGCCGCCGGTGGCGATGAGGACGCTGCGCACGTCGAACCCGGCGACGTCGCCGTAGCCCAGCTGGGTGCTGATGAACCCACCGATGAGCGCCCCGGCCACGCCGAGGACCGCCGTCCAGACCAGCCCGATCGGCCCGATGCCGCCCGGCCCGCCCCGGACCAGCATCTTCGCCAGGAACCCTGCGACCAGGCCGACCGCGATCCACGTCAGGATGCCCACGGTTTCTCCATTGCTATGCGAACCCGCGATTGCTATCCGACCCCGCTGTGTCATTCAGGATAGGGCTGCGTGGGCAGGACAGCGGTTACGTGATGGCTGCGTGAGCAGCCCGAGACTCGCGCTCAGTTTCGCCTCAATGTCGATGTAATCGTCGACGGGTAGGGTTCGTCCCCCGGGCGTCCAGCTCGGTGCAGGAACGGACATCTCATGACCACGACCATCGACCCCGGTGTCTCAACGGACACGCTCTTCCTCTCGATCGCGGATGCGAGCTCCGAGATCGAGGCTGGCCGCCTCTCGCCCCTCGACCTGACGAAGGCCACCCTCGAACGCATCGCCGCGACCGACGCGCAGCTCAACTCCTACGTGCTCGTCATGGAGGCGTCCGCGCTCGCCGAGGCCGAAGCGGCGACGGAGCGCGCTCGCGCCGGTCGTCGCCTCAGCCCGCTCGACGGCATCCCGATGGGCATCAAGGACCTCTACGACACGGCCGGCGCGGTGACGACGAACGGCACGGCGGCGCACCGCTTCCGCGTCCCCTCGGTGGACTCGACGCCGGTCGCAAGGCTGCGCGCCGCGGGCGCAGTGATCGTGGGCAAGACGAACACCCACGAACTCGCCATGGGCGGCACGACGAACAACAAGCACTACGGGCCGACGCACAACCCGTGGATGCTCGGCCGGATCCCCGGGGGCTCCTCGGGCGGTTCGGGGTCGGCGCTCGCCGCCGGGCAGGCGATGGGGACGCTGGGCACGGACACCGGCGGCAGCATCCGCGGGCCGGCATCCTACTGCGGCATCTCCGGCATCAAGCCGACCTACGGACTCTCCTCGAGGGCTGGCGTCGCGGCGCTCTCGCACACCCTCGACCACACCGGCCCGATGGCGCGGACGGTGGTGGACTGCGCGCTCATGCTGAACGCGCTCCAGGGCTACGACCCGCTCGACCTCGACAGCGTCGACCACCCCGTCGAGGACTTCACGGCCGGCATCGACGACGGCGTCGAGGGCATGACCCTCGCCGTCATCCCCTCGATGCTCGCAGCCGCGACCCCGGATGTCCGCGCCGCCTTCGAGGCCTCGCTCGCGACGTTCGAGTCCCTCGGCGCGCGGATCACGACGATCGAGCCGCTCGCCGGGATCGATGACTACCGCGGGCTCGTGATGAACATCGCAGCCGTCGAGGCGAGCGACTACAACGCGGCGATCATGGCCGCCGAGCCCCCGGTGATCGCGGCGAACATCCTCGCGAGGATGAAGAGCGGTCAGGCGCAGCCGGCCTACCTCTACGCCCGTGCGCTGGACAGCCGGAAGCTGATCGAGCAGAAGATGCAGCGTGGCCTGTCGGAGAACGGCATCGACGCCTACCTCCTCCCGACCACGCCGGTGACGGCCTTCCCGATCGACGAGGACACGGACCGCGACCTCACCCCGGTCGCCGCCCGCAACGCGGTCATGCCGGTGTTCAACATCGCCCGTCAGCCCTCGATGAGCGTCCCGAACGGCTTCGATTCGGAGGGCCTCCCCACGGGCCTGATGATCTCTGGCCTCCAGTGGACGGACGCGAAGGTGCTCCGCATCGCCCAGGCGTACCAGCAGGCGACGGACTTCCACACGAAGCGCCCGCCCCTGTTTTCGTAGCCCTCGGGCTTCGCGGTTACAGGAGAACGGCCCGCCGATCGGCGGGCCGTTCTGTCAACGTATGAGTTGACAGATTGACATCGTTTGTCAATGTATACATTGACAAACGTACGACGTTCGACAACACTCACATTGACATGGACGCACGACAACGAGCGCTGGCTCGACGACGACTCGACGAACGACTCTCCGAGTTCCCACGCTCGCTGCTAGCCGCGCCTCCCAGGGGCTGGCTCGTCGCTGTCCGTGAAGCGCTGGGGATGTCTGTCCGCGAGATGGCTGACCGCATGGGCCTCTCCGGGCAACGCGTGTCTCGGCTCGAACACGACGAGCTCAGCGGCCGAATCCAGATCTCCAGCCTGGAGAAGGCAGCGGCCGCACTGAATTGCCGCGTCGTGTATGTGCTGCTCCCGCTTGAGGGAACCCTTGAGGAGACGGTCCGACGGCAAGCACGGAGCAAGGCGTCCTCTATCGTCCGCGAGGCTTCCGGGACCATGGAACTCGAGGACCAGACCGTCTCCGGACGGCTTCAGGATGAACAGGTCGAGGAACTCGCCCATGAACTGCAGCAGAATCGCGGGCTCTGGGCACGAGAGTGACAGACTGGCGATTCCCTGAGGCCGATGGGCAAACACCTCTGGCCGAAGAGGAGAAGGCTGGACTGAAACTGAGCTACGTCATGGACGTTGACGAGCTCAATGCCGCAGAGCAGGCCAACATCGTCAGGGCACGCCGCGCGAAGACCGACGCCACGACCGACGAGATGCTCGACGACCTCTGGATGCGGACGTTGCACCGGCAGATGTTCGGCGAGGTATGGGAGTGGGCCGGGAGATACCGGACGACGGAACGCAACATCGGCTTCGCCCCGCAGGGCATCGCCATGGCAATGCGAAACCTCGTAGAGGACGCCAGGGCATGGATTGCCGCTGGAGACGCTCCCGATCACGTCGCCATTCGAGTGCATCATCGACTGACGTTGATCCACCCCTTCCCGAACGGGAATGGCCGCCACGCGCGTGAGGTGGCGGATCGGCTCGCAGTTTCCCTGGACCGTCCTCCCTTCACCTGGGGCTCCGCGTTGATGCGAGGCGACCGTCGGAGTGCCTATCTGGCGGCGCTCCGCTCGGCCGACCGTGGCGAGATCGAGCCGCTCCTCGAATTCGCTCGGACCTGACTGCGCGTCGCACCGTCCCGATCACGCGCCCGTGCCCTCCGAGGGCTGCGCCGAGCGCCGATCTGAGCGACAATCGCCCGAGATGCCACGTCGGTCGGGCGCATCGTGACGAGCGCCACGACCTCCGCAGTCCTCGGGAGAGCCGACATGCTCCGAAGTCCTCGGGAGTTCTTCCAGCCGCTGGCCGTGGGTGCGCCTGAGCCGTTGCGCGAGATCCCGTGGACGCCGTCCCGGATGATCCACTTCCTCACCGCGGCGAACCCGAAGATGGTCGAGAAGGTCCCGGACATGCTGAAGCAGGTCGACGTCCTGCTCGGCAACATGGAGGACGCCGTCGCCGTCGACCAGAAGGAAGCCGCCCGCGAGGGGTTCATCAAGGTCGTCAAGGCGAACGACTTCGGCAGCATCGGCTGCTGGGTGCGCGTGAACGCGCTGGACAGCCCCTGGTTCCTGGACGACATCACCCGGCTCGTCGAGGAGATCGGCAACGACCTCGACGTCGTCATGATCCCGAAGGTGCTGGGGCCGCAAGACATCTACTTCGTCGACCGGCTGCTCGCGCAGCTGGAGGCGCGCCACCACGTCACGAAGCCGATCCTCGTCCACGCCATCCTCGAGACCGGGGGTGGCGTCGCGCAGGTCGAGGAGATCGCGCTCGCCAGTCCGCGCATGCAGGGCATGTCGTTCGGGCCGGCGGACCTCGCCGCGTCGCGCCGCATGAAGACCACGCGCGTCGGCGGTGGGCACCCGTACTACCTCGTGCGGAGCGACCCTGACAGGGACGCGCCGGATGCCCCACGCCCGACGGCGCAGCAGGACCTCTGGCACTACTCGATCGCGCGCATGGTCGACGCCTGCACCTCCGCCGGCATCCTGCCCTTCTACGGGCCGTTCGGCGACATCAAGGACACGGCCGGGTGCGAGACCC
>CAYPYF010000151.1:0-4000 GCA_964414675.1 uncultured Dehalococcoidaceae bacterium
TGCCCCTCCAACACCCAACACCCAACACCCAACACCCAACACCCAACACCCCGACACCCCGACACCCCGACACCCGGAACCCAACCCACGCACGCAACCACCCGCTCACCCTGAGCCTGTCGAAGGGCGAGCCCCTCGAAACGCACGCGCGAGGATCACGCCCCACCCACGTGATCAGCCCGAGCGCAGCCAGTCGCGTGTCAGTTCCGCGTGCGCCAGGTGCTCCGCCGCATGCCGCGCGACCACGACCAGCACCTCCAGCCCCGTCACCTCACCCCGCCGAGGATGCACTCGCGCCGCCAGCACCGCCGCGTCATCAAGTCCCGCAATCACTGCCGCAATACGCGCGCGGAGGTCGCCCCACCGCGCCGCGATCGCGACAGCGTCCGAGATCGGCGCGTCGAAGTCCGCCTCTCGCTCGTACCGCACATCGAGGCCTCCGAGCGTCCCCAGCAGGTTCTCCTCGGCGTTCGCCAGCGTGTGCCCCACCAGCGTCGCGACGCTGTTCGCCCCCTCCACCGGCGGCCGCGCCACGCGCTCCGCCTCGGTGAGGTCGAGCGAGAGCGCGACCAGGCGGTCCAGCGACCGCTCGATGTAGCCCCAGACCGTCGTCGAGATCGTCGGTTCGCTCATCGCGTCACCTCTCGCGTAGCCCGCCGTACGGAAGGAGCAGGCGCTCCGACCTCCCTCGTTGCCGGGGGGACGGCTATCCTCGTCGATGTGCTCGCGCGCGGGAGTTGGCTCCCCGCCATCATCCGCTGGCACCGACACCCGATCACATCACCCCGTGCCTGAGTCCGCTGGAGTTCCGCATGCCCGCCGTCGTCGTCATCGGAGGCCAGTGGGGAGATGAAGGCAAGGGCCGCGTCGTCGACTTCCACTCGCAGTACTGCTCGGTCATCGCGCGCTACTCCGCGGGCAACAACGCCGGCCACACCATCATCAACAACCGCGGGAAGTTCGCCCTCCACCTCGTCCCCGCCGGCATCTTCCGCGGCGAGAAGGCCTGCATCATCGGCAACGGCGTCGTCATCGACCCGGAGAAGCTCATCGCCGAGATCGCCATGCTCACCGAACGAGGCGTCAGCACCGCCCGCCTCATGATCAGCGACCACGCCCACGTCATCATGCCCTGGCACCCGATCATCGACCGCGCCGAGGAGACCCTCAAGGGCGACCTCGCGATCGGGACCACCGGCACCGGCACCGGCCCCGCGTTCTACGACAAGGTCGCCCGCATCGGCATCCGCGTCGCGGACCTCCTCGACTCGAAGTTCTTCGAGTGGAAGCTCCGCAACGCCCTGGAGTACAAGAACCGCGTCCTGCAGGACCTCTACAAGTTGCCACCGCTGGAGTTCGAGCCGATCTTCAAGGCCTACACCGAGTACGGCGAGCGCATGCGCCCCTACGTCGCCGACACCATCTCCTACGTCCAGGACGCCGACGACCGCGGCGAGTACATCCTCCTCGAGGGCGCACAGGGCTCCCTCCTCGACCTCGACACCGGCACCTACCCGTACGTGACCTCGTCGGTCCCCGCCTCGGTCGCCGCGGGTGGCGCCATCGGCATCGGCCTCGGCCCCACCGCCATCCAGCGCGTCGTCGGCGTCTACAAGTCCTACCAGACGCGCGTCGGCAACGGCCCGATGCCTACCGAGATCCTCTCCGGCGACGCCATGGTCATGCTCCGCGAGGGCACCGGCGGCGCGGCCGGCACCGCCGAGTACGGCACCACCACCGGACGCGCCCGTCGCGTCGGCTGGTTCGATGGCGTCCTCGCCCGCTACACCGCGAAGCTCAACGGCGTCACGTCGGTGGCGCTCACCCGCCTCGACTCGCTCTCCGCGCTGGACAGCATCAAGGTCTGCGTGGCCTACGAGGTGGACGGCGAGCGCGTGAACACGCTCCCCGCGACGCTCCCCGCGATGGAGCGCGCCAAGCCGATCTACGAAGAGCTCCCCGGCTGGGGCCAGGACGTCACCCACGTCCGCCACCTCGGCGACCTGCCCACCGAGGCGCGACAGTACGTCCGCCGCATCGAGCAGATCCTCGGCGTCCAGGTGGACATGATCTCCGTCGGCCCGGAACGCGACCAGGCGATCGTCACGCGCGATGTCTTCGGCGCGACGATCGACCCGTAAGACGCTGGGCCACCCGGGCCTGCGGACACGCATCTCTGATCGACGGACGTCGACCAGCGCACGGAAGGGAACGACATGGGACTGATCTCCATGATCATCCACGTCACCGCCGCGGCGGTATTCGTCGGCCCGCAGTTGCTGATGTTCTACGCGGTGACCCCGGCCACCTGGCTCATCGACGACGAGAAGCTCAAGCGCCAGCTGGTCTCCGTGATCGCGCGGCGCTTCGGTGCCCTCGCCGCGATCTCCCTGGTGACCCTGCTCGTCACCGGCCTATACCAGTTCTACACGGTCGTCCCGGACCCCATCCAGGAAGAGATGATGGACTACCGCTTCGGCCTCATCTTCGTGACGAAGATGACGATGTTCATGGCCGTCGTCGTCCTCGTCATGCTCCACGCCATGGTCTTCGCCCGCCGCATCCGCCGTCTCTCCGCAGCCGTCGAGGCGGGCGAGGCCGACCCCGGCGAGCTGGAGCAGGCGCGCATGCACTCCTTCCTCTTCTCCGGCCTCCTCCTCCTCGTCTCGTTCGCCACCCTCTGGCTCGGCGTCACCCTCGGCCACATCGAGTACTCGTACGTGCTGCGGGACTAGGTCGGCCGTGCCCCCTCCCACGCCACACGCCCCCGTCGAGGGCATTCCGACGCTCCCTGACCTCGTGCGTCCCGGCCTCGACCTCGTGTTCGTCGGCATCAACCCGGGCGAGCGCTCCGGCCAGCGCGGCCACTATTACGGCCACCCCGGCAACGCCTTCTGGCGACGCCTCTCCGCCTCCCCCCTCGTCGGCCGCGACCTGACCTGCGAGGACGACGCGACGCTGCTCGACCTCGGCATCGGCTTCACCGACGTGGTGAAGCGCGTCGTCACGGACAGCACGCAGATCACCCGCGCGGAGTTCGAGGCGTCCGCCCCCGCCTTCCTCGAACGCATCGCGCTCGCCTCGCCGCGCGCGGTCTGCTTCACCGCCACCCGCCCGTTCGAGGCCGTCTACCCGCGCGCGTGGACGCCGAGGAACTGGGGCCGCCAGGACGTGGCTCCGCTCGCAGGCGCCGAGGTCTGGGTGATGCCGTCCCCCTCCGGACGCGCCGCCGGCTACCACGGCGAGATCGACCGCGTCCTCGTAGACCTCGCGCGCTCCCTCGGCTGGGACCGACGCAACGAGGCAGCGGGCTCACGACGAAAGGGCGCAGCGTGACCTTCAACGAACCCGGCGAGCAGCGCTTCCGCCCGGACGACGGCTGCCCGTTGTTCAGCGAAGCGCTCGAGGAACACCTCGTCGCCGTCTCCCGCGGCGAGGCCCCCAACCGCGGCCGCTTCTGCGGCAACTGCTACACCCCGCTCGGCCCCACCAGCGAGGCCTGCCCGCACTGCCACGAGAGCACCTCGACCGGCCGCGCCCCCGTCCCCGCCGTCCCGGACGTCATCACCGAGGCACTCCGCGTCCAGCGCAAGACCGAGTCGGCGTGGGTCACCTACATGGCCTACCTCGGCCTGCTCATCGCGATCTTCGGCGGCCTCGCCATCGTCCTCGCCGTCCCGTTCCTGAAGGACAGCCTCATCTGGGCCACCGTCGTCTACGGCCTCATCCTCCTCATCGGCGGCCGCGCCCTCGCCGGCGTCCTCGGCGGCTACTACGGCGACCGCATCGGCTTCGCCCGCGCCCGCACCCGCACCCGCGCCACCTGGGACGCCCTCCTCGCCGAGCGCACCTAGCCCTCACCCACCGAGCCCCAACCCACCGCCCGAGGCATCCCGCCCCGCCCCTCCGAGATCCGGCCCCCTCCCCCTCTGGGGGAGGGCGGGGGAGAGGGTCAACGCGCGATCGCCAGCAAACGATGCACCCGCACTACCTCTCACCC
>CAYPYF010000152.1:0-2121 GCA_964414675.1 uncultured Dehalococcoidaceae bacterium
AGCGGGTGTTTGCGGGCGGGGTGGGGGGTCGGCGTGGGTCGGGGGATGGAGTCGGGGTGGTTGGTCTCGGTCGGTTGGCGCGGACGGGCGTTAGGCGACGCGGGGGGAGCGGCGGCGGGCGACTTCGGCGGCGGCGGTGTGGGCGCGCTCTTCGAGGGCGTCTTCGAGTGGGGGGAAGGTGGGGCGGGCGCCGGTGCGGTGGGCGACGGCCTCGGCGAGGAGCCAGTCGAGAAGGCGGGGGTTCTTGGGGAGGACGGAGCCGTGGAGGTAGGTGCCGATCGCGGAGTTGCGGCGGGCGCCCTCGGTGCCGTCTGCGGCGTTGTTGCCGCGGCCGTACTCGACGTGTGCGAAGGGCTCTGCGGTGGGGCCGAGGTAGGTGCGGCCGCCGTGGTTCTCGAAGCCGACGACTTCGCCGACCTCGGGCAGCGCGGAGGTGACGAGGATGTCGCCGATGCAGCGCGGCTGGCCGGGGCCGGGGGCGACGGTGGTGACGTCGAAGACGGCCGCGCCGGGGAGTAACTCGCCGGAGGTGTCGCGGTACCAGCGGCCGAAGAGCTGGAAGCCGCCGCAGACGGCGAGCATGGCGGTGCCGCCGTCCGCCCACGCGCGGAGCGTGGGGCCGTGGCCGGCGAGCTCCTCGGCGATGCGGCGTTGCTCGCGGTCCTGTCCACCGCCGATCAGCACGAGGTCCGCGGCGTCCGGTAGCGGGTCGCTGAGGCTCGCGGCGGTGGCGTCGACCTCGATGCCGCGCTTCGCGGCGCGATGCTGGATCGCGAGCAGGTTGCCTCGGTCGGCGTAGACGTTCATCACGTCGTCGTAGAGCGTCAGGACGCGGAGTGCGTGACCGTCCGTCATGCGGGCTGCTCCCAGTAGGACGCCGCTCCTGCGCGGGCGGCGATGGCCTCGCGGACCGTGATCATCGCGGTGTACGTCGCGATGACCTCGAGGGTACCGGTCGCGGGGGTGCGTTCGAGCGCGGCGTCGAGGGCGGCCTGCGTCTCGGCGATGACCTCGTCCGGGGGGATGCCGGCGATCGCGAAGCGGAGTGCGATGTCCTCGGCGCGGTCGCCGGAGCAGACGAGCGCGGCGACCGTGCCGCCGATCGCGAGCCGTTCGAGGTCGGCGTCGTAGATCCAGGAGACATCTTTGCCGTCCTGGATGCCGTCGTTCAACATCGCGAGGAGGTAGCGCGACTCGGCCCTGGGGGCGGAGCCGGCGGCGGCGGGCGCGAGGATCGCGCGGACGATCTCGTTGAGGCCGGCGGGGTTCTTCGCGAGCCAGATGCGCACGTGGCGGTGGCCGACGGTGAAGCGCTCCTGCCGGCCGAAGGCCGGGCCGGCCTCGGCGACGGCGGCGACGGCGACATCGGCGGGGATGCCGAGGGCGTGGGCGGCGGCGATCGCGGCGAGGGCGTTCGTGACGGAGTAGAGCCCGGCGGTCGGGACGCGGAGCGCGTGGGTCGACTCGCCGACGCGGACCTCCACGTCGCTGCCGTCGGCGTCGAGGCGGACGCGGGTGGCGGCCACCTCGGCGCGCGCGCGTCGACGACCACAGGCGGGGCATGACCAGTGGCCGACGTGCCCCATGAACTCGAGGTCGTGTGCGAGGCGCGCACCACAGCGGCAGAAGCGGGCGTCGGAGGCGTGGTCCTGCGCGGGGAGCGCCGCGTCGGGGTCGTCGATGCCGAACCAGACGACGCGGCCGGGAGCGTCCTCGCCGAGGAGGGCGACGGAGGGATCGTCGGCGTTGAGGACGAGCGTCGGTGCGCCCTCGGTCTCGGCGAGCATCGTCGCCCAGCCCTCGGCGACGGAGTCGATCTCGCCGTAGCGGTCGAGCTGGTCGCGGAAGAGGTTGAGGAACACCGCGACGCGGGGGCGCAGGCGGGCGAAGACCGTGGGCAGTACGGCCTCGTCGACCTCGTAGACGCCGAGGCGGCCCTCGCGGTCCCCGATCTGCCCGGCGATGCCGGCGGAGTCCACGAGGGCGGTGACGAGGCCTCGGGCGAGGTTGGAGCCGGAGCGGTTGGTGAGGGGGTCCCAGCCCTTGGCGCGCGCGATGGCAGCGATGAGGTGGGTGGTGGTGGTCTTGCCGTTGGTGCCGGATACCGCCAGCACCTTCCGG
>CAYPYF010000152.1:2131-3928 GCA_964414675.1 uncultured Dehalococcoidaceae bacterium
GGTGACGGTGACGGCGCCGAGACCGGGGAGCGCGCCGGCTGCCTCGATCAGGTCGGGGGCGAGGGTGCCGGCGATGAGTCCGGGGAGGGCGGTGCCGCCGCCACGGCCGAGACGGCGGGTGGCGTCGCGCGCGATGCGGCCGGCGACGAGGGCGGCGCGCTGGCGGAGGGTGGCGGCGGGAGAGGGGGCCACGGGGTGTTGGTCGAACCCGGGGTGGTGGGGGGGGGGGGGGGGGGTGGTTGGGCGCGCGGGTGGGTTCGGGTGGGGAGTGTTGGGAGCTGGAGGGTGGTTGGCCTCGGAGGGTTGTTGGTGTGCACCTCGGTGGGGTCCGGGGCTGTGTATTGGCGACCGCTTCACCCCCACCCCCGCCCTCCCCCCTCAAGGGGGAGGGGGTCGGATTCTTTGGGGGCGGTGACCTCGGGCAGTTGGGTTGGCTTCGGCGGTCGCGGTCGACCCTCTCCCCCGCCCTCCCCCAGAGGGGGAGGGGGCCGGAGGTCGGAGGGGGCGGGGCTAGTTGACCTGCTCCCAGAGGATGCGGCCGGCGTCGTCGATATGGCGGACGCGCTCTTCGCCTTCGAGGAGGCGAAGGTGGGCGAGCGTCTCGCCGAGGGCGGAGCGCTTCATGAAGATGTTGAAGTCATCGAAGGGGCCGGTGTTCCACGTCACGGTCTGGGAGATCGTGCGGGCGGAGACGGGGCCGGCGTTGCCGATGGCGTCGCGGACCTCGGTCAGTCGGTCGTCGTGGTGGTGGAGCAGGATGTCGCAGCGGCCTCGGAGGTCGGCCATGGTGAACTCATGGGCAGGGAGGGCGCGGGCGACGTCGAAGGAGGCGACCTTCTTGAGGCTGTTGCGGAACTCGGCGAGGGGTGAGGAGCCCTCCTGGTCGGCGTGGAGCGAGACGTTGGGGCTGATGTACGGGAGGACGTGGTCGCCCGTGAACATGAGTTTGTGGTTGGTCTCGTAGATGCACATGTGGCCGGGAGTGTGGCCGGGGGTCCAGACGGCCTGGAGGCTCCAGCCGTCGAACTCGACGATGTCGCCGTCCTCGAGCGTGACAGGGGTGCCGAAGTCGAACATACGGCCGCCGTTGCCGCCTCGGCCGGCGCCGTTCGCGGAGGGGGGCGGGGTGGCCTTCTCGCCGGGCTTCACGGCTGGGGAGGTCGGGGAGAGCGCGCCTGCCTCGTGCGCTGCGTCGATCTCTTCCTGGGGGACACCGTGCTGGACGAGCCAGGCGTCGGAGAGCCTGGTCCAGGCGTCGCTGTCGATCCAGCGGTCCTGAATCCACTTCCATTCGCGGGCGAGCATGATGATCTGGACGTCGGGTGACTGCTCTTTGATCCAGCCGGCCATGCCGATGTGGTCCGGGTGGGCGTGGGTGATGAAGAGGCGCTGGATGTCCTTGGGCTCGAAGCCGATGGTGGCGAGCTGGGCGGTCATGGCCTCGGTGGCTGCGGGGGTGCCGAAGCCGGCGTCGACGAGACTAACGCCGTCAGCGCCGACGAGGGCGTAGGGCATGATGTAGGGGAGTGCTGGGCCGGGGAACGGGGTCTTGAACTGGTGCAGGCCAGGGACGATCTCCAACGTGGGTCCTCTCTGCTTCGGCGCGCATGTGCGCTGCCGCTACAGCTGGCCGGGTGGGCCGGGCGGAGCATAGCAGCAGGCGGGCCTGGCTCCATGGGTGGGCTTCAGCGGATGGGCTCCTGGTGGGGCTCCGGTGGTGGTTTGTTCGTTGGCGGGTGGGTGTGTGCCCACCCCCCGGCCCCCTCCCCAGGAGGGAGGGGGAGTCAGAATTTGTTG
>CAYPYF010000153.1:0-3841 GCA_964414675.1 uncultured Dehalococcoidaceae bacterium
GGCGGGTGATGGGGTCGACGGTGGTGGTCGGGGGGACTCGGGAGCGGCCGTTTCGGGCTGACTCGCTGCGGAATGATCGTGGGGAGGGGAAGGTGACGCTGATGGCGTTTGTGTCAGAGGAGGGGCGGCGGCGTCGGGCGTCGTTCGAGGGGGCGCCCTCGGTGGTGGTGGATGTGTTCCTGGGGCTGGGGGAGGGGGAGTTGTGGTGATCGTGTGAGGGCGGGCGTTGGGCGTTGGTTGTGGCCCTATCGAGATGTTCGATGGGGTCTTTTGTTTGTGTGGGGCGGGCAGGGGAGTCCTTACCCCATCCCTCTCCCCGTGTGGGGAGAGGGGGCCAGAGGTCGGAGGGGCGGAGGGCCCTCACCCCATCCCTCTCCCCGTGTGGGGAGAGGGGGCCGGAGGTCAGAGGGGCGGAGGGGAGCAGGCCGCCGCCGTGGGAGGGGGCCGGAGTTCGGAGGGCGGCCGGGTCCGGGGCCTCGGTGGGTGGGGACGTGGCAGACTGTGTGTGGGTGTGAGGGAGGGTGCGATGAAGTCTGATGCGGAGACGGTGGCGGAGTACCTCGATGAGTTGCCGGAGGATCGTCGGGTGGCGATCTCGAAGGTGCGGGCGGCGGTGCGGAAGCACTTGCCGGCGGGGTACGTGGAGACGATGCAGTACGGGATGATTTCGTGGGTGGTGCCGTGGAAGTGGTTGCCGAAGACGTACAACGGGGAGCGGCTGGCGTTGGCGTCGCTGGGGAATCAGAAGAACTACATGGCGCTGTATCTGAACAATGTGTATTCGGATCCGTCGATCTATGAGTGGTTCACGGAGGCGTTTCGGGCGACGGGGCGGAACCTAGACATGGGGAAGTCGTGTGTGCGGTTTCGTCGGCTGGAGGACTTGCCGCTGGAGGTGATCGGGGAGGCGATTGAGCGGTCGCCGGTGGCGGTGTTTGTGGCGGACTACATCAATGCTCGGGGTGATGGTGGGAAGTCTGTGCGGTAGCTGGGAGGTTGGGAGGCCTCGGAGGGTGGGGGAGCCCTCACCCCATCCCTCTCCCCGTGTGGGGAGAGGGGGCCGGACTCCGGAGAGGGAGTCAGAGGTGGAGTCGGAGGGGCGGAGGGCCTCACCCCATCCCTCTCCCAAAACGGGAGAGGGGGCCGGAGGTCGGAGGGGTCGGAGGGGAAGGTGGGGGGCTGGGGCGGCGAGGGGCTCCAGTGGACGCACGAGGGCGGCCCGTCGGGTATACCCGCGCTTGCGGGGCGACGGCGGTTCTTCGCGGCGTGTTGGTGCGAGAGTCTTTGCGGGGGATCCCCGCGCCACCCCTTGAGCCTTCGTCGGGGCCGGGTTGCGCGCCAGTGTGGCTCGCACTCGCGGTCTGGCGTGGCCCTCTACTCGAGCGGGGCTCGGGGGGAGGGTGGCCTTCCGGTTGAGCGCTGTTGTGTCCTCGTCGTGTGTGCCGTGGTCGCCGTGGTGGCGGTGACTGCTGGCATCCCAGCCTCCTACCTCTTCTTCGCCCGTCCGCCCGCGTTGTTGCGGACGTCTGGCCTGCGTTGCCATCTGCGTGCTCGGACTGCTCGACTCGGTCGCCCTGCGCGGTGAGGCGGTGAGGCCTCGCGGGGGTGGCTTGAAGGCGCCGCCAGGTGGACGGGGGAGCGACCAGCTGTGTCGCTCCGGGTTTCCTGCGGCCGTGTCGATGTGTCCTTGCGCTGTGGCGTTGCTGGCCTGTGGGGAGGATGGGGCGTGCGGGGTGGTTTTGCGTAGTGGGGGTTGGCACGGGCTCGGGCGGCGCGGTGGTCCTCGACGATGGTGATGAGGATGGCGGCGAGTTCGGCGCGGGCGAAGAGGGCGCGGGCGGCGGCTCGTGTGGCCTCGGAGGGTTGGGGTGTCATGGGTGGGAGGGTCGAGCGAGGTGGGGGGAGCGGGTAGTGGGGGTTGGCGTGCCTCGTTCCTGCATCCATAGAAAGAACATGCGTTCTTTGATAGATTCGCGGCGAGGGAATTGGGGGAGGCAGTGCCGAAGTACCCGACAGTCCAGACCACGAGTAAGACCGCGTCACTCTTCAATCAGATCCGCGATCGGGGTAAGCCAGATGAGATAACGCTCAAATGGTTGCAAGCTGCCGGATTCAAGTCGAGCAACGATCGCGGGTTCATCGCGGTTCTGAAGTTTCTCCAACTGATCGACGGCAAGGGTGCGCCTACGGAGAAGTACGACGCCATGAAGCGCCCTACCTGGAAAGCATCGCTCGGAACGTACGTCAGGGAGGCCTACTCCGACATCTTCAAGGACATCCCCAACGCTCACCAGCGCGGCCGAGAGGAACTCATAGATGAGTTCCGGTCGCATGATTCAGCGGCCGGATCCGAGACGATCAACCGCGCTGTTTCTACCTTTCAGGCCCTTTGTGCCGTCGCCGAGTTTCCCGACGTAGGTGCGGGAGAGCCAGGTTTGGGCGGCGCGGGCTCGGCCAGCGATGGTGAGAGTGGTGACGCGACGCCTCGCGGGGGTTCCGGTGCCCGAGACGGCGGACAGGGCGGACAAGGGGGTCAAGGTGGTTCCTCAGGCTCGAACAGTCCAATGTCCGTGACCATCAACATCTCGCTCGAGCTGCCACCCACAGAGAACGAAGACGTCTACGACAAACTCTTCGCATCGATGGCCAAGCACATTGGCGCCCTGACGCGAGGGACGAAGGACGTTGACTGACGTACGAGACCTCCTCGACTGGACGAGGGGCATCCGGGAGGCGCACGAATCCATCCTGATCAATGTCGGAAGCGCTACCACCCGGGTCGTGACGGTCGAGGCCTTGCTAGAGCAACTCCCAACCCTGTCACCGAGGCAGCAAGCATTCATGCGGGAGTCGATCTCCTCGATCGAAATTGGTAGTTATAGGTCGGCGATCATCCTCGCGTGGATCGCGGTCATGGATCGCGTGCTCGAGGTCTGCGAAGACGACTCCTTCGTTCGAATCAATGCGGCCCGGACGAAATGGACACCCCCGCACGATCGTGAAGACTTCTCGGAGCAACATTCGGAGTTCCAGATCCTTGATGCGTTTCGCGAGGCGAAGTTCGTTAGCAGGACCTTCGCCAGGACTCTCCAAGCTCAGTTGCACACGCGTAATCAGAGCGCTCATCCAACGAGCACGTCACCGTCTTTCAACGTCGCGCTCGGGTACATCGAGGACGCGATCAACAGCCTCAATAGCCTCGCGACCGTTAGTTGAAAGCCCCTAACCCTGCTCCTCGGTAGACTCCTCCCCATGAGTGATGCCACAGACCGAATCGCCTCCATCGAGCGGGATGCGCTGGCTGCGCTTGTGGGGGCGGAGGATGACGCTGCCATCGAGGGGTGGCGGTTGAGGGTGCTCGGGCGGTCGGGGGAACTGACGGGCGTGTTGCGTGGGATCGGGGGGCTGGACCCCGAGGAGCGCAAGGCGGTGGGGGCTGAGGCGAACCGGGCGAAGCAGGTGCTGGAGGCGGCGCTGGAGGAGCGTCGCGAGGCGCTGCGGCGGGCGGCGCTGGCTTCGACGGAGGCGGACGCGCTGGATGTGACGTTGCCGGGGCGGCCGTTGCGGCAGGGGCGGTTACATCCGATCACGCAGGTGCGCCGTCGGATCCTGGACGTGTTCGAGCGGCTGGGGTTCCAGGTGATCGAGGGGCCTGAGATCGAGTTGGATGCGTATAACTTCGGGGCGTTGCGGATCCCGGAGCATCACCCGGCGCGGGATATGTGGGACACGTTCTGGTTTGACGAGCCGTTGGAGTCCTCGGCGGTGGGTGCGGTGGGCTCGGTGGGTGCTGGGGGCTCGACGGGGGCTGCGGCACTCGTGGGGGGCAGTCCCCCACCCC
>CAYPYF010000154.1:0-3784 GCA_964414675.1 uncultured Dehalococcoidaceae bacterium
GTGAAACCCATCCCCCCAACCCCCTTCCCTTTCCGGGGAAGGGGGCTTCCGGAGTTGTCTGCCATCGGCCAGTGGTTGGGCGCTCGGGCGTTTCGGGGGCTCGCCCTTCGACAGGCTCAGGGTGAGCGGGGTGTTTGTGTCGGGTGCTGGTGGGGTAGTGGTTGAGCGCTGGGTGGGTGCCCTCACCCCAGCCCTCTCCCCGTGTGGGGAGAGGGGGCCGGAATCCGGTGGCCGGTGCTGGATGCGGTTGTTGGGACGCAGAACGGGCACCCGTGGGGGTGCCCGTTTGGTGCGGTGCTATGTCCTCGGCGGTGTCGGGGGGCCGAGGATGGGGCGCTGTGCGAGCTAGGCCTTGGGGGGCTCGTCGGCGGGGGCGGCGGTGGACTTGGCGTCCTGGTCGTCCGCTTTCTCGTCTTCGGATCCGCGGGCTTCGCTGCGGAACTCGCGGATGCCCTTACCGAGCGCGCCACCGAGGTCTGCCACGCGCGACGCTCCAAAGAGCAGCGCGAGGATGACCAGGATGATCAGCAGCTCCTGCCAACCGAGGCTTCCGATCATGGCTGTGTCCCCTTTCGGCTCGCGCGGCGCGGGTGAGGCGCGGGCGACCGTGGTGCGTGCGTCCCTCTGTGTGTGTCCTACAGAGTACGCCGCGTGGTCCTTGCGTGGATGCCCTGTCGCCGAGGGATGGTGCCTCGCGGGCACATCGGTGGCGGGGGTACGTCCGAGGTGCGGAGGCTACTCGCCTTCGGACACTCGTTCCACAAAGACGTGCATCACGCCTCCGCAGATCTTGTCGTCGCCCTCGACGGGCTCGGTGAGGTCCACGACGACGACGCGAGGCTGTCCGTCTCGCATGGTCTCCATGGCCTCCTGCCAGACCTCGGCTTCGCCGCAGCCGCCGCCGATGGTGCCGAGGAAGGTGCCGTCCGGGCGGAGGAGCATGGAGGCTCCGGCCTTGCGGGGGGTGGATCCGCGGGTCGATGAGACGGTCGCGAGCACTCGTGGCTCACGGCTCTGCATCGCCTCGGTGATCTCGCGGTAGACATCCAGCGACATGCCCCACTCCTCTGGCGGTGATCATAACGCGTCGCGAGGACGGGCTGACGGGTGGTGGGGCCGGACAGTTCGTCAGAATTGCGCGTGGACCGAGAGATCCGAACCGTGACGCGCTCCGTACTATCAGTGCCCAGAAAAGCACAGAGGCCGATTTCTCGACCTCCGTGCCCCAGAGGGAACCTGGCTGCGGCTGAGATGGATTCCAAACCCCGGTAGATCGGGATCCATTGTCATCGCCGCTGCCAAGCCGAGCATAGCACAGCCGTTTTCACCCCTGTGAGCCGGCTGTGTTTTCTTTTTGTTCGGATCTGGGCGTCTCAGCCCATGGACGGGGGGTCGGGCTTACGTGAGAGACTCGTTATCTCGCGAAACCTCATCCAACCTACCCATGTCGGACGTGCTGTCCACTGTGCCCAGCGCACGCTGAGCGATCCGCATGCGCGCCCCTGAGCCGCCGCGCTGCACCATGATGATCTCCGCGAGGATGGCGATCGCGATCTCCTCCGGCGTCTCCGCGCCGATGTCGAGACCGATCGGCGTGGCGACTGCCTCCAGGGCGTCGCGGTCGAGGCCTTCCTCCAGCAGGTGTCGGAGCACGGTGCCCGTGCGTCTGCGGCTGCCGATCATTCCGACGTAGGCAGCCCCGCGCCCAACGGAGTGGCGGAGCGCGTCTTCGTCGACCCGGTGGCCGCGCGAGACGAGCACCACGTACGAGTTGCTGTCGAGCTCGATGCCGTCGAGGGCCTCCTCGACGTCCGCGCAGATGACGTGTTCGGCCATCGGGAAGCGCTCGCGGTTCGCGAACTCCTCGCGGTCGTCGATGACAGTGACGGCGAAGCCGGCGATCTCTCCGATGACGGCGAGCGAGTGGCCGACGTGGCCTCCGCCGACGACGACGAGCTTTGAGGGCGACTCGAAGAGCTGGAGCATGACCTCGGCGTCGCCGGGACCGGCCTGCGAGCGGCGCTCCGAGAGGCCGCCGTCCGGGGAGACGTAGAGCGTCTGCGTGGTGACGCGGGGGACGGTGGTGAGCATCTCTCGGGCCTGCGCGCAGACGGCCTCGTCGAGGGCGTCTCCACCGAGGGTGCCGAGCGTGGTGCCGTCGGCGGCGAGGGCGAGCTTGGCGCCGGGGATGAGCGTGCCGGCGCCGGGTTGGACGATGGTGGCGACGACGAGGCGGGTGCCGCCGGCGAGGGCGGATTCGATGGCTTGCAGGATGGCGGCTCGGTCTGTGGGTCCGGCGGGCATGGGGGATCCTCCAGCGTGGGGATCATACCGATGGAGGGTTGGTGGAGGAGTCGGCGTCGTTGCGCGCCTCCCCCAGGCCTCTCCCTCCTGGGGAGGGGTTTCGGATCTTGCCTCGGGCGGTGGGGAGCACTCGGACGGGTGTCCTCCATCGGCGTGGGTGTGTGCCCTCCCCCGGCCCCCTTCCTAGGAGGGAGGGGGAGTTGAGATCAAGGTGAAACCCATCCCCCAGCCCCCTTCCCCGGAAGGGAAGGGGGCTTTCGGATCTGCCTCGATCGATAGGGGCGAGTGGGGTTCGAGTGGGCTGGGTGCCTCGGACGGCTGGTTGGAGGCAGCGGTTGTAGGGACCCTCTCCCCCGCCCTCCCGCAGAGGGGGAGGGGGCCGGATTCCGGAGGCGGGAGGCGGTTAGACGTTGAAGAGGATGTTCATGACGTCGCCGTCCTGGACGACGTAGGTCTTGCCTTCGGTGCGGAGTTTACCGACTTTCTTGAGTTCGGCCATGGATCCGCGGTTGGCGACCATGTCCTGCCAGGAGGCGACTTCGGCGCGGATGAAGCCGCGTTCGAGGTCGCTGTGGATGCGGCCGGCGGCTTCGGGGGCGGTGGCGCCCTTGGCGACGGTCCAGGCGCGGACCTCGTCCTCGCCGGCGGTGAGGAAGGAGTGGACGCCGAGGAGCTCGTAGGCGGCGACGATGGCGCGGTCGCGGGGGGAGTCCTCGGACAGGCCGAGGTCGGCGCGGAAGTCGGCGGCGTCGGCGGGGTCCATCTGGGCGAGCTCGGCCTCGACCTTCGCGCACATGGCGGCGACGGCGACACCGTCCGCGCCGTAGCGGGCGCGGAACTCGTCCTCGATCTCGGTGGCGCGGGCGATGTCGTCCTCGCCGATGTTCACGACGAGGAGGACCGGGCGCAACGTGATGAACTGGTAGGCGCGCAGGTCCTTCTCCTCGGCGGCGGTGAGTGAGAGGGAGCGCAGGCCCTCGCCGGACTCGAGGTGCGCCTGGAGGCGGGCGAGCAACTCGCGGTGGGCATCCATGCCCTGGCGCTCGGCGGCCTTCATCGACTTCATCTCCTGGTCGATGCGCTGGAGGCGACGCTCGATGAGGTCGAGGTCGACGAAGGTGAGCTCCAGGTTGAGGCCCTCGATGTCGCGGTGAGGATCGACGGTGTTGTCCGGGTGGGGGATGGAATCGTCCTGGAATGCGCGGACGACGTGGACGAGCGCGTCCGCCCTCGCGAGCTCGGTGACAAACTGGCGGCCGGGGCCGTCGGCGCCGAAGCCGTTGATCGGGTAGTCCACCCAGCGGACCTCGGCGTAGGTGGTCTTCTTCGGCGCGAACACCTCGACGAGGGCCTCGACGCGATCGTCCGGCACCTTCACCACGCCGACGTTGGGCTCGTTCCCGGCGGAGTACGCGCCCACCTGCGCCGTGCCGCGCGTGACGGCGTTGAAGACCGAGGTCTTCCCGCTGCGTGCCTTGCC
>CAYPYF010000155.1:0-3680 GCA_964414675.1 uncultured Dehalococcoidaceae bacterium
CCCCAACCCCCCCCCAGAGGGGGAGGGGGCCGGAGTCTCGGGGGGGGGGCGGGGCTGGAGGGCGTTTCGGGGACTCACCCTTCGACAGGCTCAGGGTGAGCGGGTGGTTGCGGTTCGGAGGGTTTGGCGGACTTCGGGGGCGGGGCGATTGCGGGGGGTGGGTGCGGCGGCGATCCTTGAGGGGTACTGACGAGGATCGAGGGGCTATGGACACGTACGACGCGTTGCGCTTTCGGCGGTCGGCGAAGGGGTTTGGGACGGTGGCGCCTCCCCGGGAGGTGCTGGCGCGGATCATCGAGGCGGCGACGTGGGCGCCAAACCATCGGACGACGGAGCCGTGGCGGTTTGTGGTGCTGGAGGGGGATGCGCGCGTCCGGTTCGGGGAGGCGCTGGTGCCGGAGCTTGACTCGCCGAAGGCGGTGGAGGGGCTGCGGACGAAGGTGGTGCGCTCGCCGGTGCTGATCGTGGTGGGGCAGCATCGCGGGGAGGCGACGCTGGCGAGTCCGGTGCTGGACCTCGAGGACTACGGGGCGACGTGTGCTGCGGTGCAGAACCTGCTGCTGGCGGCGCATGCCGAGGGGCTGGCGGCGAAGTGGAGCACGGGGGAGATGGCGGAGTCGGCGGCGGCTCGTGCGCACCTCGGGTTTGGGGACGCGGACCGGATCGTGGCGCTCGTCTACCTCGGGGTGGCGGAGGCGAGCGAGGGCGACGCGCTCGCCGCGCCGAAGCGCGGCGAGCCGGTGGTCGACTGGCGGTCGTGACGGCCTCCCGTCCTAGCGGACGGTGAGGGTGCCTTCCATGCGCTCGTGGCCGGGGACGTCGCAGATGAAGCGATACTCGCCGGCGGGGAGGTCGACCTCGATGCGTCGGGTCTTGCCGCCGGGGAGTTCGACCTTCACGTCGTGGTCTTCGATGACGAAGGTGTGACGCAGGAAATCCTTGTTCTCCAGGAGGATGCCCGCGCCGCCGGCGGCGATCTCCAGGGTCTCGGGGAACTCGGCGCCTTCGGCGACGACGGTGACGTCGCCCGCCTCGGCGGTGTCGCTCGACGTGGCGACCGAGAGGCCGATCGTGGCGACGACGAGCGCTGCGCCGAGGACGGCCGCGCCCATCGAGAACGAGCGTGCGCGCTCGGCGGGGGCGGCTCGGAGCGCCATCACGGCGGCTCCGACGGCGGCAACCGCGCCGACCAGCATGACTGCAGCCGGCGCGAACGAGCCCCATGTCTCCGGGTGGGAGATGTCCTCGACGAGGAACGGCGCGTTCCCGGCGATCCCGAGGACGACCAGCACCGCTCCCGCGATCGACGCCCACCTGTTCGTGGCGAGTCGCCAGACGACGGCGGCCACGACGAGGTAGAGCACGCCAAAGACGAGGACCGGCGGGATCAGTTCCCGCGAGATGGCGAGGACGGAGAGCAGCGAGAGCGAGATCGCGGCGGTCGCGACCGACTGGATACGACGCCAGGTGACTGCGGGTGCCTCGATCGGTTGTGCGGCTGACATGGGAGCTCCTTTCGGGTGCAGTAGCGCGCGCATCATGCGGTAGCGGCGTGCGTTCATCCACTGCCTCAGCGTTGCCTCAATGGCGGTACGATCGCGGCATGGCGACGAACCCGATCAATCCGGATGCGACCGCTCGCGTCGAGATCGAATACTGCGCGCGCTGCGGGTTCCTGCCGCGTGCGACGTGGCTGGCGCAGGAGCTGCTGAACACGTTCGCCCTCGAACTGCGCGAGCTCGTGCTGGTGCCGGGGCAGGGCGGGATCCTCGAAGTCCGCGTGGACGGCGAGGTGATCTACAACCGCAAGGACGACGACGGCTTCGTCGACCCGAAGGTAGTGAAGCAGGCGATCCGCGATCGGATCGCGCCCGGCCGATCCCTCGGCCACTCCGACCGCTAGCCGGAACCGCTCGACGATCCTCGCGCTATGCTCCCGCCCTCACGAAGGGTCCGAGACGGAGGGGGCGAGTAATGCGGCAGGACGAGGGCACGTTCGAGGGAGATCGCGGGCTCAATATCTACTGGCAGTGCTGGCTTCCGGATGCTGGGCTTCCGGATGACGGGCCGCGCGCGGTCCTCCTGGTGGCGCACGGGTACGCCGAGCACTCGGGACGGTACGCGAACCTCGTGGACTACTTCGTGCCGAAGGGGTTCGCGATCTATGCGCTGGACCACCGCGGACACGGGAAATCGGACGGCAACCGCGTCGAGATCATCGAGTACGACGACTACCTTCGCGACCTGAAGACGTTCTACGACATCGTGCGGACGAAGCAGAGTGAGCCGCTGTTCCTCGTGGGGCACTCGATGGGCGGCGGGATCGCGATCGCGTACGCGATCAAGCACCAGGCGGAGCTCGACGGCCTCGTGGTGTCGGGGAGCGGGATCCAGTTGCCGGGACGCCCGCCGGTGTTCCGGCCGGCGAACCTGGAGCTGGCCGACACGCTGAGCCGCGACCCGCAGGTCGCGGAGGACTATCGCAACGACCCGATGGTGTTCCTCGGGCCGCGGCCGCAGACGACGCTGGACGCGATGAAGGGGATCCCGGAGCGGACGGCCGAGGGGGCGAAGGGCCTCACGCTGCCGTTGCTCGTGATGGTGGGCGATGCATCACCCCTCGGTGAGGGGCCACGCGGGCAGGACCTGCACGACACGGTGGCGAGCACGGTGAAGCGCATCCACCACTACCCGGAGTTGCTGCACGAGATCTTCAACGAGCCGGAGCACCGTGAGGTGATGGGGGATATGGAGCGGTGGCTGGAGGAGCGGCTCGCGGGCTAGCGGGGCGCCCCGGTCCCTCTCCCGTAGCGGGAGAGAGGGGAGTCGGAGTCAGGCGACAGAAGAGGACCCTCACCCCATCCCTCTCCCCGTGTGGGGAGAGGGGGCAGGAGTTGATATCGAGGGTTGTGGTGTGGTCGGACGGGGGAGTGTTGGCGGCTGCTTCACCCCCCTCACCCTTCCCCCCTCAAGGGGGAAGGGGGTCGGAATCGGAGGGAGAGGGGAGTCGGAGTCAGGCGACAGAAGAGAACCCTCACCCCAGCCCTCTCCTCGTGTGGGGAGAGGGGGCCGGAGGTTGGGAGGTGGGACGGGTGAGTCGGCGGGCTAACCGCGGGGGAGGCCGAGGCCCTTCTGGGCGATGAGGTTGCGCTGGACCTCGGAGGTGCCGGCGGTGACGGTGGCGGCGGTGGCCTGGAGGTAGAGGTGGCTGAATGCGCCGCCCATCTTCGCGTAGGGGGAGCCGCCATCGAGCTGTCCGGCGGGGCCGAGGAGGTGCATGCCGGTCTGGGCGATGCGCTGCGTGAGCTCTGAGCCGTAGAGCTTGCTCACGGATGCCTCGTGGTTGGGGGTGAGGCCGTCCTGCTGGAGCAGCGGGACGCGGTAGGCGACGTTGTAGCCGACCTGCATTTCGATCCAGCGGTCGGCGAGGTCGTAGCGGGCGGTGGGGCTTCTCGAGATCATCGAGTTCTCGTCACGGGCGGCGACGACGAGGCGCTCGAGGTTGCGCTTGCCGGCGGCCATGGGGCCGATGCCGGAGCGTTCGAGGTCCAGCGTCTCGGCGACCTGGTACCAGCCGCGGTTCTCGGTGCCGACGAGGTTGCGGACGGGGATGCGGACGTTCTCGAGTGAGACTTCGTTGAGGTTGCCCTGGCCCGCCATGTCCTCCAGCGGGCGAACGG
>CAYPYF010000156.1:0-3563 GCA_964414675.1 uncultured Dehalococcoidaceae bacterium
CCGAACCGCACCACCAGCGGCTCCGGCAGTTCCACCTCGCTCGCGAGGTCGCCGTAGATCGAGGCGCTGCGCGTATCGAACGCCACGAGGCGCGAGTACGTGACCGCGCGCGCCACGGGGTCGAGGCCGTCGGCGTCGAGGTCCGTGCCGAGCGCCCCGAGCGACAGCGCGGACGGCCCGAGCGGTGGCCGCCGCGCGCTGGAGGCGACACGGACGCGGACACGGTCTTCGCTCGCCGTCGGGGAAGTCGTCGGTGTGGTGGAGCCCTCCGGCTCCTCGGCGGTGCACCCCACCAGGGCGGCGGCCACCAGCCCGGACGTCATCCCCGCACCCATCGAGAAGAACCGGCGCCGGGAGTAGCGGCCGCCCCGCATCGTCACGCCGCGCACGCCAGCCGGGAGCGTGGAGTGCGCTGCAGCGGGGCCGAGCGAAGCGAGCGACGACAGCGATGCAGGGGCACGCCCGGGGAGCAGGGGGCGATCATGGACATCCTTGGGGACTGCTAGGCAGACGATGGTGGGAGTCGGTCTGCTTGGATGGTACCGACCCGACCACGCCGCGCAAGCATCGGGCCAGGGTGCTCGTCGGGCGGGCAAGGCCACCCCCGGCTACGATCGGCCTGTGACCTCCAACTCCGGCGTCCCCAGCCGCACCCCGCGCGAGCGTGCCCCACGAGGCGGAGACACGCTCTCTGGGCCCCCGGACTCCTCGCGCCCGGCCAACCCGTGGCCGCGACTGCTCGCCTTCGGGGCGTTTCTCCTCGGCATGGTCGTGCTGGCTGGCGTATGCGTCGTGTCGTTCGCGGACGCTCCTGACCGCGAGATCCGGGTACGCCACTCCGAGTACGAGGAAGGCCTGCCCCGCTTCCTCCCGGTCACGTCGTTCGGGTACGACGCGGAACACCGGACGTTCGGCGCGTTCCTCGGCGTCCCGGTCGGCGGCGGGGAGGCCTTCGCACTCCTGTCGCGGGACCCGGACTCGGGCTGCAACGTCGTGTGGAGCGCCACCAGCGCCTCGGACAGCACGGGCCGCGCGCGAGGCGTCTACGTCGACCCGTGCTCGGACGCGCGCTACGCCTTCGACGGCACCGCGCTGCACCCGACGGCCACGCGTGACCTCCATCGCCTCGACGTCGAGCGAGAGGTCACGGGTTATGTCGTGAAGTTCGAGGAGTTCATCCTCGGCACCTGCCGGAACGGGACGACCGAGGGGTGCTCACCGGTAGGCGCAGCGGTCCGCCGCCCCGTGCCCAGCGGTGTGCTCACCGAGGACTTCGGCAACTAGCAGGCCGCTCGGAGGGCCCTACCAGATGCCCAGCGCGATCTTGATGTCGTCCGAGGCCATCGTCCGGGGGTCCCACGGCGGGTTCCAGACCAGGTTCACCTCGACGTCCTCGACGCCCTCCATCTGCTGGAGCTTGTGGAAGATCAGCCCCTGGAGCATCGGCCCCACCGGACAGGCCGGCGACGTCAGCGTCATGTCCACGGTCACCCGGCGGTCCTCGTCGATCTCGACGCCGTAGACGAGGCCGAGGTCCACGATGCTCATGTGCAGCTCGGGGTCCTCGACGCCGCGGAGCGCCTCGCGCAGTTCTTCGTCGGTGGGGGGAGTGACGGTCTCGGTCTCGGTCATGGCTCGTGCCTTTCCTCGGTGGTGATGACGCCGCCGCCTTCGAGTGCCTGCTCCAGCGTCTTCCACGCCAGCGAGGCGCACTTCACGCGCGCGGGGAACTTGGCGACGCCCTGGAGCGCGTCGATGTCGTCGAAGCCCTCGACCTCCACGGTGTCACCCGTGGTCATCATGCGCTGGAACGCCTCGGCCCCGGCGCGTGCCTCGCGCACCGTGCGGCCCTTCACGTACTCGGTCATCATGCTCGTCGAGGCCTGCGAGATGGAGCACCCCGCGCCGGCGAACGCGATCTCGGAGATCGTGTCGCCGTCGAGGGCTACCTCCAGGTGGATCTGGTCGCCGCAGAGCGGATTCGCGCCATCGGCAGCACAGGTCGGGGTCTGCAACGGGTCGTGGTTCCTCGGACGCCGGTAGTGGTCCAGGATGATCTCCCGGTACAGGTCGTCGAGAAGCCCGCCGCCCGTCTTGAGCGGGTCAGCCGTCATCACGCGCCCCCAAAGAACCGCGACACCTCTTCGAGGGCGACGGCGAGGCGGTCGACCTCCTCGGTGGTGTTGTAGATGTAGAACGAGGCGCGCGCCGTCGCGGGGACGGTCAGCGCGGCCATCACCGGCTGCGCGCAGTGGTGGCCGGTACGCACGGCCACCCCGTGCGTGTCCAGCACCTGGCCCACGTCGTGCGGGTGCACGCCCTCGAGCTCGAATGAGATCACGCCCCCACGGTCCTCGGCGTTCGGCGGGCCGAAGATCGAGACGCCGGGCACGTCGCCCAGGCGCCGGAGGGCGTAGTCGGTCAGTTCCAGCTCGTGCGCGCGGACGGCGTCCATGCCGAGCGCGCTCAGGTAGTCCGCAGCTGCACCGAATCCGACCGCCCCGCCGATGTTTGGCGTGCCGGCCTCGAACTTCGCGGGCACGTCCGCCCAGGTGGAGCGGTCCATGGTCACGGTGAGGATCATGTCCCCGCCGCCCATGAACGGGTCCATCTGGTCCAGCAGCTCGTAGCGGGCCCAGAGGGCGCCCATCCCGGTCGGGCCGAGCATCTTGTGCGCCGAGAACGCGAGGAAGTCCGCGTCCAGCGCCTGCACGTCCACGGGCATGTGCGGCACGGACTGCGCGCCGTCGATCAGCACCTTCGCGCCGTGCTCGCGCGCCATCGGGATGAGCACGTCCAGCGGCACGATCGTCCCGAGGGCGTTCGACATCGCGGTGATCGCGAGCAGCTTCGTCTTCGGTCCGATGATCTGCCGCGCCACGTCGAGGTCGAGCGTGCCGTCCGGCTGCATCGGGATGTACTTGAGGACGATGCCGCGCTCGTCGCGGAGCATCTGCCACGGCACGATGTTCGAGTGGTGCTCGATCTCGGAGATCACCACCTCGTCGCCCGCCTGCAGGAACTTCCGTCCCCACCCGTGCGCCACGAGGTTGATCGATTCGGTGGTGTTCCGCGTGAACACCAGCTCCTCGGGACGCCTCGCGTTGATGAAGCGGGCGACCTTGCCCCGGGCCTGCTCGTAGAGGTCGGTCGCCTCCACGGAGAGCGTGTGCACGCCACGGTGGATGTTGGCGTTGTGGTCGCGGTAGAACCGCGTCATCTCCGCCAGCACCTGCACCGGACGCTGGCTGGTCGCCGCGTTGTCCAGGTACACCAGGCGCGCGTCGCCAATGTCGCGCTTCAGGATCGGGAAGTCGCGGCGGATCCGTTCGAGGTCGAACGGCTGATGGGTGATGTCGGGCGTCGTGAGGGTCACTACAGCCCCGTTCCTATTCCTGCCCCATGGGGGCGTCGCACTCCACGTAGACATCGTCTCCGTCGACGATCACGCGGTAGGCGTTCACGCTCTTCACGGCGGGCAGGGTCAGCACCTTGCCCGTCTTCGCATCGAAGGCCGGCTCCGGCGCGGGCGCATCCTCTGTCCTCGCCATGGCGCGGCCTTC
>CAYPYF010000157.1:0-3539 GCA_964414675.1 uncultured Dehalococcoidaceae bacterium
GACGCCGGGCATCATCGAGATCTCGTCGCGGTGGTCCTGGACCACCTGGCCGAGGCCGGCGATGACGGTGCGGACGGCGCCGTGGATGGGCTGGCCCTTGAGGCCGAACTCGGTCATGCGGTTGAGGACCGAGTCCGCCTCTGCGGGCGAGTGGTCGAGTTTCATGACGACGATCACGTTAGGACTCCTCATCCCCGACGAGGTCGCGTCTGAGGACGCGCGCCCCGCGGAGGTAGACGTGCTTGATGTCGGCGAGCGGACGGTCCGTGTTGACGTGCATGAGGATGCGCAGGCATTTCGCCAGCGACCCCGGCACGTTCATCTCCATCACGCACTCCAGGGCGACCTGCGTGTAGCCGGCCTCGCGGGCGGCGACGGCAGGGAATTCGGCGCTCAGGTCCGGGGTGGCGCTGAACTGGATGGACGCGACCAGGTCCGGGTCGATCTCGTTCTGCTGCACGATGGCGTCGAGCAACTCGCGCGCCGCGACGAGGATCTCGTCCCGGGTGTTGTTGTCCACCGTGGTCGCGCCGCGGATGCCACGTACCAGCATGCTGGAGATCTCCCGTCCTGCTCGTGTCAGGTCAGCCCGATGGGTCAGTTCCCGTGGGCACCATACGAGGTACCCGGCTCGCCGGGGTCGGTCGCGGATCGAGTCAGCGCCGACCGGTATCGGTTATGAGGGGCTACGAGCCAAACGACCCGGCCGTACCCTGGGGCACACCGGACGTCGCGTGGCTCCACGTATACCGCGCGGTGGCGCGGCCATACGAGCGAGCGAGGCCGCCGCGGTGATCCCGCAGGGCGAGCGACTGGTGCCTATCCAGGGTCACGACCGGTGATCTCCTCCAGGTACGCCCGCACCTTCGCGGGGCGTTCCTCCCGAGGCGTCTCGCCCACCAGCTGGACGAAGGCGCTGCCTACCACTGCCGCATCGGCGTACTCGTTCACCTGGCGGACGTGCTCCCGGGACGAGATCCCGAAGCCGACCGCGAGGGGGAGGTCCGTCAGGCCTCGGACGCGGGCGATGTACTCGGGCAGCTCGTCCGAGAGGACCGACCGCGCGCCGGTGATGCCGACGACGCCGACGCAGTAGATAAAGCCGCTCCCGTGATCGGCGACCAGGCGAATCCGGTCGTCCGTCGACGTGGGGGCCAGCAGGTAGATCATGTGCAGCCCTGCTTCGCGGGCCGCCCGTTCGAGGTCCCCTGCCTCTTGCGGGGGGAGGTCGACGGTGATGAGACCGTCCACGCCAGCCTCGACGGCCGTCTGCACAAACCTGCTGATCCCGTACGCGAGCAGCGGGTTGAAGTATCCCATAACGACCAGCGGGACGGAAACGCCGCGCCGCCGGAGCTCGCGGACGGCCTCGAAGACCGTCTCGGTGGTCGCGCCGTTGGCGATCGCCTGCTCGTAGGCACGCTGGTTCGTGACGCCGTCGCCCATCGGGTCGCTGAAGGGGAGCCCGATCTCGACGATGGCGGCGCCGCCGGCGACGGCGGCCTCCACGATATCGGCGGTGGCGTCGATCTCGGGCCAGCCGGCGGGGATGAACGGCACGACGGGGGCGCGCCCCGCCTCGCGCGCCGCGGCGAAGGCGCGGGCCATCCGGTCCGTGCGATCACTGGTGGCGTTGGAACGCGTACTGGTCACGAGCCCACCCCGGAGACGGTTGCGATGAAGGAGACGCCGTTAAAGATGGCGTGTGCGATGACTGGCGTCCAGAGCGAGCGTGACCGGTGATACGACCACGCGAAGAGCATCCCGATGCACCAGAACGGGATGACCACGCTGATCTCGAAGTGGACGAACGCGAACAGCAGTCCGCTGATGACCATCCCGGCGATGAGGCCCCAGCGGGCCTGAATGGCGCGGAACAGCAGCGACCGGAAGAACAGCTCCTCACCGATCGGCGCGGCGAGGATCACGGAGAGCCCGAGGACGGCCCAGACGGTGGAGGTCATCGCGTCCGTATCGGGGAGCGGGTTGCCCTCGGCGAGGCGGGAGAGGTCGCGGCCCGTCACCTCCTCCACGATGAGGACGAGGATCCCGTAGACGATCACGATCGCGAGTCCGCCCGCCCAGGTGGCGAACGGCCAGACCCACGCGGCCCCTCGGAGGGGGCGTAAGCCGAGCTGCTCGAGGGTCAGGTTCTTCCTCGTCGCGAGGATGAGCACCGCGGCAGCGAGCCAGATCGAGAAGCCGAGCGTGGCGACGGCGGCGGCGAGGGCCGCGTTGGAGTCCTCGGCGGGATCACCGACGTTGAGCGCGACGACCGTGATGATCGTGATGACAACGGCGTAGCCGAGGAAGAGGAGGCCCAGCCCGGCAGCGAGGTCGCGGCCGGACCAGGGGATCGGCGGAGAGGAGGTGGGGCGCGGAGGTGCTTCCACCAGGTCAGGCTAGCAGGCGCCCGGGATACGATTGCGACGTGAAGATCACGCACGTCATCTATGACCTGGACGGGACGTTGCTCGATACGGAGCCGTTCTTCATCCAGACCACGAACTCGATCTTCGAGCGGTTCGGAATGCAACTCTCGCCCGACGTGCGCATGATGATGATGGGCCGCCCGACGCCGCTCGCGGTGCCGTTGATGCTCGACCAGACCGGGCTGCCGATGACCGCCGAGGAGTTCATCCTCGAGCGAGACACGGCACTCGCCTTGCTCTTCGCCGGGTGCGAACCGATGCGTGGCGCCCGTGAGCTCACCCACCATCTCGCCGCGCACCGCATCCCGCAGGCGATCGCGACGTCATCGTCGCGCGAGTCGCTCGCGCGCAAGATCGGCGCCCACAGCGAGTGGTTCGAGGTCTTCGAGACCGTGGTGATCGCGGACGACGTGGAGCACGGGAAGCCGGCACCGGACATCTTCCTCGAGGCCGCGCGACGCCTCGGCGCACCGCCGGAGACGTGCCTGGTGTTCGAGGATGCACCACTCGGCGTGGAGGCGGCGCTCGCGGCGGGGATGCAGGTGGTCGCGGTGCCGGAGGCGGGGCACGAGCACCGCGTGATGGGTGCGCATGCGGTCATCGAGCATCTCGGGGCGTTTGATCCGAGCGCGTGGGGGCTGCCGGCGTACTCCTCGATGGGCGCATAGGCGCTCGGAGCCTGCGGCGAGCGTTTGTCGGTCCGGTCGCTGTGGTGGTGGCGACCGCTCCACTCCCTCCCCAACCCTCCCCCCTCAAGGGGGAGGGGGTTCGGATCTCCGGGCGGTCGGGGTGGCGTGGATTCCGGGGCTAGAGCGTGACGCCAAGGGCGTCCGCGACGGTCATCATGTCTTTGTCGCCGCGGCCGCTGAGGTTCACCAGGATGATGTCGTCCGGTGAGACCTCGCCCTTCATCTTCAGCACCTGGGCGATCGCGTGCGACGACTCCAGCGCCGGGATGATCCCTTCGAGGCGAGAGAGCTTCTGGAAGGCGTCGAGCGCCTCGTCGTCGGTGACGGAGCGGTACTCGGCGCGCTCGGTGAGCTTGAGGTGCGAGTGCTCCGGGCCGACGCCCGGGTAGTCGAGGCCGGCCGAGATGGAGTGGGCCTC
>CAYPYF010000158.1:0-3031 GCA_964414675.1 uncultured Dehalococcoidaceae bacterium
GCCGATCAGCAGTCCCGCCTCGTCCAGCAGCGGCCGCAGCGTGCGCTCCAGCGTCGCCGACTCGAACACCGGGTCGCGCTGCTCGCCCTCGCCCAGCTCCATCCGGCCCTGCGCGGAGAGCCGGTGCAGGCGGCGGGCGAGGTCCGGGCGCGGTCGTCCGAGCGGCTGCGCCATGATCACCAGCCACAGCCCGGCGGCGAGCGCGCTGCTGACCGCCAGCGCCGCCGTCACCTGAGCACCCGTTCACGGCCCGGCAGCACCGTCGCACGGAGCATGCCCGCGTAGCCGACGGCGACGCTGATCAGGCACGCCGCAAGCGCCAGCTGGCCCCCGGGCGTGGAAAACACCTCCAGGTAGCCGGGGTTGGTGGCGCGGATCGCCACGATCAGCACGAGCGGGAGTGCCGCGATCACGCGTGCCGACATCACGTGCTCTGCCTGTTGCGCGCGTACCTCCCGGCGCGCGCGCGCCGTCCCCCGCACCGAACGCCCCAGCCCGTCGAGCACGTCGCTGAGGTTGCGGCCACCGACGCGGTAGGACATCAGCAGCGCCGCGCTCAGGATGTCGAACCCCGGGTGGGCGACCTCTGCACGTGCCCGTGTCACCGCCTCCTCGAACCCCGCCAGCCGCAGGTCCCGGGCGAGTGCCCGGAAGGCGGGACGCAGTGCGAGCGGGCCGGTGCGGGCGAGCGAGCGGAGGCCGTCCTCGATCCCGATCCCGACGCGACTGCCGTCCCGCAGCACGGCCACGGCCTCGACGACGGCGTCCTCCACCGCCTCCAGGCGGTGTTCGTCGCGCTGGCGGGCGACCCACGACGGCACGAGCGCACCGACGATCCCGGCCGCGAGGCTGAGCGCCGGCCAGCCCAGGAACGTCTGCGTCATGACGGCCGCCATCACCCCGACGGCAGCCGCGAAGGCCAGCCGGCCACCGGCGTCGGGCAACGCTGCGACCCAGCCTCCGGCCGTGGCCGGAGCCTCCGCTCGGCGGGCGCGCTCCGGTCGCTTCGACGTCAGCGCGAGGAAGATCAGCAGCAGGCCGATCCCGAGCAGCAGGCTGTAGGTCACGTGCATGGCGTGTTGCTCCCGGCGTCAGCCTGCACCAGGCCACTCCACCAGCACTCCACGGCCACGCTTACCCGGCTCCACACGCGCTTATTTCGCTCCACAGGCGCGAGATCGCCGCGAGACTTTGCCAAATCTGTCCCGGGGACACCCGTTCGGACGCTCATCGAGGCGCTCATCCGGTTCCCCCTCGCTCCGGCCCCGCGTAGCCCGCGGCCACGAGACGGGCCTCCCGGCGCGGGCGGATCCCGGTCCACGTAAGCCGCCCCTCGCGCAACACGAACAGCTCCGAGCCGGCGATCGCCCCGCCTTCGACGCCGGTGACCTCGTAGATGTGGGAGACCGTGCGGCGATGCGTCGCGCCGTCGAGCCGCAGATGCACGACCACCTGAATCGCCTCCGCGATCATCTCGGCGACCGTCTCCGACGGTGGGTGCCCGTCGGCCATCAGCGCGTAGGTGCGGAGCTTGGAGAGCGCCTCGCGCGGGCCGTTGGCGTGCAGGGTGCACATCGAGCCCTCGTGGCCCGAGTTCATGGCGGAGAGCATGTCCAGCGCCTCATCGCCGCGGACCTCGCCCACGATGATCCGCGTCGGCCGCATCCGCAGCGCATTGCGTACCAGGGCGCGGATCGACACGCCGCCCTCGCCCTCGACGTTCGCGAGCCGCGCGTTGAGCGCCACGCAGTCGGGCAGCACCGACTCGAGCTGGAGCTCACCGGTCTCCTCGATCGTGATCACCCGCTCGCGCATGCCGGGGATCGCGGCGCCGAGCGCCTTCAGGCAGGTCGTCTTGCCGCTGCCGGTGCCCCCGGAGATCAGGATGTTCAGCCCGGCGCGGACGCACGCCTGCAGGAACGCTGCCGCCTCGGGTGTGAGCGTCCCGAGCCCGACGAGGTCGTCGAGCGTCCGTGCGCGCTGCAGGAACTTGCGGATCGTCACGTGTGTCGCGCCGGTGGCGAGGGGCGGGATCACGGCGTTGAGGCGGCTGCCGTCGGGGAGGCGGGCGTCCACCATCGGGCTCGTCTCGTCGAGCCGGCCGCCCAGCGGTCCGATCGCGCGCCGCACCAGCCGCAGCAGCTCCGCGTCGTCCGCGAGCGTGATCTCGGTGAGCTCCTTGCGGCCGTCGGCAATCACGAATACCCGGCGCGGGCCGTTGACGATGATCTCTTCGATCGAGGGGTCGTCCAGGAGCGGCTGCAACGGCCCGAGCCCCAGGAGGTCGGCGAGCAGACGGCGCGCGAGGTCTGCCTTGTCCGCGAACGCCGGCTGGCCGAGCGTGACCGCCCGCCGCTCCGCTGCGGCGATCTGTTCGTGGATCACCCGCTCGGCGTGCGCGGTCTCCTGCGCTCCGATGCGCGGCGTCTCATCACCGTCCGACGCTCGCCTGAGCGCGGCCTGGACATCCGCGCGGATCGCCTGCTCACGCTCGTCACGGGCCGCACCTCTCGCATTCGTCCCCATCGCACTCGTCATCGCGACGCCTCCACGACCACGGGCGCGAACACGGCAGCGGCGGCCACCGCCGCGGGCTCAGGCGCTTCCTCCTCCAGCGCCCGTGCGAGCGCGCGCAGGTCAGCGGCAGCCTTGCCGCCCGCCGCCGTGAGCGGGATCTGACGGTCGATCGCGCGCCGCGCGGCTGGGCGGTCTTCCCGCACGGTGCCGAGCACGGGCAGCGCCAGCGCCCGTTCGATCTCATCCCCGTCGTAGTGCTCGCGGCCCTCCCGGCGGTTGACGATGAGGCGCCAGCGGCCGCGGTCGTCCTCGCCGAGCGATCGCAGCGCGAGGCGGGCGTTCCAGAGCGAGACGAGGTCGGGCGCCGTCACCAGCAGGGCGTGGTCGGCGGACCGCAACACACTCGCCTCCGGGGGCCATCCGAGGTCCACCACGACGCGGTCGTAGCGGGCACGCAGCCGCGTGACCGCCCCCGTGATCAGCTCAGGGGTGAGGCCCGCGGAGAGCTCGGGGC
>CAYPYF010000159.1:0-3013 GCA_964414675.1 uncultured Dehalococcoidaceae bacterium
AAGGCCGGCCTCATGGAGGTCGCCCAGATCATGGTGGTGAACAAGGCGGACCTCGCCGGCGCTGACACCGCCGTCGTGCAGCTCCGCGGTCTGCTCGCGATTGCCGACCTCGGCTCATGGAAGCCCCCGATCCTCAAGGCGATCGCCCGCACCGCCGAGGGCATCCCGGAGCTCATCGACGCGATCGATGCGCACCAGGCGCACATCAAGACCTCCGAACACGCCACCGAGGAGCGCCGCGCCCACGCGGAACGGCAATTGCTCGCGATCACCCGCGCGATCCTCCACCGTGAGGCGCTCAGTACGGCCGCTGAGTCGGGCGCGCTCGCCGATCTGGTCTCCGTAGTCGCCGATCGCTCCCGCGACCCCCGCAGCGCCGCCGAGGAGCTGCTGGAGGCGGTCCGCCGCGAGTGGGCAGCCCGGTAGGCGACCGATGCTGCGCGTCATCCTCGTCGTTGCGCCTCGGCCGGACCAGGTCGTGCTCGTGACGACCGCGCTCGAGCGCACGCCACTGACCTCGCTGTACGCCGCACCGGCCTTCGAGGATGTCGCGCGCCCGATCGCGCGCCCCCATGCCCTGGAGGTGGCCGCTGACGCCCGGTTCGAGGGCGGTGCGAGCGCCCTCGCCGTGATCTCGGGCCTCGCCGAGACCGTCGAAGGCACGATCGCCGCGGTGGCGTCTTCGGAAGTGGTGCGGGCGGTGCTCGTGTATGCCCTCGATGCTCCCGTACCGGAGGATCGACTGGCGCTCGACGAGGGCGCGATCGCGGAGGTCGAGGTGCGGACGGATGCGCCGTGGACGGTGAACCGCATCAACGACGCCTGCCACCTGGTTGGTCACGCTGGCGGGTAGGGCTGCCTCCGGTCGTCGGATTGTGCAGACATAACCACGCTGCTATCGTGCCCTGCAGGCGGGTTGGTCCCACCCAGGGGGACCCTGAGACGGACGATCCCCAGTCGTGCGCATCCGCTTTCCGACCTTTGGCCCGGCACAGATGGTGCTCACCCTCGCGGTCCTGCTGCTGGGGCTCTTTGCGTACGCCTTCCTCCAGACCGCCGCTCAGTCCTACCGGCTGCGCGAGAGCGAACGCGTGCTCTTCGAGGAGGTACAGGTCCTCCGCCAGCAGCACGCAGAGCTCGAGGGCCTCGCGGCGTACCTCGAGTCGGACGAGTACGTGGAGGCGTTCGCGCGCCAGCAGTTCGGCCTGGTGAGGCCGGGCGAGACGCTGGTAGTGGTAGATGCGCCGACGAGTTCGGCGAGTGCGCGCGTCCCGGGCGAACGCTGGTGGGAGGCGCTCTTCGACACGTCGCTTCCGCTTCCCCCGGTCCCGGAAGGCTCCGCCACGCCCACTCCTACGCCCGCCCCGTAGCGCCGCTACGCTGCGCGGCGTGACCTCGCACACGTCGCCGATCCTGCCCACCGCGCAGCCGCTCTCCTCGAACCGCCGCACGTCCGCCTTCGAGCGCCGCATCGCGCGCACGCTGGAGGCGCTCGGGTGCGCTGGCCCGGTCGTGGTCGCAGCGTCCGGCGGGGCCGACTCGACCGCGACGCTCGTCGCCGTCGCCCGGGCGCTCGGCGCCGGACGGGTGACGGCTGCGCATTTCGACCACCGGCTCCGCACACCCGTTGAGGCGGCCCGCGACGCCGACCTCGTCCGGGACGTGGCGGAGCGCCTCGGCGTCCCGGTCGTCCTCGGACGCCCGGCACGCCGGCCATCCGATCCGTCCGAGGCTGCGGCACGCGAGGCACGCTATCGCTGGCTCGCCAGTGCCTGCGTTCGAGTCGGTGCGACCGATGTCGTGACGGGGCACACCCTGGACGACCAGGCGGAGACCGTGCTGCTGCAGCTGGCGCGCGGTGCGGGCGCCCTCGGCGCGGCTGGGATGCGTCCGGACGGGGAGTGGCCGGTGCCGGCTCGCGGGTCCGGGGGACTGCGGCTGCTGCGGCCGCTGCTCTCGGTCACGCGCTTCGAGGTAGAGGCCTACCTCGAAGCCCTCGGCATCGACGCCAGCGTTGACGCGACCAACGAGACGCTGGACTACGCACGCAACCGGATCCGGCGCGACGTGTTGCCCGCGCTCCGCGAGGTGAATGCGCGGGCCGGAGAGCACCTCGCCGCGTTCGCGGGGAGCCAGCGCGACGACGACGAGGTCCTCACCGCGCTCGCGCGGGAGTGGCTCGAGGCGCACGCCGAGTGGGGTCCCGGGCTCCTCCGGATCGACCGGCGAGCCCTCCGATCGCTTCCGGTAGCCCTCGGAAGCCGCGTGGTGCGGGAGGGCGCGCGCCGGCTCGGGGTGGCGCTGGAGGGCGTGCATGTACGAGCGGTGATGGGAAGTTTGGGGAAATCAGGTCGAAATGTGGATCTGCCACTAGCGCATAGCCGGACAGCAGGTAGCCTACTGGAACTGCGGAATCAGCCGTCGACCCACGCGGGGACGGACTGACCCTCACGAGAGCACTGGCCGCTCGACTCAAACGCTGCGAAGGCGGCGCGAGATTCTTTCGGCCCGTGTTTGACAGGGTCAGACAGAAGTCGTAGCATCTCTTTTCGCGTCGCCCGTTGGGCGGCCCAGCACATTAACATCTGGATAGCAGACAGAATCCATAAGTAAGGGATCCCCGTCAGCCGGGACCTACACGAAGGATTCGGGAGTGGCGCGTGCATCTTCGGATGCAGGTGTGACGCCCGGATGAGATCGTGCCCGGCGTGATGTGTAAAACCGCACTGCGGAACTTAAGCCGAACACCTTCGGGTGATCGGTTTTCAATGTGTGGAGAGTTTGATCCTGGCTCAGGATAAACGTTGGCGGCGTGCCTAATGCATGCAAGTCGCACGAGGCTTCGGCCTAGTGGCGGACGGGTGAGTAACACGTAGGAACCTGCCCGGAAGTGGGGGATAACTCCTCGAAAGAGGAGCTAATACCGCATACGGTCTATGGACCAAAGCAGCAATGCGCTTTCGGAGGGGCCTGCGGTGGATTAGCTAGTTGGTGGGGTAATGGCCTACCAAGG
>CAYPYF010000160.1:0-2994 GCA_964414675.1 uncultured Dehalococcoidaceae bacterium
CTCGATCCCCGTCATGGCGAAGGCCCGCATCGGCCACTTTGTCGAGGCGCAGGTGCTCGAGGCGCTTGGGATCGACTACGTCGACGAGTCCGAGGTGCTGACCCCCGCCGACGACATCCACCACATCGACAAGCACCAGTTCAAGGCCCCGTTCGTCTGTGGCGCGCGCAACCTGGGTGAGGCGCTCCGCCGCATCTCCGAGGGCGCCGCGATGATCCGCACCAAGGGCGAGGCCGGCACCGGCGACATCGTGGAGGCCGTCCGCCACATGCGCTCGATCTGGGGTGAGATCCGGCGCGTCCAGTCGCTCCGCGATGACGAGTTGTTCGTCACCGCGAAGGAGCTCCAGGTCCCGGTCGAGCTCCTCCGGGAGGTCGCGCGCCTCGGCAAGTTGCCCGTGGTGAACTTCTCCGCAGGTGGCGTAGCCACCCCGGCGGACGCCGCGCTGATGATGCAGCTGGGCGCGGAGGGCGTCTTCGTGGGCTCCGGCATCTTCAAGTCCGGCATGAACGAGCCGACCGAGGCGGATCGCCGCCGCGTGCAGGCGAACATGGCGTCCGCCATCGTGAAAGCCGTGACGCACTACAACGACCCGATGATGATCGCGGAAGTCTCCGCGTCGATCCCGGACGAGGCCATGCGCGGCCAGTCCACGGCTCAGATGAAGCCGGAAGAACTCCTCGCGGGACGGGGGAACTAACACTTCCGAATGCCCTCCATCGAGCGCCCAGCTCATCGGCTACGCATCGGCGTACTCGCCCTCCAGGGCGACTTCGCCGAGCACCTCGCGATGCTGCGCGAGTCAGGGGTCGATGCGGTCGAGGTGCGTACGCTCGCGCAGGTAGACACCGTCGACGGCCTCGTCATCCCGGGCGGCGAGAGCACCACGATCGCCCGTCTCCTCATCGCCTTCGACATGCTCGAACCGCTCCGCGAGCGGATCCGCGCCGGGCTGCCCACGTGGGGCACGTGCGCCGGCGCCATCCTTCTCGCCACCGATGTCCCCGCGCTGGACCGCGCGCCGATCGGCGTGATGGACATGACGGTGCAGCGCAACGCGTTCGGTACGCAGATCCAGTCGTTCGAGGAGTACCTGGAGGTCGCCGGGATGGAGGGGCCGCCGCTCTGCGCGATCTTCATCCGCGCCCCCGTCATCGAGCGGGTCGGCCCGCAGGTCGAGGTGCTGGCGGCGCTGCGGGACGGCCGGATCGTGGCCGCGCGCCAGGGGCACCTCCTCGCCACCTCGTTCCACCCCGAGCTCACGGACGACGCCCGCATGCACGCCTACTTCGTCCAGATGTGCCGCGCCGATGCCGAGGACCGCGCCGTGGGCGATGCGGAAGCGGACGAGAGGCAGGCCTCCTGATGCCTCGCCGGATCACTCCCCCGGAGGGCGGACGGCAGTGACCGACACGCGCGCCCCCCGACCAACCGACCTGGTCGCCCTCGTCACGTTCGACGAGGAGGTGCGCGAGAACCTGGCCATCACGCGCGACCACCTGGGCGTGCCCAACGAGGCCCCCCGCCCGCTCGCTGCTGCTATCGAGCAGTGGCTGCACCTCGGGCGGCGCATGTGGATCAGCATGGGTGGCCGGGAGATCCGAGGCATCGCCACCGCCCGTGAGCTGTCGCGTTCCGCCTGGGAGGTCGACACCCTCGTGGACGCCGCCGACGCCGACGAGGACGTCCTCGCGGACCTCCTGCGGCAGGCCGGCCGCGCTGCCGCGGAGGCGCGGGTGACCCGGGTGCTGCTCCGCACCTCCGTGGACTCGCGCGCCGCGCGGACGGCGCCCCGCGCGGGTTTCCGCCACGTTGTGGAAGAAGCGCTGTGGATGGGTACTATTGCGGACGTGGCGGACGCGCCCCTCGAGGCGTCTCCCTCCCCCTCCGCCATTCGAGAGGCGACGGCCGCCGATACCCACGCACGGTTTCAGCTCTACTGCCACGCCTTCCCGGTGACCGCCCGGGAAGCGCTCGCCATGACGCAGGATGAATGGCTGGAGGTCGAGGACGCCCGCTGGGTGGACCGCGGCTCGCCGCCCACGCTGGTGGCGGAGTCCTCGGGCGGTGTCCGCGCCGCCATGCGCTCGTCCAGCAGCGGTCAATTCTCACTCCTGGCGGAGCCTGACGCGCCGGGAGCGGGAGAGTCATTGCTACGGGAACTCCGCCGGCGTCTCGATACCGGCGATGTCTACGGCCTGGTCGTCTCCGGTTCCGCGGCCGAGGTGGCCGCGCGGCGTGCTGGTCTCCAGCCGGCCGGAGAGTACGGGCTGTTCTGTCTCCGAGTGAGCCGCCCGATCCGGGAGGAGGCCAGAGACGAGGCCTTCGCCCGCGCGGGTATCGCCATCACCGGCAGTTAGCCGGGACGGAGGTTCGTGCGAACGTATGAGTAACTACGCACGCGAGTTTCAGGACGACGACCAGATGACGGGCGACGATGCCTACGAGGACGCCCGCGCTGCCGCCGGCACACCGTTCGCCGCGCGCGCCGCGGCGGACCTGCCGGATCCGCCGCTCCAGCCGCCCCCGCTCCCACGCGAGATGACCGAGGAGGAGCGCGGCGAGATCGAACTGCTCGTCGGTATCCTCCCCGAACGTGTCGCGATCCCGCTCCGCGAACGCGGCTTCGACGGCCTGATCGAGGTAATCCTCGACCTCGGACGGCGGCCGACCGCGCGCTATCGCGAGCAGGAGTTCGACCTCGACGAGGTCGAGGTGAAGGACACCGAGCTCGCCCAGGTGGTGGCGCAGGTCTCCGAGTTCGGTGACGACAACCGCGGCGGCATCCCTCGGACGCTCCACCGCATCTCGGCGATCCGCAACCGCCGAGGCCACATCGTCGGCCTGACGTGCCGCGTCGGGCGTTCCGTGTCCGGCTCCGGCCAGGTCATGCGCGACCTCATCGAGGCCGGGCACTCGATCCTGCTCCTCGGCCCTCCGGGCGTCGGCAAGACCACCATGCTGCGCGACGTCGCCCGCATGTGCGCCGATGAG
>CAYPYF010000161.1:0-2650 GCA_964414675.1 uncultured Dehalococcoidaceae bacterium
GCGCGAACCCCGCCTCCACCAGCAGCTCCGCCGAGTGCTCCCCCAGCGCCGGCGCCGAACGCTGCACGGAGGTCGGCGTCTGCGACATCAGCACCGCCGGCCCCACCACGCGCTGCGGCCCGGTGACGGAGTGCTCCACGTCCCACATCATCCCGTCCGCCACCACCTGCGGATCGTCCGCAAGGTCCTCCGGCTGGCGCACCGCCGACACCGGCACCCCCGCCACGTCGAAGTCGTGCACCGACTCGGCCACGGAGCGCTCCATGAAGCGGTCGCGGAAGCGCTGCTTCCACTCCACCGCGCGGCGCTGGTTCTCGGCGTCGAGCGCGTCGTAGTCCGGGCTGTCGCTGTCCTCCTCGGGAAACCCGAGGACCGCGCGCATCCGGTCACGGTTCGTCCGCGTCAGCGCACCGAGCACCACCGCCCCGCCCTGCGCGCGATACCCGCCGTAGTACAGCCGGAACGCGAGGCGCGCGGTCTGCGCCGCCGAGCGCGCCTGCAGCACCTCCGGGTACGACGCACCGCCCTCGATCGCCGCGTTCACGCGCTCCAGCATCGGGTCCCGCAGCACCGCATCGGAGACCGGCTCGCGCATCACTGCCGCCGCCTGGAGGAACAGCGACGTGCGCAGCAACGAGGTGCTCAGGTACTGCCCCTCGCCGGTCCGCTCGCGGTGGTACAGCGCCATCCCCACCGCCATCGCCGCCGCAAAGCCGGACACGATGTCCGCGATCGGCACGGAGATCAGGTCGGGCGCGCCGGCGTCGTCGACCTTTGCGTCGGTCACCATCAGCCCGGAGTACGCCTGCGCCACCACGTCGGACCCGGCGCGGCGGACCTCGGGGCCCTGCTCGCCGAACCCCGTGTTCTGCCAGTAGATCAGGTCGGGACGCAGCCTCTGCAGCGTGCCGTAGTCGATCCCCATCCGCTCAGCCACGCCGAAGCGGTAGTTGATCAGCACCACGTCCGTCTGCGCGATCATCCGGCGCATCACCGCCTGCCCGCGCTCGTCGTGCAGGTCGATCACCAGCGACCGCTTCCCGCGGTTCAGCGCCTGGAACCCCTTGCTCTCCGTCGGCACCACCGAGGCGGTCCGCCGCGTCTGCTCGCCCCCCGGCGGCTCTACCTTCACCACGTCCGCGCCAAAGTCCGAGAGGTTCACCCCGGCGACCGGCGCCGCGACGATCTGCGAGAACTCCAGCACGCGGATTCCTGACAACGGCCCAGCCGGCACGGCACCACCTCCTCGCCGCCCCAACGTCGATCGGCATCACGTTCGTGATGCGAGAGGAGCGTACACGTTCCGCAGGGGGCGCGGAGAGGCCCCGAGAGGGCTAAAGAGGCCCCTGTTGATAGAGGACTGAAAGTTTTCCTCTAAAAACCGTCGTCAGGTGTTGAAGTGATCGTGCCTATTGGCGCATTCTGAGAGTGGGCGGGAAGAGACGGCTCGAAGGGGTTCCCTGTTGGCCCAGGATACGGGTCGCGCGCTGCCGTACCTGGCAGCCGTAGACGGTCTTCGTGCGCTCGCCGTCCTCGCTGTGGTCGCCTATCACGCGTCCCTGGCCGAGGTTCCCGGTGGCTTCTTCGGCGTGGACGTCTTCTTCGTCATCTCCGGCTATCTCGTCACCGCACTCTTCCTCGCCCGTGCGCAACTCCGCGCCGACGAGGATGGCGCACCGATCCCGGACCTCCTGGAGACCGGCGACTTCTGGCAGCGCCGTGCGCGCCGGCTCGTCCCCGCCGCCGTCGCCGCAGCCGTCATCACCTGGGTCGCCTTCACCGTGCTCGGCATGCGCAGCATCGGCTCGCTGACTGCGGAGGGCCTCGCCGCGCTGGGCTACGTCGGCAACTGGTTCTTCCTAGTGAGAGACCAGTCCTACTTCCAGACCATCACCTCGCCCTCCCCGTTCCTGCACTTCTGGTCCCTCGCCGTCGAGGCGCAGTTCTACCTCGTCTGGCCGGTGCTCCTCATCGGCGCGCTGAAGTTCGGCGGGCGCCTCGCCGCGTTCGCCCTCGCCGTCTCGCTCGCCGCCGTCTCCACCCTCGTCGTCGCCACGCTCTACAGCCCGGAGGCGGACCCGTCCCGCGCGTACTACGGCACCGATGCGCGTGTCGCAGGCCTGCTCCTCGGCGCCGCCCTCGCCATCGTCGTGAAGCCGGGCGTCGCCGCCCGTATCCCGCGACTGCCCGCCGAGGTGCTCGGCTGGGGCGGCCTTGCCGCCCTGCTGCTGCTCACCACCCAGATGAGCGAGTTCGACCCGTTCATCTACCGCGGCGGCTTCTTCCTCACCTCGCTTGCCACGGTCGCCGTCATGGTCGCCGCGCTGCACCAGCGGAACGCCGTCGCGTGGATCCTGTCCCGCCCCGCCCTGCGATGGCTGGGCCAGCGCTCCTACTCGATCTACCTCTGGCACTGGCCCGTCTTCGTCCTCACCCAGCCCCAGGTCAGCGCGGACCTCCGCTCGTGGTCGCTGCTCGCCGCCCGCCTCGGCGCCACCCTCATCCTCGCCGAGCTCTCCTACCGCCTCGTCGAGAACACCTTCCGAGGGCGCTCCGGCTGGCGTCTCCCCACGTTCGACCTCGGCGTCCGGCCGCGCCTCCAGCGCCCCTGGGCCCGCCCCGCCGGTGTCGTCGCCCTCGGCATGGTCGC
>CAYPYF010000162.1:0-2614 GCA_964414675.1 uncultured Dehalococcoidaceae bacterium
CGGCTGCACCGCCGCCCAGGAGCTCGCGTTCACGTTCGCCGATGCGATCGAGTACGTCGACGCCGCCCTTGAGGCCGGCCTGAAGTTCGACGAGTTCGGGGGACGCCTCGCGTTCTTCTGGGCGTGCCACTCGAACTTCCTCGAGGAGGTCGCGAAGTTCCGCGTGTCGCGCCGGATCTGGGCGAAGATCGCCCAGGAGAAGTACGAGTCGAAGGACCCGCGCGCGCAGATGGTCCGGTTCCACACGCAGACCGGCGGGGCGACGCTGACCGCCCAGCAGCCGCTGAACAACATCATCCGCACCACCCTCCAGGCGATGTCGGCCGTCCTCGGCGGGACGCAGTCCCTGCACACGAACTCGTACGACGAGGCGCTCGCGCTGCCGACGGAGAAGTCCGTCGAGATCGCGCTGCGCACGCAGCAGATCATCGGGTACGAGTCCGGCGTCGCTGAGACCATCGACCCGCTGGCTGGCTCCTACTTCGTCGAGGCGATGACCGACCAGCTCGAGGCGGAGGTGTGGGCCTACCTCGACCGGATCGAGGACATCGGCGGCGCGCTCGTCGGCATCGAGCAGGGCTTCCAGCAGCGCGAGATCCAGGAGTCCGCGTTCCAGATGCAGCGCCGCGCGGAGACCAGGGACCGCATCGTCGTCGGCGTGAACCAGTACATCACCGCGGACGAGATGGACGCGGAGATCATGCGCGTCGACCCGGAGGTCGCCCAGCGCCGCAGCCAGCAGCTCGCGACGCTCCGCGCCAGCCGCGACGCCGCGAAGGTGGACGATGTCCTCGCGCGCATCCGTGCCGCGGCGCACACCAGCGAGAACATGATGCCCCTGCTCATCGAGGCGGCCGAGCTCTACGTCACCATCGGCGAGATGTGCGGCGTCCTCCGCGAGGAGTGGGGCGAGTACCAGGAGATCGTGACCATCTGATGCCGGACGCCCCACGACGGGACGCGCTCGCCGAGGCGATCCCCGGTGTGATCGAGGCGAACCAGGCGGCTCGCGCCGAACTGATCGAGGCCGTAGACGCCCTCACCCCCGCGCGGCGCGAGGAGCGCTGGTTCGGCGAGTGGTCGATCCACGACATCATCGCGCACCTCTACGAGTGGCAGAACGGCTACGCGCACGCCCTCGAACGGATGGCGCGCGGCGAGCGTCCGGAGATCCCGGACTTCGACCCCGAGACGGGCGATGACCCGTACAACGCACTCGTCGTCGAGCGGAACCGGCACCTGACGTGGGAGGACCTCATGGCGCACCTCCGCGCCGCGCGGGAGCGCCACGAGGCCGCCGTGAAGAACCTCGCCGGGCGTCTCCCCGCGGAGCGCTTCGAGGAAGGCCGTACCGCCCGCAACCTGTCCGACACCGCCGGCCACGAACGCGAGCACATCGCGCCCATCCTCGCGTGGCGGCGCGAGCAGGGCATCTAGCTCCCAAACGACAATCCGCAGCAGAACCAGGCCGAAGCAGAGGGGTACTCCAGTGATCGACCGCATCCACCACGTCGGCATCGTCGTCCACAGCGCGGACGACGCCCTCGGCTTCTTCCGCGACACCCTCGGCCTGACGGTCACGGAGGACCGCGTCGTCGAGGAGCAGGGCGTCCGAGGGGTGCTGCTCGCCCTCGGCGAGAACGAGATCGAGCTCCTGGAGCCCACCCGCGACGACACGGGCGTCGCGCGGTTCCTGCAGTCGCGGGGCCAGACACTGCACCACATCTGCTTCAACACGGACGACGTGGTCGGGGAGCTGGAACGGCTGAAGGGCCTCGGCGTCGAACTGATCGACGAGACCCCGCGTGACGGGCTGGCGGGACGCATCGCGTTCATCCACCCGAAGGCGATGCACGGCGTCCTCGTGGAGCTCGCGACGCCGCCGGCGGGCGCGCACGTCTCCCACGACAAGGGCTTCGACCACCTCGCCGTCACGGTCGCCGACTACCCGACCGCCCGCGCCACCTGGAAGCAGAACGTGGACCTCGAGGTGACGAACGAGATCCGGAACGAGGAGCGCGGCATGCTCATCGCGCAGTTGCCCTCCGGCCAGTGCATGGTCGAGCTGATCTCCGCCACGTCCCCGGACTCGCCGATGGCGGCACGCATCGCCGAGCAGGGCGAGCGGGCATCCTCGATGGTCGCGATCGAGGTCGCCGACCTCGACGCCGAGGTGGCGAAGTACCGCGCGCAGGGCCTCGACCTGCCGGACCCCGCGCCGGGCGCCCTCCCCAACAGCCGCACGAGCACCATCGGCGCCGAGCAGTCGTTCGGCCTCGCGATCCAGCTCATCCAGTTCGACTAGGCGGTCGAGGTGCGCCACCCGTCAATACGGGGGTTGGCGTAGCCTGCGCGCTCAGGGAGACTAGGCGGGCCGACTGCCAACAGCGGCTACACCGAATGGGAGTGTCATGGTGACCACGGGATCCCCCATCCGAGTCCTCATCGCGAAGCCCGGCCTGGATGGCCATGACCGCGGCGCGAAGGTGGTCGCTCGCGCGCTGCGCGACGCGGGCATGGAGGTCATCTACACCGGCATCCGCCAGACCCCGCAGATGATCGCGGAGGCGGCATTGCAGGAGGACGTGCAGGTGGTCGGCCTCTCGATCCTGTC
>CAYPYF010000163.1:0-2613 GCA_964414675.1 uncultured Dehalococcoidaceae bacterium
TCCTGCCTCGCGAGGTGCTCAAGTTCATCCAGCTGATCGCGGAGCGTCCGCTCGCCGGCATCGAGGTCGTCGAGTGCTCGCCACCCTACGACAACGCCGAGATCACGGCGCTGATCGCGACGCGGGTGATCTGCGACACGCTGGGCTGCCTCGTCCGTGCGGGACACCTGCCCCAGCGCCGCGTGACGTCCTAGGCCGGGACGAGGGCCGGCGGTACTGCCCGCGAGGATGGCGCGAGCCAGGCCTCGCGGGCCTGCGCCAGGACCAGTTGTGCCTGCTCCGCACGGCGTGCCAGCACCTGGACCTGCCAGCCGACGCCGTGCGGGAGTGCGGATGCACCCGCGTACGCGTCCGGGGTCTCCGCGAGGAGCGGCCGGTCCCCCTCGCCGAGGAGCAGCAGCGTCCCGAGGGCGCCCGCGCCGCCGACGCCCGCCTCGATCTGTCGTCGCTGGAGCGCCGGGACGAGGACGCTGCGACGCGTGAACCGCGTCGCGCCGGCCGGCGTCGACACGCGGAGGTCTGACTCGAAGCGCTCGAACGCGAACCGCTCACCGTGCGCGAGCCGTCCGAAGGCAAACGTGTCCGCGCAGGCGACGCGAGCGCCGTCGTGCAGGGCTATTTCGGTCGACAGGCGCGCCACCGCGCCGGCATGGGGGATCGTCAGTCCCGCGTCGTAGTCGAGGATGGCGTCACGCTCGACCTCGAGCCGGGTCGTGAGCGTGGTGCCACGCTCACGCGCGACGAAGACCTTCGCGGCCGAGGTCGGCGCGACCGCAACCCGGACACCCTCGGACGCGTGGAGCTCGACCTCGTACTCGTCGCCGTCGAGCATGCCGGCCGTCACGTTGCGGAGAAAGTAGCGCGGGAGCATCCCGGGGAACGGACCACGCAATTCGAGCGCGGCGGTCGAAGTACACCGCAGCGCGATGCCTCGCTCGGTCGGAGCGAACGAGGCTCGGAGCGACTCCCTCACGAGGCGAAGAAGCGGACGGGCGCGCCCTCGTGGCGCATGGACGCGATCTCCTGGAGCGGAGCGAAGGAGGTGAACCGCTCGCCGGCGTTGGTCACGGCATCCTCGGCGAACCGGGCGATGTCGGGCCGGTGGTGGTGGAGCGCGGCCTGGGCGTCGCGGTGGGAGACCGGGAGGAGGCGCATCGCGGCCTGGTGCAGCGTGTTCGCCGTCGAGAAGAGCAACGCCGCGACGAGCTCTACGACGCCGATGCCGAGCGCGGCACCGACGACCCCGAGCGCGACGGCGTGCGTCCCGGGAACCTCGTCGCGCTCGACCGCGTCGAGGTAGGCCTGGATGACCGGCGTGCTCACCCCGGCGTGTGCGACCACTTCCTGGAAAAGCCTGCGACCGGTCGACGTGGATGCGTTCCGCAGTTCGAGTGTCGCCTTCGTGGCGTGCAGGTCGAGGTCGATGGCTGCGACGTCCCCGAAGTCGCCGGCGGTCGTTGCCTCGTAGGCGCGGACGAGCGCGCGCGCGTCCGCCGTCGCGGCCTGCATCTCCAGCACCGTCGCGACGAACGCCTCGACGCTGCCGGCGTCGGAGACGTGCCGGTCGCGCACGGACTGCTCGAGGCCGTACGAGTGGGCGAACGTCCCCACGGGGAAGGACGAGTCCATCAGCTGGAGCAGGAGCAGTGTGCCCGCCGGTGAAGTGGTCATGGGGCGCCCTCCTAGATCAGGAAATACCGCTGGGCGAGGGGTAGCGAGGTGGCGGCGGGCGCGGTGACCACCTCACCGTTCACGCGGACCTCGTACGACTCCGGGTCGACCTCGACGGTCGGAAGCGCGTCGTTGCGGAGCATGTCGAGCTTCGAGATGGCGCGGGTGCCGCGGACGGGCTCCACGATGCGTCCAAGGTTCAGGCGCTCCTTCACGCCGCCGTCGGCTGCCGCCCCGCTCACGAAGGTGACGCAGGTCTTCGCGATCACGGAGGGGTGCGCGCCGAACATCGGGCGGTAGAGCACGGGCTCGACGGTGGGGATCGAGGCGTTCGGCTCGCCCATGATCGACCAGGCGATCGCCCCGCCCTTCACGACGAGCGCGGGCTTCACGCCGAAGAACTGCACCGGCCAGAGGACGATGTCCGCCAGCTTGCCGGATTCCAGGCTGCCGACGATGTGCCCGATGCCACTCGCCCGCGCCGGGTTGATGGTCATCTTCGCGAGGTAGCGCAGCACGCGCTGGTTGTCGTCGCCGTCGCGTTCCTCGGGCAGGGGACCGCGCACCTCCTTCATCTTGTGCGCGGTCTGGATGAGGCGCGTGAAGCTCTCGCCGACGCGTCCCATCGCCTGCGAGTCGGAGGAGTACATGCTGATCACGCCGAGGTCGTGGAGGACGTCTTCGGCGGCCATCGTCTCGGGGCGGATCCGGCTATCGGCGAACGCGACATCCTCCGGCACCTGCGGGTTCAGGTGGTGGCAGACCATGAGCATGTCCATGTGCTCGGCCAGGGTGTTGATCGTGTAAGGGCGTGTGGGGTTTGTGGACGACGGGAGGACGTTCCGCTCGCCCGCGAGGCGCATGATGTCCGGCGCGTGACCGCCGCCCGCGCCCTCGGTGTGGAACGTGTGGATCGTCCGCCCGGCGATCGCCGCGATGGTG
>CAYPYF010000164.1:0-2577 GCA_964414675.1 uncultured Dehalococcoidaceae bacterium
GGCGCAGCATCAGGGCGTCGGCATCGGTCTCGTCGCCCTCACGATCGTCGCCCGCGTCCGCTGGCGCGCGCTCCGCACACTCATCGTGGGCCGCCTGGAGTCGCTCCGGGCCGACGCCCTCGCCATCGTCCGGCAACCCCCCGCGCACGTCGCCTTCGTCGTCGCCATGACCGCCACCGGCTGGGGCGCCACCTTCCTCATGCACACCGCGGTGTTCGAGGCCCTCGACCCGCCCGAGGCGCTCGTCGGCCCGCTCCTCCTCGGCGTGATCGTGACGCTCTCCACGAACCTCTCGATGCTCGCGCCTGCCACGCCCGGCGGCATCGGCCTGTTCCACGCCGCCGCCGCCGCGCCGCTGCTCGTCGCCGGCTACTCGTCCGAGCTTGCCGTCGCCTACGCCCTCCTCGTCCACGTCATCAACACCGTCCCGCCCATGCTCGTCGGCGCGGTGAGCCTCGCCTGGCCCGCCCTCACCGCCCGCCTCCGCCGACACCCCGACGCCTAGCGCCGTCGCCGCGACCGCCCGCGCACGTACCACCCCGCGAGGATCCCGACGGCGATCACCCCCACGCCGACGGAGCCCCACACCGTCACGGGATTGCTCTCGTCCGCCGCGACGCGCGGGGGAGCCTCGGCCCCGTTCGCGAACGCGATCGCCCGCTCCACCTCGGCAGAGTCGCTGCCGAGCGTGTCGCCGAGTTCCATCAGAAGAGTCTCCGCGTTCATCGAGCCATCCGCGGGCACCGGACGACCCAACGGATAGAACATCGCCTCCCCGCCCTCGAGCAGGTATGTCGCCATCCCGACCGCCCCGACGCGCCACTCGCCAGCGGGGAGATGGTTGGGACTGGGCACGGTCCGCTGCCTGCTCAGGAACAACAGATAGCGGTTCCCCTCCTCGAGCCTTGGACCACCCGAGCAATCCGCGCCGAGGTAGCCAAAGATCGGCAAGGACGATCTCCGCTGGTGCATCGCCACCCAGCACCGCCACTACCTGCAGCGTCGATCGAAACACCTCGGAGGCGGAGCGAGACCCGGTCGCCTCTTCGCGCACGACCACGCCGACAACTGTCGCCTCTGAGTGCTCCACGAACTGCGGGATGCGCTCGTGCGGCTCGGGCATATGGAGCGAGCACGCACGCACCTCATCCGGCGCCACAGCGCCGCCAAGGACACACACGAGCAGCACGAGGATTGCGGCGCTGGTTCGTCGGACCACGGGGGAGCCCTCCCTCAGCGGTAGGACGCGCCGACCCCGCGCGGAGTTCCGATGCGCCGCGACCGCGGCGTCTGCGCTACGACCGTCGAGGCGTGCCCGACTGGTAGCCCGGCGCCGCCGCACCCACGCTCTGCGCCGCCACGATCGCGTCCAGGAACTGCTGCTGGATGCTCGCGATCTCGCCCGGCGCGTGGTTCGAGAAGATCACGGAGTTCTTCCCGCCCGCCGCCATGTCGCGCAGTGCGTCAAAGTACTGGGTCATCAGCACCACCGACATGATCTCGCGCGCGTCGACCCCGGTCGCCTGCTGGAGGCCCGCCACCGACTCCTGGTACCCCTGCACGATCGCCTTGCGCTGGTTCGCGATGCCCTCACCCGCCAGGCGCTTCGACTCCGCGTCCGCCTCGGCGGCGCGGACCACGATGATGTATTCGGCCTGCGCGCGGTGCTCGGCGGCGCGCTGGAGGCGTTCCTGCGCCACGATCTCGTTCATCGCCGTCGCCACGTTCGCCGCCGGCCGGACGTCGTTCACCAGCGACTGCACGATCGTGTAGCCGTAGTCCTGCATCTTGGTGGCGAGCGTCGCGCGCACGTCGTCCGCGATGTCGTCCTTGTTCTCGAAGACCTGGTCCAGCTCCATCGTCGGGACCTTCGCGCGGACGGTGTCGTACACGAACGACTCCATCTGCTGCTCGTGGTCTGTCAGCGTGTACCAGGCGTTCCACGCGTCGTCCGCGTTCATCACCCGGTACTGGACCGCCAGTTCCAGGTCCACGAAGACGTTGTCCTTCGTCTTCGTGTTGATCTGGACGATGAGTTCGCGCACCCGGATCGTCACGCGCGTCACCACGCGGTCGATGAACGGGATCCGCCAGTTGAGGCCCGGCGAGGTGATCCGCTGGAACTTCCCGAACCGCTCCACAATCGCGAACGACTGTTGTTCCACCGTATAGAGCGCGGTGAACACCAACAGAAGCAGAAAGACCGCAACGCCGATAACGACACCCAGTAGTACAGGATTCATGCGCGGACAGTACCACGCCGTACCAACCCCGCGACGATCCCCGCGACGGAGCTCCTCCGGTCCCCAGCCTCCCTCACAGCGAGGATTGCCCCCGCGCGGTATGCTTCCGCGCGGCGACGGGGGCAGAGTGCCAGGCGTCGCGTTCAGCCACCTCGGACCGTCCGAGGCGCCCCTCACCGGGCCACGAGCGCGGCATCGCCGGTGCATCGACTCGCCGCGGCACTGCGACGCACTGCACGCGTGGTGTCCCCATCGACACTGTCCGAACAGCCGTGGTGGCACCGCCGCCTTCATCTCCGGGGTCAGTTCCATCACTTCGTCGGCCAAGTGCGCC
>CAYPYF010000165.1:0-2466 GCA_964414675.1 uncultured Dehalococcoidaceae bacterium
GCGGTTCAACTGGCGGCTGATCATGCTCGAACCCACCATCGTGGATTATGTCGTGGTGCATGAGATCGCCCACCTCGTCCGGCCTCACCACCGCCCCTCGTTCTGGGCGGAGGTCGAGCGGCTCATCCCCGACTACCGCGCGAGGCGGCGACGGCTCGGCGAGCTGGGCGCGGGGCTGCCGCTGTAGCTCGCGCCAGTGCCGCCACCGGTGCCATCGCTCGGGCGGGTGACCTCGGTGGCCTCGGTATGATGCCGGCATGACATCGCCCCTCCGTCCGACCGAAGCAGAGACCCTCGCCGCGTGGCGCGGACTCATCGAGGCTGACCGCGAGCAGGTAGAGCGGCTCCGCGAGGACGTCCGCCCCGACTACTACCGCCCCGTGGCGGGGTCGTTCAGGCCGGGCGTCCGGGAGTCCGTCGAATGGCCCCTGGTCGAGGCACTCGCCCGGCCCGGTGACACCTGGCTGGACATCGGCGCGGGGGGTGGACGCTTCGCCGTCCCGCTCGCCGCCATCGTGGACCGCGTGATCGCGATCGAACCGTCCGAGTCGATGCGCGAGGTGCTCTCCTCCGCCGCCACCGAGGCGGACGCGACGAACCTCGAGGTGATCGAGAGTCCATGGCCGGTGCCGGGATGGGACCGCGAGGTCGACGTCTCGCTCGCCGCGCACGCGGTGTACGACATCGCGGACCTCGGTGGGTGGCTGGACGCCCAGGAGGCGGCCACGCGGCGGCTGTGCGTCGGCGTCTTCGGGGTGGTCGGGCGCGGCGCCCAGTTCGCCGACCTGTTCGAGGCGGTCCACGGCGAACCGATGGCGACGCTGCCCGCCCTCCGCGAGTTCGTCGCCGTCCTCGGCGCGCGCGGACGCCGCTACGAGGTCCGCACCGTGCCCGGCGGTGAGACCGCCGTGGCGAGGTCGCCGGAGGACGCTCACGCGATCCTGCGCCGCCTGCTCTGGCTCAACGAGGGATCGGCACTCGACACACGCATGCAGGCGCTGGCACAGGAGCGGTACGGGACAGACCAGGGACTGGTGCTGCCGATCATGCGTCCGTGGATCGGGATTGTGACATGGGAGCCGCGATGACCTCTGAGCCAACGCCCGCGGAACAGCCGGCGTATCCGATGAGCCCGTTCGGCGAGTACCTCGGACTTCGGTTCGTCGAGGTGACGGTCGAGTACGTGCGGGCCACGGTCGACATCGAAACGCACCACCAAAACCCGACCGGGATGATCCACGGCGGGGTCCTCGTGGGGCTCGCGGACAACGCGGCGACCGCCATGGCCAATACCGCCCACAGGGCGATCGACGGTGACGACGCGTTCATGGTGGGGATCGACCTCCACGCCAACCTGATCGCCAACCAGCGCGGCGGGACGATCCACTTCGAGGCCCGCCCGATCCGCGTGGGACGGCGCGTCGCGTTCATCCGGACGACCGTGACCGGCGACGGTGGCCGCGTCCTCGCCGAGGTCACCACGACGCACGTCCCGGCCTGACGTGCCGCGTTCCGACTTCTCGATCGACGAAGCCCGACGCATCGCCCTCGCCGCGCAGGGGTTCGACCGCGCGCGACCGACCGGCCGGCTCGACGCGCGACACCTCCGTCGGGTCTTCGAAACCGTGGGCGTGGTGCAGATCGACTCGGTGAACGTGCTCGCGCGGGCGCACTACATGCCGTTCTTCTCGCGCCTCGGCCCCTACGACACGACCGCCCTTGACCGGCTCGCGTGGGGCAGCGGGCAGGTCTTCGAGTACTGGGGCCACGAGGCCTCGCTTGTACCGGTCGAGCGATACGGCCTGTTCCGGCACCGGATGGAGGGCGGGCGACGGATGTGGTGGCGGCGCGACGAGTTCCTCCGCAAGCACGCGGAGCAGGCGGACGCCCTCGTCGCCCACATCCGCGACCACGGCCCCGTCGTCCACGGCGAGGTGCACGACGAGGCTCGCGAGGGCGAACGGCGCGCCGGGTGGTGGGAGTGGAGCGAGTCGAAGCGCCTGCTGGAGGCGCTCTTCACCACCGGACGCCTCGCGGTCGGCAACCGCCGCAGCTTCGCGCGGCTGTACGACACGCCGGAGCGCATCCTGCCCGCCGAGGTCCTCGCGGGGCCGCATCCGGCCGCCGGCGACGCCCTCCGGGAACTGGTGCGGCTCGGCGCCGTCCATCATGGGATCGGGACCGCCTCGGACATCGGGGACTACTACCGCGTCGGGATGACGCCGGCAAAGGCGGCGCTCGAGGAACTCGCGGACGCCGGTGTCGTACAGCGAGTCACCGTCCGAGGCTGGCGAGACCGCGCCTACCTCGCGGCGGGCGCACGCCTGCCTCGGCGGATCGAGGCGCGCGCGCTGCTCTCGCCGTTCGACCCGGTGGTGTGGGATCGAGACCGCTCCGAGCGACTGTTCAACTTCCACTACCGCATCGAGATATACACCCCGGAGGCGAAGCGGCAGTACGGCTACT
>CAYPYF010000166.1:0-2436 GCA_964414675.1 uncultured Dehalococcoidaceae bacterium
CTGCGCCCGTGACGAGGGCGCAGCCGTCACCCGCCGTCACCTGACCGCCATCTTCGAGGCCGCACACGACGCCGAGGCCGGCGGGGCGAACCCGACGGAGAACTCGACGCTGCGTCGCGCCGTCCTCAAGGCCCGCCGCGACGGCGTCACCGAGGGCTTCATCGTCCGCGTGCTGCAGCTCGCCCAGCAGGGCGTGACCACCCTCGACTTCGGCGTGTTCGACACCGACTGGCAGGGCGAGGCGTACCAGACCGTCTCCGGCCAGAACTCGAACAACTCCGTGCGCGTCACCGCGGACTTCCTGGACGCCGTCCGCCACAACCGCACCTGGGAGCTGACGAACCGCACCAACGGCAAGGTCTCGTCCACCCTGATGGCCGAGGACCTCTGGGACCGCATCGCCCTCGCCGCGTGGCAGAGCGCGGACCCGGGCCTGCAGTACGACACCACGATCAACGAGTGGCACACCTGCCCCAACGGCGGGCGCATCAACGGCTCGAACCCGTGCTCCGAGTACATGTTCCTGGACGACACCGCCTGCAACCTGGCGTCGCTGAACCTGCTCGCCTTCACGGACATGGAGACCGGCGCCTTCGACATCGCCGCCTACGAGCACGCGATCCGCATCTGGACCGTCGTCCTCGAGATCTCCGTGGCGATGGCGCAGTTCCCGTCCGAGGACATCGCGCAGCTGTCGTACGACTACCGCACGCTCGGCCTCGGCTACGCCAACCTCGGCACGGTGCTGATGATGCAGGGCATCCCCTACGACTCCGACGCCGCCCTCGCCTGGACCGGCGCGCTCAGCGCGATCCTCACGGGCCGCTCCTACGCCGCGTCCGCCGAGATGGCCGCGGAGCTGGGCGCATTCCCGCGCTACGAGGAGAACCGCGACGCCATGCTGCGCGTCATGCGCAACCACCGCCGCGCCGCCTACAACGCCGACTTCACCGAGTACGAAGGCCTGACCGTCTTCCCGGTCGGCCTCGACCAGGAGGCGTGCCCGCCGGACCTCCTCGAGTCCGCCCACCGAGCGTGGGACCGCGCGCTCGACCTCGGCGAGCGCCACGGCTACCGCAACGCGCAGTCCACGCTGATCGCCCCCACGGGCACCATCGGGCTGCTCATGGACTGCGACACCACCGGCGTGGAGCCGGACTTCGCGCTCGTGAAGTTCAAGAAGCTCGCCGGCGGCGGCTACTTCCGCATCATCAACCAGAGCGTCCCGCCCGCCCTCAAGCGGCTCGGGTACACCCAGCAGCAGATCCACGACATCGTCGAGTACGCCGTCGGGACGCAGACGCTGGACGGCGCGCCGTACATCAACCGCATGACGCTCGCCCAGAAGGGCTTCACGCAGCCGGCCCTCGACACCATCGAGACGGCGATGAAGACCGCGTTCCACATCTCGTTCGTCTTCAACCGCTGGACCCTCGGCGACGAGTTCTGCACGGACGTCCTCGGCATCGCCGAGGAGGACCTCACGCGCCCCGGGTTCGACATGCTATCCGCCCTCGGCTTCACCCGTGAGCAGGTGGAGACCGCGAACGACAACATCCTCGGCCGCATGACCGTCGAGGGCGCCCCGCACCTGGACGAGGCCCACTACGCGGTCTTCGACTGCGCCAACAAGTGCGGCAAGTACGGCACGCGCTTCATCGCGGCGATGGCGCACGTGCGCATCCTCGCCGTCGCGCAGCCGTTCCTCTCGGGCGCCATCTCCAAGACGATCAACATGCCGATGGAGGCAACCGTCGAGGAGGTCAAGGAGGTCTACATGGCCGCCGCCGACACCGGGGTGAAGGCCCTGGCCCTCTACCGCGACGGCTCGAAGCTCTCGCAGCCGCTCTCCGGCACTGCCTTCGCCGACATCGACGAGTACGACGACGAGCAGGCCGAGGTCACCTCGGAGGCCGTCATCGCCGCCGCCGAGCGGATGCTCGCGATGAAGCAGTCACAGCAGGTCACGGTCATCCCACGCGGCGAGCGCATCGCGATGCCCGGCCGCCGCACCGGCTACACGCAGAAGGCCAAGGTCGGCGGGCACACGATCTACATCCACACCGGCGAGTACGAGCGCGCCCCCGGCGAGCGCCCGCAACTCGGCGAGGTCTTCGTGGACACGGCCAAGGACGGCGCCGCCTTCCGCAGCCTGATGAACTGCTTCGCCATCGCCGTCAGCATGGGCCTCCAGTACGGCGTGCCCCTGGAGAAGTTCGTCGACACCTTCGTCTTCACGAAGTTCGAGCCGATGGGCATGGTGCAGGGCAACGACCGCATCAAGTTCTCGTCCTCGATCATCGACTACATCTTCCGGGAGCTCGCCGTGACCTACCTCGGCCGCGACGACCTCTCCCAGGTGACCGCGGACGAGCTGGAGGCCTCCACCGACCCGGTCGAGGACAGCCCCTTCGCGGAGTCCGCCTCCGTCGCGCG
>CAYPYF010000167.1:0-2311 GCA_964414675.1 uncultured Dehalococcoidaceae bacterium
GGCAACCGGGACCCCGAACCTCACGAGATGGCAGCGTGCGCGAGCTACCTCGACCGGCAGGTCGCGATGGCGCAGCCGAAGGTGATCGCTACCCTCGGCCGGTTCTCGATGGCACGATGGTTCCCCGGTGAGCGCATCAGCGCGATCCACGGGCGCGAACAGATCATTGACGGGGTCGCCGTGATCCCGATGTACCACCCGGCTGCGGCGCTGCGAAATGGCTCGCTGCGCGCGGTCATGATGCAGGACTTCGCCCGCATCGGCGACCTGCTAAAGGCGGCCTCTTGATGGCAAACGCGAACGAGACGCTCCGCGTCATCCCCCTCGGCGGCCTCGGCGAAATCGGCCGCAACATGATGCTGTACGAATACGACGACACGATCATCGCCGTCGACGTCGGCCTCATGTTCCCGGACGCCGAGCATCCCGGCGTGGACCTGATCATCCCCGACTTCCAGTACGTGCTGGACAACGTGGACCGCCTGAAGGCCGTCTTCCTCACCCACGGGCACGAGGACCACATCGGCGCGATCCCGTTCCTGTTCCGCGAGGTGCAGGTCCCCGTCTTCTGCCTCCAGCTCACGCGCGGCCTTGTCCAGGTGAAGTTGAAGGAGCACCGCCTCCTCGACGGCGCCGAGGTCAACGTCGTCGAGCCGGGCGACGTCGTGGACGTCGGGCCGTTCTCGGTCGAGTTCTTCTCGGTGTCGCATTCCATCCCGGACGCGGCCGGACTGATCATCGATACCCCGCTCGGCCCGATCGTCCACACCGGCGACTTCAAGATCGACCACACCCCGCTCCTCGGACAGCACACGGATCTCGCGAGGCTCGCGAACGTGGGCGAGGAGGGCGCGCTCCTCCTCTGCGCGGACTCCACCTACATCGAGATCGAGGGCTACACGCCCTCCGAGCAGCGCGTCGCGGAGACCCTCGACCGCCTCATCGGCGAGGCCGAGGGCCGGATCATCGTCACCACGTTCGCGTCGCTGATCTCACGCGTCCAGATCGTGCTGGACGCCGCCGCGAAGCACGGACGTCGGGTCTTCGTCACGGGCCGGTCGATGGTGAACAACGTCGCGATGGCGCGCGACCTCGGCTACCTCCGGGTGCAGGGCAACGTGATGATGAGCGTCAACGAGATGCGACAGCACCCGGACGCGAAGACGATCATCATCTGCACCGGCTCACAGGGTGAGCCCACCTCGGCGCTCACCCGCATGGCGAACGGGACGCACCAGCAGATCGCCATCCACGAGAGCGACACCGTGATCCTCTCCTCGAACCCCGTCCCCGGGAACGAGAAGTCCGTCTACAAGAACATCGACCTCCTCATGGAGGGCGGCGCGAAGGTCATCTACAACCGTCTCGCCGACGTCCACGTCCGCGGCCACGCCAGCCGCGAGGAGCTCAAGGTCATCCATCGCCTCGTCCGCCCGAAGTACTTCATGGGCATCCACGGCGAGTACCGGCACCTGGTCCTGCACCGCGAGCTCGCGATCCAGCTCGGCATGGACGAACGGGATGCGTTCGTCCTCACGGACGGCGAGGTCCTGGAGATCGACGCGGACGGCGCCGATGTGAACGGCACCGTGCCGGCCGACTACATCTACGTGGACGGCGTCGGCATCGGTGAGATCGACGACTTCGTCCTGCGCGACCGGCAGCGCCTGGCGGACGACGGCCTCGTCGTCGTCGTTGCCGCGATCGACCGGCACACCGGCAAGCTCGCCCGTCCGCCCGAGGTCATGTCGCACGGCTTCGCCGGTGTCGACGAGGAGCCCGCGCTCATGGCCGGCGTCCAGCAGCTCATCGTCGATGTCCTCGGCGGCGAGAACACGAAGATCGACTGGACGCAGCTCCACGAGTCCCTGAAGGACGACGTGGCCGAGTACCTGCACAGGCAGACGCGCCGGCATCCGCTCGTGATCCCGGTGACGTTGGAGGTCTGACCAGCGCCAGAGCGAAGAGACGGCAATAATCAACGAATCGGTCGCGCGATCCTGGCGGGGGCGCGGTCGAGGGAGCAGAGGCTATGGCTCGAGCCAAGACGCGCGCGAAGCGTGTCACGTCCCCGCCGAAGACTACCCGCGCCTCCCGTTCGGGGACGAAGGCGCGGCGTGGCGCGAACCAGCAGGTCCCGGACATCCTCAGCGTCGGCCGTGTGATCGCGCGCCCCGAGGTAGCCGGCACGATCCTGGTCGTCCTCGCCGTCGCCGCCGTCCCCTACGTGATCCCCGTCACCGGCGTCCTCGGCGACCTGCGGGACCGGCTCGTGGAGGGCCTCGGCGTCCACGTCTTCACGCTCATCGTC
>CAYPYF010000168.1:0-2273 GCA_964414675.1 uncultured Dehalococcoidaceae bacterium
CGCCTGGTCCGCCCTGCCGATCAACTCCACCTCGTCCTGCTCTTCCTCCACAGGAAGTGAGGCGACTCCGATGGAGATCGTGAAGGGAATCCGCGGCTCACCGGGGCCTGGGATGTCGCGCGTCCGGAACTCGTGCGCCTCGATCGCCGCTCGGAGCTTCTCGGCGACCTCGAGCGCGGCGACCTCGGTCGTCTCCGGCAGCGCGAGCGCGAACTCCTCGCCGCCGTAGCGGCCGAGGAGGTCCGACTCGCGGACGTTCGCGGAGATCACGTCTGTGGTCTGGCGGAGGACCTCGTCGCCGAAGGGGTGCCCCCAGCGGTCGTTCACGCCCTTGAAGTGGTCCAGGTCCAGCATCAGGACGGAGAGCTGACGCCCGTAGCGCTTCGAGCGGCGGAACTCGATCCCGAGGATGTCGAAGAACGCCCGCCGGTTCGAGATGCCGGTGAGGGCGTCCGTCCGCGCGAGGCGGTCGAGCTCCGCCGAGACCTCGCGCAGCTGGGCGGCGGTCCGCACGAGGTTCCGCTCGCGCCGCAGTGCCGCGCGGCTGTTCATCATCATCTGGCCGATGAGCCCGGCAACCAGGCAGAGGAGTGCGAGCGCCCAGAAGCTGTCGGGGATGCCCAGCAGATCCTCTTGCCCCGCGTCCACCGTGCTCGCACCCCCGACCGCGAGCACGATGCCGACCCCGAGGAGCCCAAGGACAAGCGAGAGCTGGGAGCGGAGTGACTCGATCATGCCGGCACCTCGGTCGGCGCCTGGTGCTCGAGGACGGCGCGGAGCAGGTCTTCGAGGACGGTGAACTCGCGTCCCGACGCCACCGCCTGCTCGACGGCGCGTTCGGCGTCGCGACGGCTGTACTGGAGCGACACGAGCGCCTCGACGGCGTCCTCGCGGAGGTCGCCGACGGCGGGCGACGGGGCGCCCTCGGCGGGCTGGTCGGCGGCGCGGAGGAGCGCCTCCTGCGTCAGCTTGCCGGCCAGCTGCGCGACGATCGTCTGGGAGAGACGCGCGCCGATGCCGGGAAGCGACTGGAGCGACTTCACGTCACCGGCCTCCACCCACCGCGCGATCTCCGAGACCGGCTTCGTGAGCGCGCGGACGGCCTTCGTCGGGCCGACGTCCGGCACCTCGATGAACTTGCGGAAGAAGTCCCGCTCCGCGCGATGCTGGAAGGCGACGAGGAGCGGCGAGGGGTTGCGCTCGGAGACGTGGTAGTAGGTGTAGAGCACGATCTCGTCCGGGGACGCCTCGCACGTCGCGATCCACTCGCCGGCGAAGGCGGGGACGCGCACCTCGTAAGACACGCCCTGCACGTCGATCCACGCGGTCGCATTCGCCGCGTCGTAGTGCGTCACGTGTCCCCGGAGCGCGGCGATCATCGGGCCATCGCCTCCTCGAGGCGGGCGTCGGCCAGTCGCGTGAGCGCGATCGCGGCGGCGTCGGAGACGTCGAGCGGGCCGGGGACCTCGGTCACGCCGAGGTGGATGCACACCATCTGCGCGACCTGCTCCTTCGTGGCGCCGCCGTATCCGGCCACCGACTCTTTGATCGCGGCGGGGGTGAACTCGTGCACGGGGACGCCCGCCGCGGCTGCGGCGACCATCGCCGCTGCGCGCGCCTCGCCGACGGCCATCGCGGAGCGGACGTTCTCGCCGACGAACTGCTGCTCCACGGCGACCTCGTGCGGGTGGTACTCGGCGATCAGTGCGCTGACGAGGTCGAAGATCCGGTGGAGCCGGACGGCGCGTTGCTCGGAGGCCTTCGTGCGGAGCGATCCGGCGTGGACCAGCACCCCGCCGCTGCCGCGCTCGTCGACAATGCAGTAGCCGGACACCGTGAGTCCCGGGTCCACGCCCAGTACCCGCCTCGGCAACGCCGCGCTACGTCCTACCATCTCGTTCCCTCGCCCCGCCCGAAAGCGAAGGTGCGTCGGCTGCTGTGCCGCCTGCTGTGGAGCACTAGCCGGCGTATGCCTCCAGCACTGCCTCGTCCCAGTCCGCGTTGGAGTACACGCGGGAAACGTCGTCCAACTCGTCCAGGCGCTCGAACAGCCGCAGGGCTGCGATCGCGTCCTTCTCGTCGAGGGCAATCCGCGACTTCGGCACGGGCGCCAGCTCGGTCCAGGCGGTCCCCTTCCTCAGCCGCTACGTCAAGCAGCTCTACGTCATCCAGCGCACGCCTTCTAGCGTCGACGTGCGCGACAACCAGCCGACCGATCCCGAATGGGAAAAGTCGCTCGGGCCGGGTTGGCAGGCGAAGCGCCGCGACAACTA
>CAYPYF010000169.1:0-2272 GCA_964414675.1 uncultured Dehalococcoidaceae bacterium
GGCGCTCGCGGCCGAGTTCCCGGACGACCCGGACGTCCTGCGGCTGGCGACGCTGATCCGCTTCGCGCGCGGCGCGGAGGGGCAGGAGCGCGAGGCGCTCATCGCGCGGGTGGAGGCGGACGCCGGCGACCTCGCCGCGCTGTACGCCCTCGCGTGCATGGACGCGCAGGACGGGCAGTGGGAGTCCTCCCTCGAGCGGTTCCTCGAGATCGTGCGCACCGACCGGAAGTTCCAGGACGACACCGGCAAGGCGGCGATGCTGGACCTGTTCCGCCTGCTGGGGAACGACCACCCGCTCACGAACGAGTACCGGTCCGCCCTCACGATGGTGCTCTTCTAGGCGATGGCCTCGGTCGGAGTCACTTCGTCATGCTGATCGCGACGTGGAACGTGAACTCGCTCAAGGCACGCATCGAGCGGGTCCTCGAGTTCCTGGACACGCACCAGCCGGACGCGCTGTGCATCCAGGAGACCAAGGTGACCCCGGAGAAGTTCCCGCACCTGGAACTCCGCGCTGCGGGCTACCGCGCCATCGACCACTCGGGCGGCCAGTGGGCGGGCGTCGCGATCCTCGTGCGTGACGGGGTCCATGTCGGCGATGACATCGCACAGGGCCTGCCGGGCGAACCACTGACCGAGGATGCGCGCTGGGTGGAGGCGACGGTCGGCGGCGTGCGCCTGGCATCGGTGTACGTCATCAATGGGCGGACCCTGGACGACCCGATGTTCGCCCACAAGCTCACGTTCCTCGAGGCGATGGAGCGCCACCTCGGCGCGCTGCGGGGGACGCCCTACGTCGTCTGCGGCGACTTCAACATCGCGCCGAGCGACCTCGACGTCTGGGACCCCGCGCGGTTCGTCGGATCGACGCACGTGACGCCCGAGGAGCGCGCGCTGCTCGGGCGGCTGCTCGACGCCGGCTGTGTCGATGCGTATCGCTACCTGGAGCCGGACGCGGTGCAGCACACGTGGTGGGACTACCGCGGCGGCAACTTCCACCGGGGCATGGGCCTGCGCATCGACCTGGCCCTCGTGAGTAACGACCTCGCACCGCGGCTTGTCCGATGCGGCATCGACCGCGACTTCCGCAAGGGCGCCAAGCCGTCCGACCACGCCCCGGTGCTCATCGAGTGGTCGGATGTGCCGGTCGCGGGAGTCTGACCCGAGGCTGCGAGTAACCTCGACGCGTTTAGACCCAGCGCGCTTAACCCAGCCGTAGACCTGGCTGCCACCTCCAACCCCCGTCGATAGAGCCTCGGCGACTACCGGACCGCAATTTCGGAGAAGCGCCTTCACCGCCAGCGGGGTAGGTTCTTAAGGACGCGCCGCCGAGGAGTAATACATGACGATTCCGATGATCCAGACGCGCGGGCTCTCCCGCACGTTCAAGTCGAAGGCCGGCCCGGTCGAGGCGGTCAAGGACCTCACCCTCGAGGTCGGGGAGGGCGAGCTCGTCGCGTTCCTCGGGCCGAACGGCGCAGGAAAGTCCACGAGCCTCCGCATGCTCACCACGCTCCTCACGCCGACAGCAGGCGAGGCGACCGTGGTGGGCTGTGACATCCGGACGGACCCGACGGGCGTCCGCCGGCGCATCGGCTACGTCGGGCAGGGGAACGGTGGGGGGCACTTCCACCGCGTCCGAGACGAACTGATCAACCAGGGCCGTGCCTACGGGCAGGCCGGCGATGTGGCGAAGCGCAACGCGGACGCGCTGATGGAGGTCTTCGAGCTCTCCGAGATGGCGAACCGGAATGTGATGACGCTGTCCGGCGGCCAGAAGCGCCGCATGGACGTCGCCCTGGGCCTGATGCACCAGCCGCCGCTGCTGTTCCTCGATGAGCCCTCGACGGGACTCGACCCGCAGAGCCGCGCCAACCTCTGGGACCACATCCAGCGGCTCCGTCGGGAGACGGGGATGACGAGCGTGCTCACCACCCCCTACCTCGAGGAGGCGGACTCGATGGCGGAGCGGGTGATGGTGGTGGACCACGGCCGCCTGATCGCCGACGGGACCTCCGAGGGCCTCAAGGAGGAACTCGCGGGCGACCTGATCACGATCACCTCGCGCTCTGCGGCGGAGGCGGGGCTGGCCGCGGTGGCCGCTGAGACGCTGGACGGTGCGAGCGCCGTCGAGGTCGACGGCACGACGGTGCGGCTGCGGGTCCACCGCGGCCCGACCGTCCTGCCGGAGTTCCTCCGCGCGCTCGACACGCAGGGCCTGCCGGCCCAGACCGCCGAGGTCCGACGCCCCACCCTCGACGACGTGTTCCTC
>CAYPYF010000170.1:0-2132 GCA_964414675.1 uncultured Dehalococcoidaceae bacterium
CCCCCGGCCCCCTCCCTAGGAGGGAGGGGGAGTCAGATTTGTTGTGTGAAACCCTTCCCCCAACCCCCCTCCCCTTTCCGGGGGAGGGGGTTTTCGATCCACACGACCACTGTGCGGTCGCCGTGCGTTCACTGTGCGGTGGGGTTCGGCGACCGCGTGCGTTAGAGTCGGGGGCGCTTCAGAAGGGCCGTGTATGTCGCTCCAGGTCGTCCAGTCTCGGATTCGTGGGTTCATCTCGCTGACGGCGCACCCGGATGGGTGTGCCGCGAATGTGCGCGAGCAGGTCGAGGTGATCGAGCGCGGTGACCTCCATGGGTCGTTCGGGACGGTGCTCGTCGTCGGGTCGACGACCGGGTACGGGCTCGCGAGCGCCCTCGCGACGTGCTTCGGGTACGGGGCGAAGACGCTGGGTGTGGGATTCGAGAAGGCGCCGGCTGACGACAAGACGGGGACGGCGGGCTGGTACAACGCGGCGGAGGCGTCACGCCTCGCGGCGGAGCGTGGGCTGACCTACCGCACGATCAACGCGGACGCGTTCGACCCGACGACGAAGGACGAGGTGGTCCGGGAGCTGCAGTCGGGTGGCTTCGGGCCGGTGGACCTGTTCATCTACTCGCTGGCCGCGCCTCGGCGGAAGGGCGCCGACGGGACGATCTGGAACTCGGCGCTGAAGCCGATCGGGCAGCGCTACGACGGCAAGGCGTTCGACCTGCGGTCGGAGACGATCACGGCCGCGAGCATTGAGGCCGCGACGCCCGAGGAGATCGAGGCGACGGTGAAGGTGATGGGCGGCGAGGACTGGATGGACTGGATCGCCGCGCTCGCGGGTGCGGGGCTCCTCGCGCAGGGCGCTCGCAGCGTGGCGTTCTCGTACATCGGGCCGGAGGTGTCCGCGCCGATCTATCGCCGCGGGACGATCGGCCGGGCGAAGGAGCACCTGGAGCAGACGGCGGCGGCGGCGGACGCGCTGGTGAAGCAGCACGCGGGGCCTTCGGGCGGCGCGTGGGTGAGCGTGAACAAGAGCGTGGTGACGCAGGCCTCGGCGGCGATCCCGGCGGTGCCGCTGTACATGTCGGTGGCGTTCCGCGTGATGAAGGACCAGGGCGTGCACGAGGGTGTGATCGAGCAGATCGTGCGGTTGTTCCACGATCGGATCGGTCCGGGCATGGAGCCGGCGGTGGATGAGGGCGGGCGGATCCGCCTGGACGACCGCGAGATGGCTGAGTCGGTGCAGGCGGTGGTGGCGGAGTCGTGGGCGCGGCTGTCGGACGAGAACATGGCCCTGCTGGCGGACTGGGACGGGTACAAGCGCGACTTTGCGAAGCTGTTCGGCTTCGGGGTGGACGGTGTGGACTACGACGCGCCGACCGAGGTGGACCGTCCGCTGAACGCGTGATCGTCCGTCGGTTTCGTGATGGCTCCTTCCCTTCGCGAGAAGGGGGGATCAAATCTCTGAGTGGAACTCTCCCTCCAGCCCTTCCCCTTCCGGGGAGGGGCTTTTGGCATGTGTGGGCGATGGTCTCGGACGGTTCCTGGGTGGTAGTGGCTGCGACCGCTTCACCCCCACCCCAACCCTCCTCCCTCAAGGGGGAGGGGGTTCCGGAGTCTGCGGTGGAGGGCACTCGGTGAGTGCGGTGGGGTCTGAGGGCGGTACGGGTGTTGACCCTCTCCCCAGCCCTCCCCCAGAGGGGGAGGGGGCCGGAGTTGGAGGGGAGGGGGAGGCTAGCAGGCGGGGCGGCTGACGAGGGCGGAGAGTTTCTGCAGGGCGAGGGCGGTGCCGAGGCGGTTGTCCTGGAGGGAGATACCTTCGGGGATGTCGTCGAAGGCGATCGTGACGTGGGTGCCGGTGCGGGTGGGGTCCAGGGTGATGGTCATGCGCATCTCGCCGGCGAGGGCGGGGTCGGGGGTCTCGAACTCGATGGCCTGGACGACGCGGGACTGCGGGACCAGCTCGACGAAGCGGGCGCGGTAGACGTCGTTGGTCGCGGTTGACTTGCCGGCGGTGGGGTCGCCCTCGGGATAGTGGAGGGAGATCCGGACGGCGCCGCCCTCGCGTGGGTCGAACTCGTGGACGTGCGCGGTCATGTCGCCGGGGGCGAGCCACTGCGCGACGAGGTCGGGGTCGACGAGGG
>CAYPYF010000171.1:0-813 GCA_964414675.1 uncultured Dehalococcoidaceae bacterium
CGGCCTCGTCGACCCGCTCTCGGGCGAGGGCATCTACGCCGCGCTCGCCTCCGGCACCGCCGTCGGGCCCGTGATCGAGGACTACCTCGCCGGGCGCGTCACCTCGCTCGCGGCGTACCAGACGGTGCTGGAGGGCGGGCTCCTCGAGGAGGTCGCCACCTCGACGGCGCTGACGGACATCTTCCACGCGAACCCCGCGCCGTTCATCTGGATGATGCAGCACGTCGGCCCGTTCTGGCGGAGCTCCGTCGACCTGATCCGGGGCGACGCGACCTACATGAGTCTGACCCAGCGCCTCGGCCCGGTGGGGCCGCCGCTGCTCGGCCCGACGGCTGCGGTCGGCCGCACACTCACCCGCCTCCGCCGGCGGCGGACCGCGCGAGGCTAGCGTGCGTCGCTCGCCTCGCTTCGCTCACCTCGCATACCTCGCGCTCCCACTTCTCGTGGTCGCTGCGCTCGGCGGGTGCGTCGCGGAGGAGCAGGCCGATGTGACACCGCAGGCCACGGAACGGCCGGTGTTCCAGCCGGTCGCCGCATCGGCCGCCACGGCGACACCTCCCCCGCCACTTACCGAGGGCGAGATCGACGAGGTGTTGCACGACCTCGTGTGCTGGTACGACGACCCGGCCCTCGCGCTGGAGTGCCTTCCGCCGGGCGAGGAGTTCCTCACGAACATGCAGCGCATCGCCGTCTCCGGCGACCGGCGCTTCATCGCGCCGCTCGTCGACATGCTGTGGCTGGACGTGGGCTGGGAGCGCTGGGTGCGGGAGGCGCTGGAACAGGTCGCGGGGCTGCTCGCGCGCATCGGCACGG
>CAYPYF010000171.1:823-2076 GCA_964414675.1 uncultured Dehalococcoidaceae bacterium
TCCGGGGAGCGCTTCGCGACCGCGGCCGAGTGGTACTCGTGGATGACGGCGAGCGCGCCCGAACTCCCGGAGGGCTATGGCGAGTGGAAGGGACGCCTCCTCGCGGTCATCGACCCGACCCTGCAGGAGGTCATCCCGGAGACGTCTGCCCTCAACGGGCCGGGGCCGGAGGCGCTGGTCTGGTCGCTCGTCCGCGCGGACGCCGTCCCGCCGCTGATTGACCCGCCCAACGTCCACCGCGTGGAGGAGCTGTATCTCAACGACTCGGACATCGTGTACGCGGTGGAGGTCGATGGCGTCACACGCGCCTATCCGGAGCGCATCATCGGCTGGCACGGGTCGCTGGCAGACACCGTCAACGGCGTCGGCATCCTCCTCTGGCACTGCCCTACCTGCGGCGGCGCCACGGTGTTCAACCGCCTCGCCACTGACGGTGTGGCCTACCACTTCGTCGCGTCCGGCCTGGTCTGGGACTCGCGCCGCCTCTTCCGCGACGAGGAGACGAACAGCCTCTGGGACTCTGTCAGCGGCCGCGCCATCACCGGCCCCCTCGCGGAAGCCGGCGTCCGCCTCGTCCCCCGCGTCTCCGTCAGGACGACCTGGGGCGATTGGTCCGGGCGATACCCGAACACCCGCGTCCTCAGCCTCGATACCGGGTACGTCCGCGACTACAGCCCGGGCGCGTACGAGCTCGCCGCGTTCGAGGACACCGAGCGCCCGGCATTTCCCGTCGCGCGTGTCGACGACCGTCTCCCGCCGATGACACCCGTGCTCGCAGTCACAGCGGGCGGCGCACGGAAGGCCTACCCGCTGGCAGCCGTGGAGTCGGCGGGCATCGTGCGCGACACCGTCGGCGACACCGACGTAGTCATCGTCTCGTCCGGCCCGGGACGAGGCGCGACGGTGTACGACTCCCTCGGCACGGCGTTCGTCGGGCTCAGCGGCCCGCCGGCAGACCGCGTCCTGACCGACGGCGACGAGCTCACCTGGTTCGTGAGCGAGGAGCGGCTCGTCAACACCCGCAACAGCCGCATCCGCACCTCGGTGCCCGCACAGGTGGCGTACTGGTTCGCGTGGTCCGGCGCATTCCCGGACACGGCGGTGTGGACACCCTAGGCGGCTGGCCCGAAGTCCGGCGACCTAATCGGGGACTCCCTCTGTTGACGGCATCAGGCTACCGCCTACACTTGCACCGTTATGGCATGCACCACTCACAACAGCCTGGGCATCGCCCCCGCCTCGCAGGTCGCCGG
>CAYPYF010000172.1:0-2049 GCA_964414675.1 uncultured Dehalococcoidaceae bacterium
CGGCGTACCACCAAGTGCCATCAGACGAGGCGAAGACGGAGCATGGGGAGGATCTCGATGCGGGAGGTCCGCGAGCGCCGAGTGTTCGGCGTGCTGCCACCGCCCGAGCCGGGCGAGGACGGCCGGTACAGCGGTGACGAGCTGGGGGCATGGCGCGCGATGTGCGGAGTCTCGCAAGCCGCGCTGGCGGCCCACCTCAACGTCTCTCGCGAGGCGGTCAAGCGGCTGGAAGCTCAGGTGACAGCGCGGAGCGAGGCAGGCGAGCGCTTCCTTCGAGCCGTGGAGTACGTTGCCCGCCGTCGCGAGCAGATGATGCGCGACGGGATCCTGAGGACACACCGCCTCACACCCGAGGAACGCCTGAGCATGCGGCTGCGCGCCCAGATGTAGTACTGCGCGCCGCGCCAGTCGAACGTCAGCCGCCGTGGAGCTTGTAGACGGCCGTGCCGTCTCGTTCGGCGCCGGACATCACGTAGAACACGCATCCGGCGTCGGCATGGGCCTGGATCTCTTCCCAGCGGTCGCTTGGCCCGCCGAGCGTGTCGTCCACCGTCACCACGAAGTCCTGGTGGCCGATGGCGTCAAGGCGCTCGGTCAGCATGCCGACCGCCGTGTCCTCGTCCAGGCATTCGTCGAGGGAGTGGTCGAGGAACTCGTTGAGCACGGCCTTCACGTCCGGGTGCATGCCGGTCGTGATCGTGATCTGGTCCTGATCATCGACGTAGGCGATGGCGCATCCGTCGTCGCGGAGGGGCTCTCGCGGGGCGATCGACCACCCGGTCAGACCGAGGTCCGTCAGGACGGCCTCTGCGACCTGGCGTGCGTCCTCCACCGAGCGGCAGGCGTCGCCCTCGTGCGGGTTGCCGAAGGCCACGACAAGGGCGCGGCACACCGTCTCCGCCTCCTCGGTCGGGAACTCCCCGTCCGAGCCGCACTGCTCCTCCGCGGGGTCCGAGGTCACGTTGCCGGTTGGTTCCTCGTCCCCTTCGCCGGTGGGCTCGACGATCCGGTCGTCTTCGGTCCGGGGCGACACCTCGAGACGCAGGCCATCGAACCCGAGCATCGCCGGAACGCGGTTCCCGGGATCCTCGGGCCGGCCTTCCCCGACGAGCTCGACGATCACGTTCCCCTCGAAGGCCTCGCCGAGCGGGGTCTGGAAGAACGGGCCGTAGGCAAAGACCCACTCGCCCTGGGGATAGCCATCGTAGGTGCGGATCTGGTCGACCCACCAGTCGGTCCCGTCAGAGCGGAAGTACATCTGGAGTCGCTGCCCGACGCCGTGCTCGAGCCAGTCGACCTCAAAGGTCCAGCGCTTGCTCGAACCCGGGCCGGAGCGCACATTCTGTGGCCAGAGATCCGACCCGAAGGTCAGGCCGTTGACGTCCAGGCTCAGGCCCTCGGCAGAGAGGATCGCCCGCTCCGTGGACCAGTGGACGCCTCGGGGTTCGGCCGAGGCCGGCGCCCCCGGCGATTCAGCGCCAGGAACGTCGGACACGGACGGGGCAAGGACCCCGGCGAAGAGGAACGCGCCGGCCATGATGGCGCTGACCCCGGCAACGAGCAAGACGGGAGTGAGCATCTTTCGGGAGCCTCCTGACTGTGCCTCGACGGGCCACGGAGTGCGGCCGTTCGTGATGGGCGTGAGCTGGAGTGGCACGAGGGTCGCGCCGGTGTCCTGGGGCGTCTCGCGGACCTGCCGCATGACGTACGCGATGCTGTGTCGTGGGTCGGTCGCCGGCCGGTCCCGCGTTCGCAGCCAGGCGCCCGCGGCCATGCCCAGTCGGTCGTCGTTCATGTGCTGGTCCTCGACAGCGGGGAGTGGGCTGGAGGTCTGGCGTCCGCCTCGAGCGCGGCCCGGAGCGCGGCGAGCGCCCGGTTCAGGCGCGAGCTCACCGTGCCGACGGAGACATCGAGCGCCTCGGCGACCTGGTCGAGCGGCAGGTCGAGCATGTAGCGCAGGACGATGACCGCCCGATGCTCGACGGACAGGAGGCGGAAGCCACGATCCAGCTCGTCGCGCTGGACGACGCCGATCATCTCGTCGGCGAC
>CAYPYF010000173.1:0-2023 GCA_964414675.1 uncultured Dehalococcoidaceae bacterium
GGTGCAGGTCGCGGAGGCGATCCACGACCTGCACCGCGAGCTCCCGCGTCGGCGCCAGCACGATCGCCTGCACCACCCGCCGAGCGACATCGACGCGTTCGATGATCGGGAGGGCGAACGCGGCGGTCTTGCCGGTGCCGGTCTGCGCCTGCGCCAGCACGTCGCGGCCCTCCAGGAGCAGCGGGATGGTCTGCGCCTGGATCGGCGACGGCTCCTCGAACCCGAGGGCGTCGATGTCGTGCAGGACTTCAGGACTGAGGTTCAGGTCGGCAAACGTCCGAGCCATGCGCGGCTCCTCACTGGGGCTGTGGCCACCGGGACATCTGTGCGACCGGAGGGCGGGAGCACCATTGTGTCACGCCGCGCCGGTATGGCCCTCGGGTATGAGCCACTCGCGTGGAGGTGAATCTGGCTCCGGATCGCGATACCGTCAGAAACGAGCGAGGTGATGATGCGCAACGTTGCGATGGTGACGGGGATCACCGGGCAGGACGGCTCGTATCTCGCCGAGCAGTTGCTCGAGCGAGGCTACGAGGTCCACGGCCTCATCCGCCGCACCTCCTACTTCAACACCCAGCGCATCGAGCACCTCTACGTCGACCCGCACGTCGAGGGTGCGCGCCTCCGCCTCCACTACGGCGACCTCCTCGACTCCTCGTCGCTCCGACGCCTGATCGAGGAAGTCCAGCCGACCGAGGTCTACAACCTGGCCGCGCAGAGCCACGTGCGCGTCTCGTTCGACATGCCGGAGTACACCGCCGACACGATCGTCGTCGGGACGACCGCGCTCCTGGAAGCCGTCCACCAGTCCGGCCTTCGCCCGCGCTTCTACCACGCGAGCAGCAGCGAGATGTACGGCGCGGTCACGGAGCCTGTGCAGGACGAGAACACCCCGTTCTGCCCACAGAGCCCGTACGCCGCGTCGAAGGTGGGCGCGCACATGATGGTGCGTGTCTATCGCGAGTCGTACGGGCTGTTCGCCGTGAACGGCATCCTCTTCAACCACGAGTCGGCCCGTCGCAGTCCCACCTTCGTCACGCGCAAGATCACCCGCAGCGTTGCGAGGATCCTCGCGGGACTGGAGCAGGCGCTCTTCCTCGGCAACCTCGATGCCCGCCGCGACTGGGGCTACGCCCCGGAGTACACGGACGCCATCTGGCAGATGCTCCAGCAGGACGAACCCGAGGACCTCGTCATCGCGACCGGAGAGACTCACCAGGTCCGCGAGTTCCTCGACGAGGCGTTCGCCCTCGCCGGACTGGAGCCCGAGCAGTACGTGAAGTTCGACCCGGCCTACCTCCGCCCCGCCGAGGTGGACATGCTGTGCGGCGACCCCTCGAAGGCGCGCGCGAAGCTCGGCTGGGAAGCGACGACGCGCTTCCACGAGCTCGTGCGCGTGATGCTTGAGGCGGACTGTCGCGAGGTAGGCCTCGACCCGGACGAGGTGCTCCGCCCTCGGGGGAACGTCGCGTGAGTCGCAATTGGTTCGCCGGGCGGCGGTTCATGGTCACGGGGGGATCGGGCTTCCTCGGACGGTTCATCGTCGACGGGCTCCGGGAGCGCTGCGCGGCCGAGGTCTTCGTCCCGCGCAGCCGCGAGTACGACCTGCGTGACCCCTCCGCTGTCCAGCGCGCCTACGAGGACGCGCGTGCTGATGTCGTCATCCACGCGGCGGCGGTCGTCGGTGGCATCGGCGCGAACCAGGACCACCCGGGCCAGTTCTTCTACGAGAACGCGATCATGGGCATCCAGATGATCGAGGCGGCACGACGCCACGAGACCGAGAAGACCGTCGTCGTGGGCACCGTCTGCGCGTACCCGAAGTTCACGCCCACGCCATTCCGCGAAGACGATGTCTGGAACGGCTATCCGGAAGAGACCAACGCTCCGTACGGACTCGCCAAGAAGATGCTGCTGGTGCAGCAGCAGGCGTACCGGCAGGAGTACGGGACGAGCGGGATCTTCCTGCTGCCGGCGAACCTCTACGGCCCAGGCGACAACTTCGACCCCGCCTCCTCGCATG
>CAYPYF010000174.1:0-2011 GCA_964414675.1 uncultured Dehalococcoidaceae bacterium
CGGGCGTGTCGTCGATGAGCAGGTCCACCCCGGTGAGGGCCTCGAAGGCGCGGATGTTGCGCCCTTCGCGGCCGATGATGCGGCCCTTGAGCTCGTCCGACGGGATCGGGACGACCGTCACGGTGGTCTCCGCGGTGACCTCGGAGGTGATGCGCTGCATCACCGTCGCGAGGATCTTGCGGGAGCGGACATCGGCTTCGTTGCGCGTGGAGGTCTCCATGGCGCGCACCCGGCGGTTGGACTCCTCGCGGAGTTCGCCGTCGAGGTGATCGAGGAGCTCGGCGCGCGCTTCCTCGACGGTCAGTCCGGCGATGCGCTCGAGTTCGGTGCGGGCCTCGGCGCGGATCTGCTCCACCTCGGCCTCGGTGCGCTCCAGGTTCTCGGCACGCGCTCGGACGGACTGCTCGGAGCGCTCGAGGTTCTCGGACCGGCGTTCGAGGGCTTCCTCGCGCTGTTCGAGGCGACGCTCGGCGCGGCTCAACTCGCTGCGCCGCTCCTTCGCCTCGGCCTCGACCTCTTCGCGCTTGGCGAGGAGTTGCTGGTTCGCGTCCAGTTCCACCTGCCGGGTGCGGTTCTGCGCCTCCTCGACGAGGATGCGGGCCTCGTCGCGTGCGCGCTGCGTCATGCTGCCAGCGCCCTGGCGCGTGACGACGTACGCAAGACCACCACCCAGGAGGAAGGCGACGACGCCCACCACCACGAGGATCACGGCATCCATGTTGGAGTTCTCCGAATCCCAGGAGCCTCGACCGAGCGCCTCAGGCGGCAGCGTGGCTGGACCGCCGGTCGCTCAAGCCGGTTTGACGAGTATTCGCACGGCTGATCGCCGGGCTAACAGAATCGTATCACGCGGCGATCACCGCGCTTGTTGACCTGTTACGGACACAGTAGCCGCCCCGGGACGTGCTGTCCCGCAAGGGGTGAGAGACCTCGTCAGGGCGCTACTCGCCGGAGTCGGCCGCTGACGTCTCGGCGTCCTGGAACTCGGCGCTGGCCGCGGTCATCGCGTCCCGCGCGACGTTGGAGGAGAAGCCGCGCCGGATGAGGAAGTCGTAGAGCCGGCGGGAGCGCTTCGGCTCCTCGGTCGTGCGCAGCGACCGCAGACGCTTCGTGGCGGCGTCCAGAGCGGCGGTGTGGTCGTCGTGCTCGGCGACGGCGGCCAGGGCCACGTTGTCGGGGACGCCGTGCTGCCCGAGCTCGTGCTTCAGCAGACGGCGCCCACGTCCGTTCGCGCGTGGTCCGGAGACATAATTCGTCGCCCAGGCGCCATCATCGAGGTACCCGAGCGACTGCATCCGCTCCACGGCGTGCTGGGCCTCGTCGGGTTCGAAGTGCCGGCCGAGGGCGGTCCCGAGCTCTCGGACGGTGCGGTGCTTCCGCGAGAGCAGGTCCAGCGCCTTCCGCACGGCGAGCATGCGTCGGCCGTGCGTGCAGGCCTCACGCCAGTCCTCGGGCGGGAGGTGGGTGCCCTCCCGCAGGTGGTGCAGGACGACGGTCTCGAGGGGAAGGACGACGGGGTCGTCGCTGTCGATGGAGACAGCGGCGACCCCGTTCTTCTTGACCTGGACTTCGACGATGACCGGGCTCATCGGGCGACCTCGATCAGTCCGTTACGCGTCGACGGAGAGGCCGGCTTCGACCTCGATCTCCTCGTCGACGACCGGGGCGACCATCTCGATGGGGGCAGCCCCCTTCACGCCGGCGAGGCTGCGCACGCGCTGCTCGATGGCGTCGCCCATATCGAGGTTCTCGCCGAGGAACTTCACGGCGGCCATGCGGCCCTGGCCCAGGCGGACATCGCCGTAGGAGTAGAACGCGCCGGCCTTCTTGATGACGTCGTGCTCGACGGCGAGGTCGATGACATCGCCCCAGTGGTTAATGCCGTGCATGTCGCCGGTGAACATGATGTCGAACTCGGCCTGCCGGAACGGGGCCGCGACCTTGTTCTTCACGACCTTGCAGCGCACGCGGTTGCCGATGAACGTCTGGCCGTCCTTCAGCGACTCCACGC
>CAYPYF010000175.1:0-1984 GCA_964414675.1 uncultured Dehalococcoidaceae bacterium
CCCACCGCCGGCCCCGGCCTGCGCCCGCCGAGCCGCGACCGCGTGAGGGCGTTCCAGCGCGAGTTGCAGGCGGCGGGCATCAACGCGACGGTCCGCATCGAGCGCGGGCAGGAGATCGCGGCAGCCTGCGGCCAGCTCCGCACGGACGTCATGAACCAGGACGCCGCCCCGCTCGAGTTGAGCGGGACGGCGCTTGTTGGTTCGGACGAACCGACCGAGTAGGTCGGGACAGTCGTCGGACTACTCGGCAGCGGTCTCCTCGGAGGCCTCGCCGCCCTCGGCAGCGCCCTCCTCGGTAGTCTCGCCTGCCTCGGCAGCCTGCTCGCCCTCGACGATCTCCTCGTCGGCCGCGGCGTCCGCGACGATACGCGGGCGGGTCACAGCGGCCAGCAGGAACTCGGGGTCGGACAGCACCTCGACGCCCTCGCCGGTCTTGATGTCCTTCGCGTAGAGGTACGTGTCGAACTCGACCAGCGACTCCAGCGAGACCTCGAGCGACTCGGGCATGTCGGCCGGCAGCGCCTCGACGGTCACGGTGTCGGCGTGGATCACGAGGACGGCGTTGTGGTCGATCACGGCCGGCGCCTCGCCCGTGAAGTGGACCGTCACCGGGCCGGAGATCTTCCGGGTCAGGTCCACCTGGTAGAAGTCCAGGTGCCACAGTTCACGGGTGACCGGATTCTGCGCGACCTGCTTCACCACCACCGGGCGCGGCTTCGACTCACCGTCCACCTGGACGTTGATGAGCGAGTTGTACCCGTGGGCGTTCATCAGGTCGCGGGCGACCACGTACGGCAGCTGGACGGCGACAGAGTCGAGGCCACGACCGTAGATCGAGGCGGGGAGTGTGCCCTCGCGGCGGAGCTTGGCAACGGTCTTGCCCACGACCGTGCGGGGCTGGACCTGGTAGGCGTCAGTCATCGGGGATGTCCTTGGATGTAGGAGTCGGCACCCAACCGTGGATGCCGCGGGAACGAACGATAACGTTACCCACGGCATCCCTCACGATCAACGACTCACCGCACACCTGCGGGAGTCGACGCCGTATCTACAGACGCGTACCCGACTCCGCGGAACCCTCGCCAGTCGTGTGCCCGCCGGGCGCATCCGGGTTCGCGATCTCGCCCCGCCACGCGCCCGTCGCGGTGCCTCGCGCCTCCAGGAAGTCCTTGAACTCCTCCAGGTCCTCGTGGACCTCGCGGTTCAGGATGCCCAGGGTCTCACCCATCCGCTGGAGGACGCCCTCGGGCTCGTAAGACATCTCGAAGTGGACTTCCGTCTTGTCGGGGGCGATCGGCGTGAACTTCACCAGCCCGGCGTTCATCGCCCCGCCGATCGACTTCCAGACGATCTTGTCGTCCGGGACCTGCTCCTTGATCTCGGCGTCCCACTCCACGTCCTGCCCGCCGACATTCACCAGCCAGTGCAGGTGCCGGTCGTCCAGCTGGCGCACCTGCTTCACGTTCCGCATGAACCGTGGGAACTCCTCGAACTGGGTCCACTGGTTGTAGACCTCCTTGAGGGGTGCCTCGACGACGATCTCGCTTGCTTCTCGAGCCATGACGGGCTCCTTTCCTGCTTGCCGCTGTGCGTCCACGTTCCTCCCCGCGCGGTCCTCCGCGAGCAAACGCCGCGAGCACCCCGTATCAACCGCGTGACGAAGCCGCGATCCTCCCGATCGTCCGCACAGAGTCCCGTCACGAGGGGTTCACGACTGCACTGCTAGGATTCCGCGGTGAGCACACTCCTCGGCGTCGACGTGGGCGGGACCTTCACGGACTTCCTGCTGTGGGAGGACGGCGCGGCCCGTATCCATAAGCGTCCCTCCACCCCGGACGATCCGGGGCGCGCCGTGCTCGAGGGCCTCGACCACCTCGGCGTGACGCCGGACCTCGTCGTCCACGGCACCACCGTGGCGACGAACGCGGTCCTCCAGCGCCGCGGCGCGCGCACTGCGCTCGTCACCACCGAGGGCTTCCGCGAC
>CAYPYF010000176.1:0-1970 GCA_964414675.1 uncultured Dehalococcoidaceae bacterium
TCCGAATCCGGCCCCGGCCCCCTCTCCCGTTTTGGGAGAGGGATGGGGTGAGGGTCTCCCGCCGCCCAACCACCCACTGCTAGTCACGACTGGATGAGGTAATTCCCCCTCCTCCTCCCGTACGCTCCTCCACATGCAGTGGATCCGACGCGCCCGAGGACGCCCCCCGCACCCCGACGTGCTCACCCCCGCTGAGTGGCGAGTGCTGAAAGAGCTACGCCTGGGCACAACTAACCCAGACATCGCTGAACGCCTCGGCGTCAGCGTCAACACCGTCCGATCCCACGTCTCGAGCATGCTCGCGAAGCTCGAAGTCCCAGACCGTCACGCCCTCGCGAGCTGGCACGGCGAACCCGCCGAGGAAACTCAGCAGCACCTCCAGCGGTTCGGTCTCGGCGCGCCCTGGTGGCGATTCGCCGGGCTCACTGGCACCATCGTCGCCGTCATCGCCCTGAGCTGGGTCGCCCTCCAGGCAGCCCGGCCACCAGCATCGCAGGGCGCGAGTCTTCCCGCGGCAGCCGCAACCCCCGAGCCAACCGAGCCCGCGTCCTCGCCGGTCGCGCAGACGGACGTGCCTCCACTCGGCGACCTCTACGAGCCGAAGGCCTACCTCCCGCCGGACTACGGCATCGGGCAGCGCCCCGTCCCATCGCGATTCCCGCCGCCGACCATCGAAGCAGCGGACGAGGAACCCGAGACGTTCCTCGCGGACGACTGGCCACAACCTCCGGACTTCGGTGTCTTCGCCACCGCCCCCGGCTCGCGTGAGCGCGAATGCGTGGACACAACCCCGATCGCCGGCCCGGTCGCCCGCTCAGGCGACTTCGTGCTCGACACGTCCGAGTGGTCCGCGCCGCCCCACCGGTTCGCCCTCACGGCCCACGAGAGCACGGAACGCCTCTTCCTCAGAGCCATACCCATCGATGGACTCGACCAGGCGCAGCCCACGACTCTCATCCACGAGTACCAGCGCGATTGGAACCTGCTGGAGGGCCACTTCTCTCCCTCGTTCGTCCTCCCCGAGGAAGGCCGATGGCTGGTCGTCGCCAACGCCGGCCCTCAGTGGGGCTGCTTCATCCTCGACGCACCCGAACCACCAGCCGCCTACGGACTGATAACGAGCGTGTCCGAAGCGGAGCAGACCGGTGCCACCTACCCCTCGTCACCCCCGCCCGATCGCGTTACCGCTCGGTTCGATGGGAGCGGAACGTACGAAGTCCCCGACGGCAGTTCCGCCCGCTCATGCATCGACACCGATGGTCTCAGCATCGTCCGGTCCGGCGAGTGGCTCCTCTGGGGGGCGAACTTCCTGTTCAACGGCGACCCGAACGCCCCGTCGAATCGCGTCTTCCTCATCCCGGTCACCCAGCCCGTCGACTACGACGAGATGGAACGCTGGGAGGACACCCCACTCCTCGGACTGCGACTCACCGCCTCGTTCGTCGATGCCCCACAGCACACCTACGTCTACGAGGCTCCCCGTCCGAACGCCTACACCCCATACGACGGGGACGACGAGGACGGCTTCGAGTTCCAACACATCACCCAGCCCGTCCTCCCGAGAGCCGGCGACTGGATCGTGACCGTCACAGACGGCCACGGCGGCAGCCAGTGGAGCTGCTTCCTCTCCCCAGGCGCCTCCCCGCGACCCTAGCCTCCCGATCGCAACCCCTTCGACGCCCACGCATCACCACGCCCCCTCCGGATCCGGCCCCCTCTCCCCACACGGGGAGAGGGCTGGGGTGAGGGTCTCCTGCCCCCACCGCACCCCCTACGAAGCCACCGCCCCCAACTCCCCCTCCGACACACCCGCACCGACCGAGGCCACCCGCTGTCGCCTCGGCGGCCGCGCCGCCAGCACCAGCACCGCCGCGATCGCGAACGCAACGAACGACACCCACCACACCTCGCGCGCCTCCAGCCCCGAGTCGATCAGGTAGCCGAATAGCGGCGCACCCGCCCCCGACGCC
>CAYPYF010000177.1:0-1873 GCA_964414675.1 uncultured Dehalococcoidaceae bacterium
CCACCAGCGCCATCGTCTCCAAGTCCGTCTCCCGCGGGAATGGCCGCACCTCCTACCGGGGCCTGCTGAAGGTCTACGAGGGCGCGGAGAACTCCTCGTCCACGGTGCGCTGTGACGCGCTGCTGCTGGACGGGATCTCCCGTTCTGACACCTACCCGACGATGGAGATCGACGAGGAGCGAGTGAACATCGGGCACGAGGCCTCGGTCTCGAAGCTCGGCGAGGACCAGCTCTTCTACCTGATGTCGCGAGGCATCGACGAGGAGTCCGCGGCGAAAATGGTCGTCAACGGCTTCGTCGAGCCGATCGTGAAGGAACTCCCGATGGAGTACGCGATCGAGCTCAACCGCCTGATCGAACTCCAGATGGAAGGCTCGGTGGGCTAATGGCCGACACGACCCGAACCCAGAGCGAGACCCAGACCTACGGCGAGGCGGCGGTCGTCGCTGCCTCGACCGGCCGAGGCGAGCCAGGCTGGCTCACGGAGAAGCGTGCGGAGTCCGCGCGCGCCTTCGAGGCGCTCCCGATGCCGACGCCGAAGTTGCGCCCGTGGAAGTACACGGACGTCACGAGCCTCGTGATCGACGGCTACGCGTCCGATGAGGGCTTCACGCCCGAGATCGTCGGGACCGCGCCGGCCGGTGGCTTCGCTGGCTCGCTGGCCGCGGCTGCCGGTGATCCGAAACTCGGGCCGATCGTGGAGGCGCACCTCGGTGCGCTCGTGCCGGCGACCGAGGGCAAGTTCATCGCGGCAAACTCCGCGCAGTGGCGGCAGGGCGCGTTCGTGTACGTGCCGCGCAGCCAGGCGTTCGCGGAGCCGGTGACAGTCACGCTGACTGCGTCAAGCGGCGCCGTGTTCCCGCGGCTGCTGGTGGTAGCCGAAGCGGCGACCGAGGTGACCGTGCTGGTCCGCTGCCACTCCGGCGACGCGGACCTGCTCGCCTCGCAGGTCGTCGAGATCTTCGCGGGCGCCGACTCCAACGTGAACCTGGTGTTCCACGTGGACTGGGGCCGCGCGACGCGCGAGTTCACCACCGTGCGTGCGAAGACCGACCGCGGCGCCAACGTCAAGATCGCGACGCTCGCCATCGGCGGGTCGCTCGTGAAGCAGACGCTGGAGGGCATCCTCGAAGGCGAGGGCTCGCAGGCTCGCATCCGCGGCGTCGCCCTGGGCGACGGCGACCAGCAGTTCGACTTCGTGACGCTGCAGGACCACGTGGGCGCGAAGACGCAGTCCGACGTGCAGATCAAGACGGCGCTCGCGGGAGCCTCGCGGTCCATCTACTACGGCGTCACGCGCGTCGAGGAGACCGGGCTGGGGGCGTCCGCCGAGCAGGCGAATCGCAACCTCCTGCTCTCCGCCCACGCGAAGGCGGACTCCGACCCCGTGCTGGAGATCCTGACGAACGACGTGATCCGCTGCGGCCACGGTGCGACTGTGGGCCCGGTGGACCAGGAGGCGTTCTTCTACCTCCAGAGCCGCGGTCTCGACCGCCGGCAGGCGCTGAAGCTGCTGGTCGCGGGGTTCTTCAACTCCGTGGTCGACGACATCGGTGACGAGGCCCTCCGCGAGGAGGTCGCCCTCGAGGTCGAGCGGAAGCTGGCCGTCGCCGAGGTCTAACCGGGACGCGACCTGGCCCGAGTACGAGCGTTGGATGAGGTGCCTGTGAGCCGAGAACGAGTAGCCGCCGCGTCGGACGTGCCGGAAGGCGAGGTCCGCGTGGTGGACTGCGCGGAGCGCTCGCTGGCCCTCTCCAACATCGACGGGGAGCTCTACGCGATCGACAACATCTGCACGCACGACGGCGGACCGCTGGGCGAAGGCCGGCTCCGGCGCGGGCGCATCCTCTGTCCTCGCCATGGCGCGGCCTTC
>CAYPYF010000178.1:0-1749 GCA_964414675.1 uncultured Dehalococcoidaceae bacterium
CGGGAGTTGGTATGAGTTTCTCGTTGCGGAATATGACGATTCGCCTGGTACCCCTGGCGGTCATGGCGGCCGCAGTGGGCGCCTGTGCCTCCGACTCGGCCGACGCCGGCGCGGTCGTCGAACGGACCGAAGCGGCCGGCTGTCCGAGCGATGCGGAGATCGAAAGCTACCTCGCCGACTGGCGCGCCGCCCGACCGGCGATGCCCCTTGCCGCCGGCGGAACGCTCGACGACGCCTACTGCTCCCAGGGCAAGATCGTGGAGCGCCTCATCCCGACCCTCGGCCCCGTGGTCGGCTACAAGGCCGGCCTGACCAGCGCCCCCGCGCAGGAGACGTTCGGCGCCACCGAGCCGGTCCGCGGTGTTCTCCTCGGTGGGACGCTTCTCGAGAGCGGGGCGGAAGTGCCGACGACCCTCGGCGCCCGTCTTCGCTTCGAGGCGGACATGATCCTCGTGGTCGGGAACGAGGCGATCAACGAAGCCACCACCATCGAGGAGGTGCTCGCCAACGTGTCGGAGATCATCCCCTTCATCGAAATGCCGGACCTCAGCGTGGCCGAAGGGGAAACGCTGGATGGCGTCGTGCTGACCGCGATCAACGTGGCGGCCCGGAGCGGCGTGCTCGGCGTTCCGATGCCCGTCCAGCAGACCCCCGAGTTCCTCCAGGCGCTCGGCGAGATGACCGTGAAGCTGGTCGACCAGACCGGCGCGGAGCTGATGGTTGCGCCGGGGAGCGCGATTCTCGGCCATCCCCTCAACAGCGTGCTCTGGCTCCTGGGGACGGGCGCCCGCGTTCAGCCGGGCGACTATCTCAGCCTCGGCTCGTTCGGCTCCCTCCTGGTTCCGGAGGCCGGGCAGACGATCACGCTGCAATACGATGGACTGCCTGGTAACCCCACCGCCTCGGTGAGCTTCCGGTAGAAGGCGGGTCGGGGAAGCAAACTGGCGGGAAGTGACGCCCGACCGTGCACCGACGAGGTGCACGCGTCGGGCTTCTTCATTCCCCACCACCCCCCACCATCCCCCCTTCCGCGAACGGAACGCCGGGCCAGAGTCACCCTGGACGCCCTTGACGATCGCGATATATCGGCTATTATCGATATATCGGTAACGCTGTTGGATCCTGAAAATCCTGGAGAGATGAAATCCATGTGCAATCGAGGAAGTGGTGACGACTGGGGCGCCGCGTGGGCGTCGTGGGGCGGGGCGGGATGGGGACCGCCGCCGGGGTTCAAGCGGGGACGCGGCGAGGGGCGGCGGCATCGGGGCGGCGGCCGGGGTCGCATCTTCGACCGCGGCGACCTGAAGTACGTGATCCTCAAGCTCCTGCTCCGCAAGCCAATGCACGGCTACGAGGTGATGCAGGCGCTCGAGGAGCGTTCGCGCGGGTGGTACGCGGCGAGCGCGGGGTCCGTGTATCCGGTGCTCCAGCTTCTCCAGGATCAGGGATACGTGACGTCCGAGGAGCTGGAGGGCCGGCGCGTCTACACGATCACCGACGCCGGCCGGGAGTTCCTGGAGAAGCACTCCGAGCGTGTCGACGACGTGATGGACCGGGTGTCGGAGTTCGCGGGGCGGTTCGCGGGGGGAGAGGTGGAGAGCGTCACTCGCTCGTTCATGGCGCTGGCGCGCGAGAGCTTCGATCAGGCGAAGCGCGTGGCCAATGACCCGGACGCCGCCGCGCGGCTGCGGGAGATCCTGGACCGGGCGGCGGAGGAGATGCGGAAGGCGGGCGAGACACAGGGGTAGG
>CAYPYF010000179.1:0-1723 GCA_964414675.1 uncultured Dehalococcoidaceae bacterium
CCCCCGAGACTCCGGCCCCCTCCCCCTCTGGGGGAGGGTTGGGGAGAGGGCCAACGCGCCACCGCATCGCGCACCACCCCTCCGAGGTTCACCCAGCCCCTCGGCACAGACCCCCAAAGCAGGATCCGAAAAGCCCCATCCCTCCTGGGGAGGGGGCCGGGGAGGCCAACGAACCTCACGAGGCTCCCCGACACCTCGCAAGCAGCCCGACGCAGCCCGACCCGACCCTATCGAGGCTCAGGCTCCGAAGCCGACTCCGGCGTCACAAACCCTGAATCAAACGCGAACACCGCCGCCTGCGTCCGATCCCGCACCTCCAGCTTCGCCAGGATGCGCTTCACATGCGTCTTCACCGTCCCCTCGGACACCACGAACGACTCCGCGATCTCCGCGTTCGAATACCCCCGAGCGATCAGCAACAGCACCTCACGCTCCCGAGGCGTCAGCGTCGCGATCAGCGGGTGCGTCACCCCCGAGGCAGGCAGCGCCGGGGCGTCTGCATCCATCAGCAGCGCCGGCGGCGGCGGAATGTCTCGCGCCCGCGACCCCAGCATCAGCTTCGCCCACCGCCCGACGAGCCACGCCTCCAGATTCAACAGGTGCAGCGCGATGAAGAACCCGACGATCCCCAGGGGCACCACTGCCCACGCCTCCACGGCCGTGTCGATCTCCCAGCCCAGGATCTCCAGCCAGGCGTGCTGGTCACCCCAGATGTCGTACATCTGGTACGTCAGCGGCGCGAACACCAGCGTCAGCGGCACGAGCAGCCCCACCAGCGTGCTCACGAGTGCCGCGATCCCCAGCGGGAACCGCGAGAACAGATAGACCAGCCCCGTCCACGTCGAAGGGTCGAACAGCACCTGCCGCGCCTGGTCGCGCAGCGGCACGTCACGGTCGTACCAGGTCGGTGGCCGCCGGATCTCGATCCCCGTCAGGTGGCGATGCAACAGCGCCTCGAGGTCCCCGGCCCACCTCGACCCCAGCACCACCATGATCAGGATCGCCACCCCCACCAGCGTCCACGCCAGCGCCCCGCCCGCCGCCAGCCCCGCCACCAGCGCGACGAAGTACATGACGCCCAGCGGAAACGAGATCAGGAGATAGGCGAGCCGCGTGTACGTCCACCGGCTCCCCAGCGGCGACAGCCACTGCCAGCCGCCGGGCAACCGCTGCCGCGCGGGATAGATCGGGATTGCAGCCATCTTCGGCTCCTCCACTGCCACCCCAATCTCGCCCCTCACCCCGCCGAGGGCGTCCCCCTCAGGGGAGATTCTGCCTCATATCCACCTCTACCCCCTCCCCTCCGACCCCCTCTTCTCCGATCCCTCCCCCTTTATGGGGGAGGGATCGGGTGGGGGACTGCCCCTGTCCCCAGGATCACCGCCCCTCGCTCGCCCAACCACCTTCCGAGGCGGACCTCCCGCACTTCCGGTGCTGCCGCACCCCCTCGGTTCGACACGCCCGAGGACCACCGGGTACGATTGTCGAAACCGGGCTCTCCCCCCGACCCGAGTGATCTCACATGGCCAAATTCGTCTTCGTTACAGGCGGTGTCGTCTCCTCAGTGGGGAAGGGCATCGTCACCGCTTCATTGGGCCGCATCCTCAAGGCCCGGGGACTCACCGTCTCCATCCTCAAGCTCGACCCCTACATCAACGTCGACCCCGGCACGATGTCCCCGTACCAGCACGGCGAGGTCTTCGTCACCGACGACGGCGCCGAG
>CAYPYF010000180.1:0-375 GCA_964414675.1 uncultured Dehalococcoidaceae bacterium
CGGTGTTCGAGGATGGCGTGCGTGATCTGCATCTCCTGCTTCGACGCGTCCAGGACGAGCCAGCGGTCAGGGTCGGCGGCGGCCTGTTCGAGGAAGCCCCTCGCCACGGCACGGTGGAACTCGATCCCGGCGCGTTCGAGGTAGTCGCGGCCCTTACCGGTGCGCTGGAAGCCCTGCTCGGGCTCGAGCATGAGCAGCACCACGAGGTCCGGGCGGAGGCCGCCCGTGGCGACGCTGTTGGCGGCGTTCACCACGTCGCGCGGGACGCCTCGGCCGTAATGCTGGTACGCCACTGTGGAACCGGTGAAACGGTCGCAGAGGACGATGGCGCCGCGGTCGAGGGCGGGGCGGATGACCTCCTCCACGAGCTGGGCG
>CAYPYF010000180.1:385-1711 GCA_964414675.1 uncultured Dehalococcoidaceae bacterium
TCGGGAGTCGGGGGCACGTCGTCGTCGGTGGTCGCGAACAGCGCGGTGCGCAGCCGCTCGCCGATGGCCGTGCCACCGGGTTCCCGGCACGTGACGACCTCGCGGCCATCACGTCCGAGCATCCGCGCGAGTGCCGCGATCTGGGTGGACTTCCCGGCGCCCTCGCCGCCCTCCAGGACGACGAAGACGCCGCGTGATTCGTCAGTCAACAGGCGTCCGTTGCTCCGCTAGTCGTCGTCACGCCACGGTAGCCCGCGGCTCGGCGGGGTGCTCTCGCGGACGACGGCGACGCGGCGGAACGGCTCGCGACCCTTCGACACGGAGCCGAGGCCGTGCCGCTGGGCGAGTTCGTGCTGGAGCCGCCGGACGTAGGCGGTGGCGGGGGCGAGTTCTACCGACGCGGCTCCTCGAAAGGTGATCTCCGCGACGGCATCCTCCGCTTCCCGCAGCGCCAGCGTGGTCGGATCCTCGCGCCCACCCTCGCCACGGAAGGCGAGGAGCTGGCGCTCGATCTGCTGGGCCGAGTTGTTCCGGAGGACGTAGATCGGGATGCCTCGTTCCTCCGCCTGCTTCAGCGGCCCGGTGCGACGGCGGTAGTACGGCCGCAGCGTCAGGACCGCGTCCGCGTCGCGGACGGAGTCCACGATGCGCGCCGCAGACCGCGTCTCCGTGATCGCCTGCTCCAGGCGGCCACGAGAGATACCGAACGGCAGGATGCGCTTCTCCGGGCCGCCCGGCGCCACCTGCACCTCGCGGGTGCGGGTCGCCTCCGGGCGGGGCTCCAGCGGCTCCTCCGGGGTGGTGCGCATGGGGACGCGCTCCACCTTCGTCACCTCGCCCTCGTCGTTCGCGACGCGGATCTCCGCCTCCACCTCGTAGCCGCGCAGGAGGGCGTCCACGGTCTGCGCGACATCCTCGTGGATGGCGAGCGTGCGGAACGACTGGATCTCGACGAGCACGTCGAAGGTCGGTGGGGCGCGACGCTCGAGGACCGTCTTCTGCGTGCCGCGGCGGCGCGCTTCCTCGTCCGAGAGCGTTACAGACTCGATACCGCCGATGAGGTCGGACAGCGTCGGGTTCTGCATGAGGTTGGACAGCGAGGTGCCGTGCGCCGTGCCGATGAGCTGCACGCCGCGCTCGGCGATCGTGCGGGCCGCCTCGGCTTCCTGGCCCGTGCCGATCTCGTCGATGACGACGACCTCGGGCGTGTGGTTCTCAACGGCCTCGATCATCACCTCGTGCTGGAGGGCGGCACGCGGCACCTGCATCCGGCGCGAGCGCCCGATGCCGTGGTGCGGGATGTCGCCGTCGCCGCCGATCTCGTTC
>CAYPYF010000181.1:0-1694 GCA_964414675.1 uncultured Dehalococcoidaceae bacterium
CGAACGCGGAGGGCCAGTACATCTTCTACGGCCGTGTGGGTGGGTGCATCATCACCGGGAACGAGGACGGCGCGAAGCACTGCGCGATGAACATCCTCTACTCCCTCCAGCACCTCGGGTATGTCATCCCACCGCAGGCGGACGCCGGCTGGATCGGCGAGGCGGGGCCCGGGCCGTCCTACCTCGATCCGGACTCCGGCGGGCCGGAGAATGACTTCACCAACCGGAACGTCACCTTCGCCACGTGGAACCTGATGCACCTGGCGCAGATGCTGAAGCAGGGCGGCATCCCCGTCCACGGCAACCAGGCCGGCGCGTGGCGCGAGGGCGAGCGCTTCGACTTCGAGCCCGCGCGGCCGCTCGCCGACTGATGTGGCGGGCGCCCTCGCGAGGGCGTCCCGAGAGGACCGTCGATGAGTGACATGCGCGTCTACACCCGTACCGGGGACGACGGCCAGACCGGCCTCTTCGGTGGCCCGCGGGTTTCCAAGGACGACCCACGACTGGAGGCGTACGGCACCGTCGACGAACTGAACTCGACGATCGGCGTCGCCTCGGCGGTGCTCAGCCACCCGGACCTGCAGGCATGGCTCCAGATCGTGCAGTCCGACCTGTTCGACGTCGGCGGCGAGCTCGCCACGCCCGACCTCGAGACACGGATCGCGAAGGGGCAGGCAGTCGGCCCGCGTGTGACTGACGAGGATGTCGCGAAGCTCGAGGGCTGGATCGACGCGATGGACGGCGAGCTGCAGCCCCTCGTGCGGTTCATCCTGCCGGGAGGCACCCCCGCCTCCGGCCACCTCCACGTCGCGCGCACGGTGTGCCGCCGCGCGGAGCGGCGGGTGCTGACGCTCTCGCGGGATGCCGAGGTCGCCCCCACGGTCATCCGGTACCTCAACCGGCTGTCGGACTGCCTCTTCACGATGGCGCGCGTCGCCAACGCCCGTGCCGGCGTCGCCGAGCCGGAGTGGCTGGGCCGCGAGGAGCGCGGAGCGACCTGACCCTTACTCCATGACACCTTCAGACCGCGGGAAACCCCTGATCGCGTAACCCCTGTGCCGGCCGATTCTCCTCGCATACCAGTCCACGATGTGGGCGCAGCACCTCGGCAGGGATGCAGAGGGGCCACGGCTAAGGAGGCCACCGGCACATGGCAGTCATCATCAACACCAACGTCGCAGCGCTGAACGCCCAGCGGAACCTGGGTGTCACCAGCTCCCGGACCAGCAAGACCCTGGAGAAGCTGTCTTCGGGCCTGCGCATCAACCGCGCGGCGGACGACGCCGCCGGCCTCGCGATCAGCGAGAAGATGCGGGCGCAGGTCCGCGGCATGCAGCAGGGCCAGCGGAACGCCCTCGACGGCGTCTCGATGCTCCAGACCGCCGAGGGCGCCCTGGACGAGGTGCACTCGATCCTCCAGCGTCTGCGCGAGCTCACCGTGCAGTCCGGCAACTCGACGCTCTCGTCTTCCGACCGCACCGCGATCGGCGAGGAGATGGTGGCGCTGCGCTCGGAGATCGACAACATCTCCGTCCGCACGCGCTTCAACGGGCTCAACCTGCTGAACGGCTCACTCGCCGTGACGCACGACGACGCTGCGGCGACCGCCGACACCGTCACCTCGACCGCCAACGGCGCAACCGTGTCCGTCGCGAGCATCGACGTCGGCAACGCCGACGCGAACTCGACCTACA
>CAYPYF010000182.1:0-1678 GCA_964414675.1 uncultured Dehalococcoidaceae bacterium
CCCCCCGGGAACCAGATCCCACGCCCCCGCGTTCTACCCCCGTTAACCCCTCGCCCCTTCGTGCGTTATCTCCCTTGCAAGCGGGGAGACGTAACGCAGCACGTGCTCAGCAGAGCGCTCCAGGGGCGGTCAGACCTACACTGAACGCGCCTCACGGGAGCAGCCATCGATGGCCGACCCTCTGCCCAGCGCACTGAGACGCGGATCCTCGCTGCCGGACCTGTCGGTGGCCGAAGAACGCACGCTCGTCGAGCGTGCCGGACGCGGTGACCAGCGGGCGATCGGGCGGCTCTACGACGCGTACGTCGCGCCCCTCTATCGCTTCTGCCTCGCCCGCGTCGGCAACGAGACCGACGCGGAAGACCTCACCGAGGAGATCTTCCTCAAGGTCATGCGAGCCGTCGGCGGGTTCGAGTGGCGGCCACTCCCGTTGGGAGAGCGTGGGGAAGAACGCAGCCCGTTCCGGGCCTGGATCTTCCGCATCGCTCGCAACCACGTGGTCTCCCACTACCGGCGCACCGCCTCCCGCCCCACGGCGGGCGAGGTGCCCGAATGGATCCAGGACGAAAGTCGCGGGCCGGCGGAGATGGCCGAACTCGCGATGACAGTCGATGAGGTGTTCCAGGCAGTCGAACAGCTGCCGCAGGCACAGCGAGAGGTCATCCTCCTCCGCTTCGGCTCCGGACTCTCCGTAGCCGAGACGGCGGAAGCCCTCGATAAGAACCAGACGAACGTCAAAGTGCTACAGCACAAGGGCGTCAAGAAGCTGAAGGAGATCCTCGTCGAGGCGAGACAACTGCCCATCACGGCAGAGCACGCCCCCACCGAGGCCGACTAGCAACCAATGAGCGAACGCGAACTTCTGACGGGACTGGGCGAGCCGCACGAGCCTTCCGCGCTCGACGCGGCGCTCGAGCGCGCCCTCGACCCCGCCGAGGTCGCTGAGATCCGCCGTCTCGACGACGCGCTCGCCGCCCTCGACTCCGACGACGACCTCGACCTCGACCCCGCCGAGGACCCCGAGCTCTTCGCGATGATCGCCGCCGCCCGCGCCGTCGACCGCTCCTTCGAAGCCACCACCACCACCCGCGCCTTCCACTCCTTCCAGGGACGTTCCCGCAACGCCATCCTCCACACCCTCGAGGCCGAGCGCCCCATCCCCTTCCGCGAGCGCGTCCGCATCGTCGTCGCCTCCGCCGCCGGCATCGCCGCCGTCGTCCTCAGCGTCGCCACCCTCGGCGGTCCCGCCCTCGACTCGCTCCGTGGCAGCGACACCATGACGCCCGAGGGCGCGAACATCACCGTCGCGAACCTCACCCACGTCCAGACGCAGCAGCAGCTCGACCGCCTCGGCCTCGCCGTGGAGGGCCTCCGGAGCCGCGCGCTGTCCGGCCAGAGCCTGTCCAGCGCCCAGCTCCACGCCTTCACGGAAAACGCCGCCCGCGTCGCCGACTCCATCGAGAAGCAGCCCGACACCGTCTCCCCCGAGGCCGTCCGCGCCTACATGGAACGCGCGCAGGACGCCCAGGAAGCCCTCAGCACCAGCCAGCTCGAGCCCGGCGCCGAAGACGCCGCCGTCGCCGCCCAGCGCGCCGCCGAAGACGGCCTCGTCGTCGCCTCCCGCTACCTCGGCGGCGAAGGTGGCGCCGACGGCAGCCCCCTCCCCGGCTCCACCGCG
>CAYPYF010000183.1:0-1677 GCA_964414675.1 uncultured Dehalococcoidaceae bacterium
CCCGAGGCGATCGACCGCGCCGAGGAGAGGGTGCGCGCGCTCGGATGGACGCCGGTTACCGGGGAGTCCGCCAGGGAGCGCAGCGGCTACCTCGCCGCGCCCGATGAAGCGCGCTTCGCCGACCTCGACGCCGCGATCCGGTCCACCGAGAACGACGCGATCTGGTGCCTGCGCGGCGGATACGGCGCGATGCGGATCATCGAGAGGCTGGAGCTGGCACCCCTGTGCACCCGCCCGCGCCCGCTGATCGGCTTCAGCGACAACACGGCGCTCCACCTGCTCATGCGGCGCGAAGGCCTGGTATCCTTCCACGGCCCGCACCCGGGAACCGAGGTATTCAGCGATTTCTCACGCGACTGCCTACTCGCGGCCGTGACGGAACGGGAGGACGGAGGCCCACCCGAGCTTCCGACGCTGGACGAGTCGCCGCCCATCACCGTTGTGGGCGGCACCGCGACGGGGCGGCTCGTGGGCGGAAACCTCGCGCTGCTCGCCGCCACCGTCGGGACGTGCGCGGAGCTGTCCGCGACAGGCGCGATCCTCGTGATCGAGGAGGTGGGTGAACCCCTCTACCGCGTCGACCGGATGTTGACGCAACTTCGGCTGGCGGGCACCTTGAACGGAGTCGCCGGTATCGCGATCGGCGCGATCAGCGCGCGGCCCGACGAGCAGGACGAACGCCTGCCCAGCGTTACCGAGGTCCTCCACGATCGCCTTGGCGACCTCGGCGTTCCCGTGGTCCACGGCTTCCCGTTCGGGCACATCACCGACTCCTGGACGATCCCCCTTGGCGTCCAGGCCACGCTCGACGCCGACGCCGGCACGCTCACGCTCCTCGAGTCGACGGTGACCCCATGAACGGCCCCCCGGTCTCCCCCTGGATCCGCGTCCCGGTCGGTCTCGAGGAAGGCCCGAGCGGGTACACCCACGTCCATGCGCTGACGATCCCGGGTTGCTCGGCCACCGGGAGCGACACCGACGATGCCCTCCGGGCGTTCGAGACCGTCCTCCCCGGGTGGCTCGACCTGCTCGCCTCGGTCGGCGAGCCGATGCCCCCGCCCTCCGAGGAGATCGAGATCGCCGTCGATGAATGGATCACGACGGAAGCGGCGGTGTCGTCCGGCGAGTCCGACGTGCTCTTTCAGGCTGACCTGGCGCCGCTCACCGATGCTGACATCCGGAGAGGGCTGGCGCTGCTCGGCGAGCTGCGCGGCCGGCTCCTCTCGCGCATCCGCCGCGCCTCGAACCAGGACCTCTCGCGGGGAACGCAGGACGGCCCTGACGCACGGGTCGTCCTCGACGAGCTCGCGCGCGCGCAGTGGTGGGTCCTCACCCGCCTCGGCGCGTCGCCTCTCGCCCTCGTGCCCGAACGCGTGGTCGCCCGGCTCGACACCGCGATGGCGCTCATCGTCGAGCGGCTCACGAACCTGCCGGTGGATGCCCGGGACCGGGAAATCGAACTCGAAGGAGAGCGATGGACGCCCCGGAAGGTGCTCCGACGCCTTCTCTGGATCGAGTGGTCGCTCGGCGGCGCCGCGATCCGAGCGATCGAATCGGAGACAGCCGCATGAAGATCTACACCCGCACCGGGGACCGCGGCGAAACGGCGCTGTTCGGCGGCGGTCGCGTTTCCAAGAACGATGTTCGGGTCGCGGCGTATGGAGATGTGGACGAAGC
>CAYPYF010000184.1:0-1615 GCA_964414675.1 uncultured Dehalococcoidaceae bacterium
GTGGGTGATGAACAGGGCGATCCCGATCGAGATCGGCAGGGCGAACAGGAGCGCGAGGAACGCGGCCCAGACCGTTCCGAACACGAGCGGGCCGACGTAGCCCCAGAAGTTGTCGGAGCTGCCCAGGATCGAGGCGTCGGCGCTGGTGGCGCCGAAGGCGGGGAGCGACTGGACGATGAGGAAGATCGCGACCGCGGCGAGCGTCACCAGGATCATGATCCCGGCGGTGAGGGCGGTGCTGGAGAAGACCCGGTCGCCGGGCCGCTGCGGCGCTTTATCCGCTGTCGCGGCGGAGGAGGACATATCGGGCTTCCTTGGGTTCGGGTGGCAGGACCGGGCGGATCGGGCCCCGCTCCGCAGAGCGGGGCCCGATCCTCGGAGCTGCTAGTTGATGACGGCGATCGCCGACTCGACCTGCGTGCGCAGGTCGGCCGAGATCGGAGCCGAGCCGGCCTCTTCCGCCGAGACCTGCTGGCCCTCCTCGCTCGCGATGAACGAGAAGTACGCGCTCACGAGCTCGCCGATGGCGGGGTCGGCGTAAGTCTCGCACCCGATGAGGTAGCTGATCAACGTGATGGGGTAGGCGCCGTCCGCGGTCGTGTTGCGGTCGATCTCGATCGCGAGGTCGAACGACTCACGACCCGACTCCAGCGGCGAGGCGTCCACGGCAGCGGCGGCCGACTCCGCTGAGGGCTCCACGAACACGTCGCCGACGGCGATGGACGCGATGCCGAAGCCTGCCGAGCGGGAGTGGTCGACGAAGCCGATCGTGCCGGCGGCGCCGTTGATGATGTCGACGACACCCGACGTCTGCGAACCCGCCTCGCCGCCCAGGTCGCCGGGCCACTCGCCGTCGGCCTCCCACGTCCACACCTCGGGCGCAGCCTGCGCCAGGTAGTCCGTGAAGTTCTCCTGCGTGCCCGAGTCGTCGGCGCGGTGCACCGGGGTGAGCACTGCGCTGGGCAGCGTCACGTCGGGGTTGAGCGCGGCGATGGCCGGGTCGTCCCACGAGGTGATCTCGCCGGAGAAGATCCGCGCGGTGGTCTCGGCGTCGAGGTTGAGCGCGTCGACGCCCTCGAGGTTGTAGATGATCGCGATCGGCGAGATGTAGAGCGGGAGCTCGACGACGCCGCTGTCGGGGGCGCACGCGGCGAACGTGCTCTCCTCCAGCTCGCTGGTGCGGAACGCGCGGTCGGAGCCGGCGAAGTTCGCGCCGCCGCCGATGAAGGCCTCGCGACCGGCGCCCGAGCCGTCGGGGGAGTAGTTGATCGTGACATCAGGGTTCGCCGTCTGGAAGGCGGCGATGAGACCGGTCTGCGCCGAGCCCTGCGCCGAAGCGCCGACGCCGGCGAGCGTGCCCGAGAGGGTCGTGCCGCCGTCTTCGGACGGCGACGGGTCGCCGCCGGTCTCGTTGGAAGCGCAGCCGGCGAGGGCGAGAGCCGCGATAGCGACGACAGCGCCCACCTGGGCGATGCGGGAGATCTTCACTGTGTGAATCCTTCACGTGTCAGGGGAATGAGGCCCGCGGGACGGGCTTCGGGTGGCAGGCCCGGTGCGGGGCCCGCACTGAACGTAGGCGGGGACTCTTAAGAGACTGCGCTCAGCGGGTGAACGG
>CAYPYF010000185.1:0-1592 GCA_964414675.1 uncultured Dehalococcoidaceae bacterium
CGACTCGTCCTGAAGAAGAAGCCCATGCGGCCCTGCCTGGAGGCACGGGCCTAGCGGCTTCGTTCGGGACGACCGACTCGGGGCCGCCAGGCAAGGCTCCGAGGGCCGCAGACACCGAAAGCGGGTCTGCGGTCTTTTTGTTTGCTCGGAGCCAGCGGCCTCGCCGAAGACGAGGACGAAAGAGACGACCGATGCGAACACTCATCACCGGAGCCGGCAACATGGGCCGCGCCATCGCCGACGCACTGACGGCGCGCAGCGACGAGGTCGTGGCCGTCGTCGGGCGCAGCACCGGGTCGCCCGAGGCGGACGCCTGGGCGCCGCTCGAAGTCGCCTTCGAGTTCAGCCACGCCTCGTCGCTCCTCGATCACATCGAGCTCGCGCTCGGGGCGGGCTGCCGCCGCATCGTCATCGGTACGACCGGCTGGACGGACGACGACGAGATCGGCCGGGCCCTCGCGACCCGACTCGATGAGCACGGAGCGAGCGCCATCGTGGCCCCGACCTACAGCGTCGGCGCGGTGCTCTTCGCGCAACTGGCGGAGGAGGCGGCGCGCCTCTTCGGCGCCTTCCCCGAGTACGACCCGTGGATCCTCGAGCAGCATCGACGGACGAAGGCCGACCGGCCGTCCGGCACTGCGCTGGCATTGGCTGACCGGCTCCTGCCTCACCTCCGAGGCAAGCGCGAGGCGCGGCTGGCCGATGGGCCGGCTGCGCCGGAACCCGACGTGCTCGAGGTGGTGGCGCTCCGCGCCGGGAGCCACCCGGGGATGCACACCCTCGGCTTCGACGGCCCCGGCGAGGCGCTCGAGATCAGCCTCACGGCACGCGACCGCTCGGCCTACGTGGCCGGCGCCCTGCTCGCCGCGGACACGCTCCTCGACCATCCCCTCCGACCGGGCATCACGACATTCGCGGACCTCCTCCGCGAGCGAGCCGCCTGACAGACCACATGACGAACGACCGACACTGACCGACGAAAGGACCCGACACGATGACCACGACACCGACGCTCCGAGGCGCGTTCACCGCCCTGGTGACCCCCTTCACCCCGAGCCTTGAGCTCGACGAGACTGCCATCGTCCGAATGGTCGAGCGCCAGCTCGACGCCGGCATCGACGGCCTCGTGCCCTGTGGCACGACGGGCGAATCCCCGACCACGACCGCCGACGAGGACGCGCGCATCATCGAGCTCACCATCGAGACCGTGCGGCGCCGAGGCCTCGCCGGCCGCGTGCCCGTCGTGGCGGGCACCGGCTCCAACGACACGCGCTCGGCGATCAGCTACACGCAGCGGGCGGCCTCCCTCGGGGCCGACGCGGCGCTCGTCGTGGCGCCCTACTACAACAAGCCCGACCAGCGCATGCTCGAGGCCCACTATCGCACCGTGGCCGACGAGGGCGGACTGCCCATCGTCGTCTACAACGTGCCGGGACGCACGGCCTGCAACGTGGCCGCTGATACGCTGCTCCGGCTCGCCGAGCATGAGCGCATCATCGGTGTGAAGGAGGCCAGCGCCAACCTGGAGCAGATCATGACCATCACCCGAGATCGACCAGAAGGCTTCGTGGTGCTGTCCGGCGACGACAGCT
>CAYPYF010000186.1:0-1550 GCA_964414675.1 uncultured Dehalococcoidaceae bacterium
GCAGATCGAGCTGCGCGCCTCGTGGACGCCGGAAGGCAGCGTGGTCCCGCACGTGGAAGCATGGGCAGAGCTCGTATGCATGCTCGCGGGGCTGCCGCCGGGCTCGGAAGGGGTTGCGATGCTGGGAACGCGCAGGTCGACGCGTGGCTGATTACGCGGTGATCGACGCCGTCGCCGACCTCGCCGACGCCGCGTCGCGGCTGGCGGCCGGACACGGTCCCGTCGCGGTCGACGTGGAGCGTGCGTCCGGCTTCCGCTATTCGCAGCGGGCTTACCTCATCCAGGTCTACCGCCGCGGAGCGGGCGTCTTCCTCTTCGACCCGCCACCGATCGGCGACTTCCGCACCCTGCAGGAGGCGATCGGCGACGAGGAGTGGATCCTGCACGCCGCCAGTCAGGATCTGCCGTCGCTGCGCGAGCTGTCGCTCGGGCCGGCCTCGCTGTTCGACACCGAGCTGGCGGCTCGGCTCCTCGGCCACGACCGCGTGGGACTGGGCGCCGTCGTGGAGGACACCCTGGGAATCGCCCTCGCGAAGGCGCACTCGGCCTCCGACTGGTCGACGCGTCCACTCCCGCAGTCCTGGCTGGAGTATGCCGCGCTCGATGTCGAGCACCTGGTCGACGTGCGCGATGTGCTGGTGGCCGAACTCGCCGAGCAGGGCAAGACCGGGTTCGCCGCCGAGGAGTTCCAGGCGGTGCTCGAGCGCGAGCCCAAGCCGGCGCGCGGCGAGCCCTGGCGTCGCCTCAGCGGGCTGCACACGGTGCGCGGGCGCAAAGCCCTCGCCGTCGCGCGTGCACTGTGGACGGCACGGGAGGAGTTCGCGCAGGACCAGGATGTCGCGCCGGGCCGGCTCGTGCCCGATCGCGCCCTCGTGGCCGCCGTGATCGCCGACCCGAAGTCCAAGCAGGAGCTGGCCGGGATCAAGGAGTTCAACGGCCGTGCGAGCAGGACGCAGCTCGATCGCTGGTGGGCGGCGATCGAGGCCGGCCGCGCGAGCGGGGATCTCCCCCTGGAACGCGCTACCGGCGGCGACACGCTTCCTCCGCCTCGGGGTTGCGGTCTGCCCACGCCCGGGGCGGACGCCCGTCTGAAGGCGGTGCGCCCGCTCATCGAGGCGCGAGCGGGCGAGCTGACGATGCCCACCGAGAACCTGCTGACCCCCGACCTGCTGCGACGCGTGGCCTGGACGCCGCCGGATCCGGCGACTGCGGCATCCGTCGCCGACTCTCTCGCGGCCCTCGGCGCCAGACGGTGGCAGATTGACCAAACTGCACAGTTGATCGCCGATGCCTTTGTGGGATCCGTGCAAGACCTCTCGTCGGCGCCGGAAGCCGCTTCGTAGGATTCCGCCACCCGGTTCCGCGCCGGAGAACCGCGCTCTCTAGGCTGGCTCCATTCCCACGACTTTATTGGAGGCAGAGTGGCCGAGTCCTCGGACGTCTACTTCATCGACGGCATGCGAACCCCCTTCGGGCGCGCCGGCGAGAAGGGCATGTACTGGAACACCCGATCGGATGATCTCGCCGTCAAGGCGACGATCGGGCTCATG
>CAYPYF010000187.1:0-1537 GCA_964414675.1 uncultured Dehalococcoidaceae bacterium
ATTCTTTGCCATGATATCCTCGGCTCCCGGGCTGAAGTCGAGGCAAATGTACCGGCGGCGGAAGGCGAGGGGCAAGCGAGGCTGGGGCCAGGCGCCGGGCGATCCCGGCGCCCGGGTCTCCCCGCCGTCAGGGCTCGTAGATCTGAACGCCCCGCGGAGGTTCGAACCGGAAGAGGTCGTCGGAGAGCGGTACGTTCGGACGCAGGTTGCTGAACTCGAGCGTTCGGACGCTCTCGTTCTGCTCCGTGATCTCGAACCGGCGGACGAGGAAGTCACCCGTGTCGACCCAGACGCGGACACTTCGATAGGGGGATGACCCTCGCGGCCTCAGCGTCAGCGCATGCGTGGGCCGGCCGGTGACGGTCTCCGCCCCATCGAGCGTGACCTGGAAGCGCCGGGTCGCGTCGCTCAGGAATTCGCGGTGAAGGTCGACCTGCTGGCCGCTGGTCGCGAGCGGCATGCGCATCGCCATCAGCGAGTCCGTGCTCGGATAGTAGGCTGTCGCGTAGCGGCCGTCCGAGACGATGAGGTCGCCGGCGGGCTCGGTGAACCGCATCAGGAAACGGTCGGGACTGCGATGATAGATCTTGCCACGCCCGCGCTGCGTGGTCGAGAGGAGCGTCACCTCGACCGTCTGGGCGAAGTCCGCCTCGAGCGAGCTGAGCTCCGCGTAGGCGCGCTCGGCGCGCTGGATGATCTGCTCGGCCTCGGTGCCGGCGGGCACGGGAGCGGGGGGCGGCACGGGTGCTGGCGTGACTGGCGGAGGCGGAACGGCCTGTCCATCGCCGGACGCCGGGACCTCGCCGTTCGCGGGCGAGGCGGGCGTTTCCGTCCCCGGCGCGAGGTCGAGCGGCAGGTCGATGGCGACCGGCGGCACGACCGAGTCGGTCACGCCGACGGTCGGGGCCGAAAGCCCGTCGTCCGCCGCCGGCGGTTCATCGCCGCACGCCGCGAGCAGCAGGAGCGCGAAGGCTGGAATCGTGTATTTCATGCACACCCGCCTGTTCGTCAAGGGACGCGATCGTACCCGTGGCGCCATGCGTCGTTCCGGCAATCGGCGCGCCGCGAGTCGTGCGCTCGCGGCGTCGGTGACCGGGGCGCACGCGACGCGAGGGAATTCCGACCGGATCACTCCTCGGGGTACATCTGATCGAGCTGGATGAAGTCCACGAGGACCTCGCGGGGTCGGGATCCGTCGGCGGGGCCGAGGATGCCAGCTGAGTGGAGCTGGTCGATGATGCGAGCGGCGCGGCCGTACCCGACTCGCAGCCGCCGCTGGAGAAGAGAGGTGGAACCACCCTGGTGTTGGATACAGAGGGCGGCGGCGTCGCGGAAGAGGCGGTCGCGGTCGTGCAGCTCATCCGCGTCGATCTCCTCGCCGGCGCCCTCCGCGGCCCGCACGATCTCCAGGATGTCACCCTCGCGGGGACCGGGAGCGACGCCCTCTGTCAGCGTCTGGTCGGCCCGCTCCCGTGCCTGAACCCGATACCAGGCCATCAACTCCTCCGGGTCCTCCGTGGAGAGGTACGCGCCCTGG